>NZ_AXAB01000066.1:0-36156 GCF_000472645.1 Bradyrhizobium sp. WSM2254 | reverse complement strand
AAGGAACTCGGCTCCCGGGAGAGCACGGCATAAGCCGTCCAACCACTGCGCAGGGAAGGCCGAGTGATTGGCTACACCTGTATGCTGCTGTGCGGTTTTCTGCGTGTGCCTTTTGCGCAGCAGACCGCGGGTGCCAGCTGGCACCCGGCCTTCCCTGCGCCCTCTTGGACAAAGAGGGTGGAGCGACGAAGCAAAGCTCGGGCGAATTGCGCCGCGAGAACGGGAAGGCGTGTTTGAGAGTTGAGATGCGAGTTGGAAGAGCAGTGCTGTTCCCTCATACTCCGTCATTGCGAGCGTAGCGAAGCAATCCAGACCGCCACCGCGGAAAGATTCTGGATTGCTTCGCTGCGCTCGCAATGACGACGTGGAACGAGTTGGGGTCAATGCCCGCGCTTCCGCATCCCCTCATCCGCCACCACCTCCGGCGCCATCGCCGACCATGCGCTGGACGCGAACTGCCTTCGCCAGGTCACGATCACGACGGCTGCTGTGGTCACGAACAGCACCCAGGGGCTGACGAACCAGCCGAGATAGCCGAGCGCGAAGAAGAAGGCGCGCTGGCCGCGGTTGAAATGACGGCCGGCGGATTCGAACAGGCGCGTGGTGCGGATGACATGGGCTTCGGCCGCTGGCGTGTCGCGCTGGGTCGCCGGCGGCATGCCGCCGAACAGGATGGCGACATAGTTGAACAGGCGATAGGCCCAGGCGAACTTGAAGAAGGCGTAGACGCAGATCAGCACGAGGCCGACGCATTTCAGCTCCCACATTGCGGGCGAGGTGCTGAGGTCGACCGGCAGCTTGCTCAGGATCGTGATGGCGTCGTTGGTGGCGTGCAGCAGCGCCAGCGCGCCGCCGAGTGCGATGAGGCTGGTGGAGGCGAAGAAGGCGGTGCCGTTCTGGAGCGAGGCCATGATCTGCATGTCGACCATGCGCGTCTCGCGGTCGAGCAGCCGGCGCACCCAGACCTCGCGATAACGGTTCATGCGCGCCGACAGGCTGTCGCGGCCATAGGCCGAATGTTCCAGGGTCAGGGCATAGACCAGCCATTCGACGATGAAGAAGCCGACGGCGGTGATGTCGACCCAATGCCTGCTCATGTCTCTCTCCTCGCGAGCATAGCAACGATTGCCACGCAAGGCCGGGCGCAGCAACGATTGATTGACGGCAGGCGATGGCGCTAAAAGCAGCCGCATGCAGAGGACTCGGAAGGAGCAGTGACATGGCTGCACTAAAACTTGCCATCGGCAACAAAAACTACTCGTCATGGTCGATGCGGCCCTGGCTCGCGCTGCGCGCCAATGACATCCCGTTCGTGGAGACCTTGATCCCGCTCTACACGGAGAACCCCGCGGACAAGGAGCAGATCCTGTCCCTCAGCCGCGCCGGCAAGGTGCCCGTGCTGGTCGACGGCGACACCACGGTGTGGGATTCACTCGCGATCATCGAATACATCGCCGAGCGCTACCCGGAAGTGAAGCTGTGGCCCGATGATGCCGCCGCTCGCGCCCATGCCCGTTCGGTGTGCGCCGAGATGCATTCCGGCTTCGTGCCCCTGCGCAGCGAATGCGGCATGAACCTGCACCGACCGATCCGCCCCGTGACGCTGTCGGCCGATGCGAAGGCCAACGTTGCGCGCATCGAGGAGATCTGGCGCGAGTGCCGGGCGCGCTGCAGTGCCAAGGGACCGTTCCTGTTCGGCCGCTTCGGCGCGGCGGATGCGATGTATGCCCCGGTCGTGCACCGCTTCCGCACCTATGCGATCGACGTCGCGCCGGATACCAAAGCGTACATGGAAACGATGATGGCGCTGCCGGCATTCGAGGAATGGACCCGCGAGGGGCTTGCCGAGACGCTTGTCATCGCGAAGTTCGAGGACGCGTAATCGCGAAATGTGATCGGGCGCCGCTTGACGATACGCCAGCCGGCGGCGCTCAATCGTGCTGGAGTTGCGGCTTGGGAGAGGGCACGCCATGGGAATCCTGGACTCGCTGGAAAACAACCCCGCGCTCCGCAGCGCGCTCGGCCAGCTCGGCGCCGCCGTGCTGCCGGCCGTCTTGAGCGAGGTGCTCGGCAGCAACAATCAGGGCGGCCTCAGCGCGATCGTCGCCAAGCTTCAGCAGGCCGGGTTCGGTGACCAGGTCAAATCCTGGCTCGGCAACGGCCAGAACCTGCCGATCTCGGCGGACCAGCTCCGCGCCGTGCTCGGCAACGACACCGTCCGCCAGCTGGCTGCGCGCTACAACATCCCGGTCGACCAGCTGGGCCAGCCAGGAGCTGCCCAAGGCGGTGGATCAGGCGAGCCCGCAGGGTCATTTGCCCCATACCGCCTGAGGCCCGGTTCCATCGGTATTTACCGTGGCCCGTTGTTCCCGTTATCGTCCTGAAAAGACTTCAAGATTGGTGTGTTGCCATGCTCGGATGAGGCTGGCCAAAAACGCCACATGCGTGCTATATAGCTTGCTGGGTTTCCGGCCGGCCATCGCAGTGGGACCATGGGCGAGGCAGGCGTTGTTTGAGTAATGGAGAGGGTGTTGAAGCACAAATTCCCCGTTGGAACGCGCGTATTGTTCACGGCCAGCAACGTTGCGCGCCCGGCTGCCAGCGGCTCGTACGAAATCATCCGCCTGCTGCCGACGGAAGGCGACGACTGCCAGTACCGGATCAAGAGCTCGACCGAGGCCTTCGAACGGGTCGCCAAGGAAAGTCAGCTCGCGCTCTCCTGAAGCGCCGCCACCGCCCATTGATGTCGCGGACGAATTTGCTCCGCTCGCCGTCAAAAGGCCCGCTTCACCTTCACAAGGTGGGCCGGGGGCAGTTGCCGACTCGCGGTGCTCGCTTTGACCATTCGCTCGTTGCTCGCGTGAGGGGACGTCGCGCATGAACTGGGCATGGGCCTCGTCGCTCGACGAAATCTGGCGCTCGTCGGCCTTTCCGATGTGGATGATGCTGGCGGCTGCCGGCTTCTTCGGATTCATACTCCTGGTCACGCTGCTGCGCGCCGAGAGATCGCTCGCCAACGGCGCGCTGACCGTCATCACGCTGCTTGCCATTGCCATCGCGGTGGCTGCCACGGTGCGCGCCTATGGGCCGGCGGGGCAGGCAGCACCAGCGGAGGCGCGCGCACAGGCCGGTGTTATCGCGAGCCTGCCGGCGCTGTCCTGCCTCGACGATCTCGCCGGCGATGCCGTGGCCGTTGGCTGCGAGAAGGCGCTGTTCGGCTCGCCGGATGCGGTGGCCGCCGCCGTCTCCTACACCGCCGTCAGGATCGACCGGCTGACCGCGCTCGGCGACGCCGCGACCGTCGACAAGAGCCTGACGCTGGACATGAAGGTGCTGCGCAAGGCACTGGAACGCGATCGCTACGGCCTCGTCGCGCAGGTGCTTCTCGCCCGTGACGGCTGCACCCGATTCGATTGCGCCGCCTTCCGCTCGCTGACCGATCAGCAGCAGGTCGTCGCCAACATGGACTCCCATCTCTACGACATGCTGGTCGCGCGCTATGTGCCCACCTGGAACGCGCCCGCAGCGGCAGCATCGGCCGTGCCGGCCGCAGGTGCGCTCGCCGCGCTGCCGCCGTCGATGCCGACGGGCAAGCCGACCAACGCTGAGTTCCCGAGCGCCTCGTCGACGCCGCCGGTGAGCATCATGAATCCGGAGCCGCCGACGACGGGCACGCGCCAGGCCGCACCCGCCGCGAACGCAGCGTCGGCCCCGCGCCCGCCGGCCGCGACCTCGGCACAGGCGACAGCGCCCGCGGCACCGGCCGCCAAGAAGCCGCCGGCGCCGAAGGCTGCGCGCGCGCCGGCAGCTGCACCGGTTCCGCTGGCGCCGCCGCCGGCCTCGGCTCCCGCGGCTTCGGCTCCCGCGGCTGCGGATAACGAATAGTTCGGCTTTGAAAACCTGCGGCCGGCCCGCTAATGCTGGGGCATGCCACTCCATCTGATCAAGCTCGCCGTCGGCTGCGACTCCGTCAAGGAATTGAAGGAGTGGGTGGCCGAACGGATGCAGACCGCCAAGAAGAAGGGTCTGCCGCAACATCACATCCACATCACCCGCATGGTGCCCAAGCGCGACGCCGAGATCCTCTCGGGCGGGTCGCTCTATTGGGTGATCAAGGGCGAGGTCGCCGCGCGCGAAAAGATCATCGGCATCGAGCCGTTCCGCGACAAGGACGGCATCGGGCGCTGCCGGATCGTGATGCAGCCGAAGGTGATCCCGGTCTCGCCGCGGCCGATGCGCCCGTTCCAGGGCTGGCGCTATCTCGCCGATGATTCGGTGCCGCCGGATCTCGGCAAGTCCGCCGCGGGCACCATCGCGGCGATGCCGGAGCCGATGCGGCGCGAGCTGCGCGATCTCGGGCTGCTCTGAGCATAACCCGGAAAAGTGTGTAGCGGTTTTCCGGAAAGATCATGCTCAAACAATAACCTAAAGCGCGATGTCGCCATCGCGCTTTAGACCGCGATATTGTCGATCAGCCGGGTCGTGCCGAGCTTGGCTGCGACCAGGATCCGCAACGGGCCGTCCTTGCGCGAGGCGACCTGTGCCAGCGTCTCGGCGTGACGAGCCTCGAAATAGTCGAGCACGAAGCCGGCCGCCTTGATTGCCGCGGCGCCGCGCGCCATCGCCGGCGCGATGGCCTCGCCGGCGCGGATGCGCCCGGCGCTGTCCTTCATGGCGCGGTAGAGCGTGGTCGCGGTCTGCCGCTCCTGCGGGGAGAGATAGACGTTGCGCGATGACATCGCGAGCCCGTCGCGCTCGCGCACGGTGCGGGAGCCGATCACCTTGACGCCGAGATCGAGATCCCCCGCCATCTGCGTCACCACCCGCAATTGCTGAAAGTCCTTCTCGCCGAAGATCGCGAGGTCCGGACGGCATTGCGTGAACAGCTTGCCGACGACGGTGGCGACGCCACCGAAAAAGTGGGGCCGGAAACGGTCCTCGAGGCCGGCCAGCGCCGGACCCTCCGGCACGATTCGGGTTGCAAAGCCCTGCGGATACATGGCCTCGACGCCGGGGTGCCAGACGATGTCGACATCCTCGGCCGCGAGCTTGGCGATGTCGGCTTTCCAGGTCCGCGGATAGGCGCCGAAATCCTCGGTCGGGGCGAATTGAGTCGGGTTGACGAAGATCGAGACCACGACGCGGCTGGCGCGCCGCCTGGCGAGGCGCACCAGCGACACATGCCCGTCATGGAGCGCCCCCATGGTCGGGACCAGCGCGATCGTGGCCTTTCGCTTGCGAAGATTATCGACGGCGCGTCGGAGCGCAGGGACCGTACGGGCGATCAGAGGGCTTCGTTGCATCGGGACTCGGGGGGCTTGCGGATGGGTTGGGCGCGGCCTGCCGCGCAGCCGGCTAACCTTAACAAGCAGCGATCGTGGACGCCATGCATCCGGATGCGGCACAGCATCCCGCGCAAAGCTGCGGAGGCTGTCGCGACATTGTGGGCTGAATCACAGACGTGATGCGGCGACGCGATTCATGATGACGACTAACGCGCTGTGATTTCGTTATCCTGTCACGCATTTCACTTGACCGCAGACGCGGTCAACTCGAAGATATTGCTTAGGGGCGTTGAGGATCACCATGCTTGTGCAGGCTAGCCAAGGCCAATCCGGCTCGGCGCACGTCGTTGTGCTGGGTAACGAGAAGGGCGGCTCCGGCAAATCGACCACGGCCTTGCATATCGCGGTTGCGCTCCTGAAGGCCGGTCAGCGCGTCGCCACCATCGACCTCGACTGCCGCCAGCAAAGCTTTACGCACTACATCGACAACCGCGCCGCCTGGGCTCGTCGCACCAAGCTCGACCTCGAGCTGCCGGTGCATCGCTGCATCAAGCTCGGCGAGACCATGCAGATTGCCGAGAACGAGAACTCCGAGTTCCAGCAGTTCATGGAAGCGGTCTCGGCAGTCGAGAGCAGTTTCGATTTCATCGTCATCGATACGCCCGGCACCGACAGCTACCTGATGCGACTCGCCCACTCGATGGCCGACACGCTGGTCACGCCGATCAACGACAGCTTCCTCGATTTCGACGTGCTCGGCACCGTCGACCCCGCCAACTATGCGGTCACCGGCGAGAGCCACTATGCCGAGATGGTGCGGGATACCCGCCGCAAGCGTCGTCAGCTCGACGGCTCGAGCACCGACTGGATCGTGGTGCGCAACCGCCTGTCCATGCTGGGCTCGCGCAACAAGCAGCTCGTCGCCGAGGGGTTGAAGGATTTGTCGCTGCGGCTCGGCTTCCGTTATGTCGACGGCTTCGCCGAACGAGTCGTCTACCGCGAATTCTTCCCGCGTGGCCTCACCGCCCTCGACGAGATCGACGAGGCGACGCTCGGCATGCGGCCCAATCTCGGCCATCTCACTGCGCGGGAGGAGGTGACGAGCCTGCTCCGCCAGCTCAAGCTGCCGCTCGACGAGCGCGGCCGCCGCCGCGCGGCCAACCGGGCCGAGTGGTTCAGCCAGGTCGACAAGCCGCTCGAGGTCCACGACATCCTCGGCGCCTAAGTTCTCGGCGCCTAAGTCAGCGGTATATCGCTACTTCCGGGCAACCTCATAGGGCTGGTCCCCGCGGGAACTGAGCGCGCCTTCGGCCGTTTTCATTCTACGTTTACTGCGAAATTGAACCCAATCGAGGCCGGTTGTGTCCTATGGTGACCTACAGCCTGACGTAGTCGTATCAGAGAGGGGGTGCCCAAGAAACGTGTGCGGCGCACAATGAAAGGGCTGCCAGTTCACAATATTTGGCCTTCCTGTCACGGGCCTGTGACATATATTAGCGAATAGGCGACCAGGGGCCGAAGAGCTCCAGAACAACACGATTTT
The DNA here is from genome assembly GCF_000472645.1 of Bradyrhizobium sp. WSM2254. Taxonomy (NCBI): domain Bacteria; kingdom Pseudomonadati; phylum Pseudomonadota; class Alphaproteobacteria; order Hyphomicrobiales; family Nitrobacteraceae; genus Bradyrhizobium; species Bradyrhizobium sp. WSM2254. Next base: position 29,328 of record NZ_AXAB01000066.1, on the reverse strand, counting down.
CAACAGGGATTCAGGCCGCAAGAGCCTGAGGCTGAGGACGAAAATGAAGCGTGGAATTGCCGTTCTGGTTTCGGTCAGTGCCCTCTGCGGCGTCGCCTATTTCACGGCGAGCAAGTGGGCGATCAGGCATGAGACCATCACCTTCTACGACGCTTCGCGCGACAACCGTCCGGTGCCTGTCGATATCGCGATCCGTCGCGACAAGGAAATGCAGGCCGATGCCGGCATGATCACGATGCCTGTGGCCGTGATCAACCATGGCAACACCGTCAAGAACACCGAGTACGGCTTCCTCGCCAACATTTTCGCTGCGCGCGGCTACCTCGTCGTGAGCCCGCAGCATGATTTGCCGACCGATCCTCCGATGGTGACCAAGCCCGGCGAGCTCTATGTCGGCCGGTTGCCGCAGATCCTGCGCGGCGTGGCCAACATCCATCTGGCGATGCAGGAAATGAAGAAGGTTCAGCCCAACGCCGATTACGAGAAGGTGACGATGGTCGGCCACTCCATGGGCGGCGACATCACCATGTACTTCGCCAAGCAGTATCCGGATGAGGTCAAGAAGGTCGTCACGCTCGACAATCTGCGCGTGCCGTTCGTCACCGCCGGCAAGTTCAAGATCCTGTCGTTCCGCTCCACCGATCCTCAGTTCAAGGCCGATGCGGGCGTGATCCCGAGCGACGAGGAGTGCGAGAAGGCCGGCATCCAGGTCGTGAAGACCGAATTCCAGCACAACGACATGCGCGACACCGGTCCGGATGTGGCCAAGAACTCGATCCAGAGCATGCTCGACAAGTTCCTGAGCGCGACTGACAGCGAGGTGGCGCCGGTTGATACGCAATCGTCCCCGCCCAATATTCTCGAGCCCGGTCCGGTCGCCCTGATGGCGCCTGCCAAGAGCTGACGTATCAATCACAGTCAGAAACGACTTTCAAAGCCTCCGCCGGCGCTCGCCCGCGGAGGCTTTGCACATTGACCGGGCTGCACGCGCTAACCACATTAGGCATTCACACTGGGCCAAGGGATGTCGGGCGAACCTATCAAACCGCGCGGCCGCGGTGCCGTCTCGCCGCAAGCAGGCGGCGCGGTGCCGCAGGCCGGGACGTCGACCTCGGACGATATCGCCGCCTTTGTCGCCAAGGCGCGTGCGCTGTCACCGCATGCTCCCGGCGCAAAAGGGCGGCTGATCTTCGCGCTGGATGCGACGATGAGCCGGCAGCCGACGTGGGACATGGCCTGTGCGCTCCAAGCCGACATGTTTCGCGAGACCGCGGCGCTCGGCAGTCTCGACATCCGGCTGGTCTACTATCGCGGCTTCAACGAGTGCCGTGCCACGGGGTGGATCTCCGACAGCGCCAGGCTCGCGACGCTGATGAGCAAGATCGATTGCCGCGGCGGCGACACCCAGATCGGCAAGGTGCTGAGCGAGGCGCGGCGCGAGGCGGTCGCATCGGGCGTAAGGGCCGTGGTCTTCGTCGGCGACGCGATGGAGGAGCAGGTTGACGAGCTCTGCGCCAAGGCCGGCGAGCTCGGCATGCTCAAGGTGCCGGTATTTGTGTTTCAGGAAGGGCATGACGCGGTGGCCGAGCAGGCCTTCCGCGAGATCGCGCGCCTGACCGGCGGTGCCTGGTGCCGCTTCGATCCCGGCGCGGCGGCACAGCTGCGCGAGCTGTTGCGGGCAGCCGCGACCTATGCCGCCGGCGGCCGCGAGGCGTTGTTGAAGCTGGCGAAGAGCGCGAGCGGTGCGGCCCAGCTGATCGGCCAGATGAAGTAGCCGGTCACATCCGCCAAATGCAGACGGGCGAAAGGACGCCATGCTTTTTGGCAACAGGGCGCCTATATTCCGGTCATGACCCTGATCGCCGGCGCTGTCGCCGTTATCACGCTTTATCTGCTGCTTCAGATGTTCCGCGCCGCCAATCCTGCGGTGCTGGCGCGCACCATCAAGTTCGGCGGCGGCGTGGTGGCGCTGGCGGTCGCGGCTTTCACGGGCTTGCGGGGCGAGCTGGCGGTCGCGATCCCGCTCGGGATTTTTGGCGCCGGGCTGCTCGGCTGGACGCCGTTGGCGAATGCCGGCTTCGGCAATTTCGGCGGGCTGTTCGGTGGCGGCGCGGCGCCCGCGTCCGGGCAGGCCTCGCGCGTGCGCTCCCAATTCCTCGACATGCGGCTCGACCACGATTCTGGCCGGCTCGGAGGCCAGATCGTTGCCGGGCCTTACGCCGGGCGCGATCTCGACGAGTTCGATCTCGCCGGCCTGCTGGCGATGGTCCCGGCATTCGACGCCGAGAGCGTGGCCTTACTTGAAAGCTATCTGGACCGCCGGTTTCCCGCCTGGCGTCAGAACGCGCAGGGCGATGCGGCAGGGGGGCAGCGCCGCACGGCGGCGAGCGGCAAAATGACGGCGGAGGAGGCCTATCAGATCCTTGGCCTGCAGCCGGGAGCGGGGCGTGACGACATCAGCCGGGCCCACAAGTCCCTGATGAAGAAACTCCATCCCGACCAGGGGGGCTCGACGTATCTCGCTGCCCGGGTAAACGAGGCCAAGGATACTCTGCTTCGCACGCATAACGGCTAACTCCGGCACCACGCTACAAACGCTCGTACCGCGTGAGCTCCGTTGCTCTGTCTGTCGTCGCCCCGATGCCCGCCATTGTCGGCGTGGTCGATCTCTTGAGTTGAAATTTAACCGTAAATTGTTGACGAGAGGTTGTCGCGGAACTGACTTTGGCCGGCCGCATGCCGAAAAGAAAAATGCCCGCGCAAGGCGCGGGCATTTTTTTTCGGAACGGTGCAGGAGATCAGTTGCGGACGGTGATGCAGGAGATGTCGGCGCGCTTCAGGGCGCGGCAGACGGCTTCGGCCTGATCCCGCTCGAGCCCGGCGAAGCGGGCGCGATAGAGCTTGCGATTGTCCTTGGCGACGACCGGCTCGGTGAACGGATCGGCCTTGCTGAGCAGGCCGCGGGCCGAGCTGCGCGCGGCGTCGATGCGCTGCTGGGCTTCGTTCTCGCTCTCGAGCGCGCCGACCTGGACGATCCAGCCGCTGTGGGTGACGACCGGCTTGGTGGTGGCGCTCATCTGGATCGGCTGCGGCGCCGGCTCGGCGGACGCGAGTTTCGGAGCGGCCGGGGCGGGCGCGGTGGCGGTTGCAGCCGGCAGCACGCCGAGGACGCCGTTGCCGGTGCCGAAGCCGGCCGGCTGCCGCGGCAGCTCGGTGCGGGCGACGTCCGCCTTCGGCGCTTCCGGTTGGCTCTGGAAATCGGGCTTGTTGATCAGATCGGCCCGGGCGACGACGGCGCCGGAGGTTTCCGCGACGTCGGAGCGGGACGCAACCGTGCTGGTAACCTGCGGCGCGACCTGAGCCCGAGCGGCGGAGGCGACCTTCACGGCGCCGGCCTTGACCTGCACCGTCTTGACCCGGACCGGCTTCATCGGTTCGGACGAGCCCGGGATGATCGAGAGCGGCTGGCTGGAGATCACGCCATTGGTGAGCGGCGCGGGCTCGATCTTGGATTCAGTCGGCCGAGCGTCAGGCTTGGGTTGAGCGGGCGGCATTGCGGCGGTGGCGGCCGCAAGCGCGGACAGGCGCGAGGCAAGACGCGACGGGGTCGCTTCGGGAGCGGGGGCGGCGGCGGCCTGGGCCTGCGGAGCGGTGCGGGCCGGGGTATCTGACGCATCCGCGACCTCGGCAGCGGCGTCAGAGCCGATGCGCTCGGTGACTGCGGTGACGGTGTGCGTGGTCGCGCCCTTCTCGAGATTCTCGGCGAGCAGGTTGCGCATGATAGCGTCGCGCGAACCGCCGCTGCGGCCGCCCAGCACCACGCCGATCAGGTGGCGGTTGCCGCGGCGCATCGAGCTCACGAGGTTGAAGCCGGAGGCGCGGGTGTAGCCGGTCTTGATGCCGTCCACGCCCTCGACGCTGCCGAGCAGGTGGTTATGGTTCCGGATCGACTGGCCGCGCCAGTTGAACGTCGAGGTCGCGAAATAGCGGTAGTAGCGCGGGAAGCGCTCCTGGATGGCGCGGCCGAGCGTGGCCTGATCGCGCGCGGTCGTGACCTGCTCGTCGTTGGGAAGGCCGTTGGCATTCCGGTAGACCGTCTTGGACATGCCGAGCGAACGCGCCTTGCGCGTCATCATCTGGGCGAAGTCGTCCTCGTCGCCGGCGATCGCTTCCGCGATCACCACGGCGGCGTCGTTGGCGGAGCGGGTGACGAGACCCTTGATCGCGTCCTCGACGCGGATGGTCTGGCCGGCACGCAGGTTCAGCTTGGTCGGATCCTGATCGGCGGCGTGCTGCGACACCGGCATCTCGGTGTCGAGCTTCATCTTGCCGGACTCGAGACGCTCAAACAGCAGATAGAGCGTCATGATCTTGGTCAGCGAGGCCGGATGGCGGATCCCGTCGGGGCTCGTTGCCTGGAGCACGGAGCCGGAATTGCCGTCGATGATGATCGACGCGAATTTCGGGCTGGAGCTCTCGGACACATCGCGCTGCACCCGGTGGTGCGCGTAATGGCGGCGGTGACGCCGCGCCTCGGCAGCATCGGTGGTGAAGATGACCGCGGTGGTGATCGTAAGAAGCCCGAAAACCCCGACCCGCGCCAAGCGCGAGGAAGACAAGTTTTTACGAAGCATGAAACCCCGTCCCCCGTTTCTGACTTGATCACCGGCCCGTGAGGCGAAATTGTGCCCACTGGACCCGGGATCATTACCTGCTCAGGCTGCCCCTCCGCGGGTGTCCACCGCGGGGAACGTTGGGCCTGAGCCGCTGTTCTGGCTAAGGTGATGTTCTCAAACGGCTTTTGACCGCTTGCGGAAGCTGAACACGTCCAGGGAATCAAAGTAGGGGTCCGCGGTTTCCAAAAGCTTAAGGAACCCTTGCGGGAAACCCCGGGAATCTCCACGGTTTGAATCTAATTTTTGTGCGTCGCACAAGATTCTTGACTTTTTTGTGCGTTGCACTATTTGTGGGCAATGTCAGGGAGCCGGGGCTTCCGGACGCGAGCCAGGGAAAAGGATTCCGAAATGTTCAAGGTTGAAGACTTTCAGAGCTACGGGAAAGAGCAGTTCGAGCAGTGCGTCGCCTCCGCGACCTCGGTGCAGCACGGCCTCCAGGCGATCGCCAGCGCCTATGGCGACTACACCAAGAAGTCGTTCGAAGACACCAAGTCCTTCGTCGAGAAGCTTTCCGGCGTGAAGTCGCTGGACAAGGCGATGGAAGCGCAGACCGACTTCGCCCGCTCCTCCTACGAGACGTTCGTTGCGGAATCGCAGAAGATCGCCGGCCTCTACAGCGATCTCGCCAAGCAGGCGTTCAAGCCGGTCGAGACCATCGTGTCGAAGTTCACCCCGGCCGCCAACTAACTTTTCCCGGACATCCTGGAAGCAAGAAGCCCGGCTGAACCAGCCGGGCTTTTTCGTTTGTCGCGACGGATCCGTCTCGACGCGCGGTCTGGTTTGCCGGTGTGACCAAGTAGAATTTGTAAGGTGTTGCGCGCGCAATATGGCAGCACGCCCGAGATCGCACTCGTCGGCGTGGTGTTCGTGGGATCAATGCTGGTGCTCGCGGTACAGGTGGCGGCGACGCTGTCCGTCGGCAGCGAGTTGGTGCCGGTGAACAGCACGTTGAAATGGGCCTGCGCCTTGGTGCTGATTGGTGATGGTGCCCGACGATCGAGCGCCGCCTGCATTGAGGAGCGGGCCTGTGTTCGGCGGCTGCAGGATGCGCGAGCTGTCGACCGACGCGGCTGACACAGGGCAGGGCAGGCGAGGCCGGCAATCCTCGAGATCTCCGATTTTGCCCGATTTCGCGTCACGCGATTGAACAGCAGGTACCGTAGAAGACCGGAGATGATCCCGCGCGAAACCGTCGCAGTCGCGTTAACGGCCGGGTTCCTGGTCACCATGTTCGAGACGGCGCCGCGGAAATTTTTGTCAAACCGGTCCGGATTGACTAACCTCGGTCAGGATCGCCCGGATCGGGAATCGGGACCGCGGCAGCCGGATCTTGCACGCTTGCGGCGAGCCGGGGGCAGACCCATATTCTCGCAATCGATCTGGTTTGGACCGGACCGGTTGGAAGCGGCGATCCCAAAACGCGGTGCGCCAGCGCGAAGCTCCGAAAGGCGGGGCCGCGCGGCGGGCCGTCACCGCTTCCGTGGGGAATTTGAACGCCTGAGCCATGCCGCAATTGACTTCCAGCCTCGACCTGCCTGCGGCCGCCGCCGCCCGCGCTCCCCGGATGAGCAACGACGAGAACCGTTCCGGCAGCCCGACGGGGCCGAACACCTCTGTCATCACCAAAGTCAAGCCGAAGACCAAGCGGCCGAACCTGTATCGCGTTCTGATCCTGAACGACGATTACACGCCGATGGAGTTCGTGGTCCACGTGCTGGAGAAGTTCTTCCAGAAGGACGTCGAGGCGGCGACCAAGATCATGCTGCACGTCCACCATCACGGCATCGGCGAGTGCGGCGTGTTCACCTACGAGATCGCCGAGACCAAGGTGACGCAGGTGATGGACTTCGCCCGCAAGCACCAGCATCCGCTGCAATGCGTGATGGAGAAGAAATAAGTCACCTCACGGCGCGTTCGTAGCCGGCTCTTGCTTGTGTATGTCGCAGTGGGACCGCCGCGTGGTGCCTGCGCGCGATGTCCGTTGCAGCCGGCAGAACTACGGAATTCTGAACCGGCGCCGATCCCGCCCAAATCGGAACGGGTTTTGCATCGAAAAATACCGCAGATGGCTAGCTGCCGAGTCGCGGAACCGGTCTTTCGCCGCGGTCTTGTATAACTATATGTGACAAAGGTTGTTGTTGCCTGACCGGGCGAGGACGATCATGATGGTGGGGGCCATAGAGGACGCGAATGCCGACTTTTTCCCAAAGCCTTGAACAATCCCTGCATCGTGCGCTGGCGATCGCAAACGAGCGTCATCACCAATACGCGACGCTCGAGCATCTCTTGCTCTCCCTGATCGACGACTCCGATGCAGCCGCCGTCATGCGCGCCTGTAGCGTCGATCTCGACAAGCTCCGTACGAGCCTCGTCAACTATCTTGAGACCGAATTCGAGAATCTGGTGACGGATGGCGCCGACGATGCCAAGCCGACCGCCGGTTTCCAGCGCGTGATCCAGCGCGCGGTGATCCACGTGCAATCCTCCGGTCGCGAAGAGGTGACCGGTGCCAACGTGCTGATCGCGATCTTCGCCGAGCGCGAGAGCCATGCCGCGTACTTCCTGCAAGAGCAGGACATGACGCGCTACGACGCGGTCAACTACATCAGCCACGGCATCGCCAAGCGGCCGGGCGTCTCCGAGGCGCGCCCCGTGCGCGGCGTCGACGAGGAGACCGAGACCAAGGGCAGCGACGACGCCAAGAAGAAGGGCGAAGCGCTCGAGACCTATTGCGTCAACCTCAACAAGAAGGCGCGCGACGGCAAGATCGATCCGGTGATCGGACGCAATTCCGAGATCAATCGCGCGATCCAGGTGCTGTGCCGCCGGCAGAAGAACAACCCGCTGTTCGTGGGCGAAGCCGGCGTCGGCAAGACCGCGATCGCGGAGGGCCTCGCCAAGCGCATCGTCGACAGCGAGGTGCCGGAGGTGCTGGCGGCTGCCACCGTGTTCTCGCTGGACATGGGCACGCTGCTCGCGGGCACGCGCTATCGCGGCGACTTCGAGGAGCGCCTGAAGCAGGTGCTCAAGGAGCTCGAGGCGCATCCCAACGCCATCCTGTTCATCGACGAGATCCACACCGTAATCGGTGCGGGCGCGACGTCGGGCGGGGCGATGGATGCCTCGAACCTGCTCAAGCCGGCGCTTGCCTCGGGCACGATCCGCTGCATGGGCTCGACCACCTACAAGGAATACCGCCAGCACTTCGAGAAGGACCGCGCACTGGTGCGGCGCTTCCAGAAGATCGACATCAACGAGCCGACGGTGGAGGACGCGATCGCGATCCTCAAGGGCCTCAAGCCGTATTTCGAGGACTACCACCGGCTGAAGTACACCAACGAGGCGATCGAGGCTGCGGTGCAGCTCTCCTCGCGCTACATCCATGACCGCAAGCTGCCCGACAAGGCGATCGACGTGATCGACGAATCCGGCGCGGCGCAGATGCTGGTTGCCGAGAACAAGCGCAAGAAGACCATCGGCATCAAGGAGATCGAGACCACGATCGCCTCGATGGCGCGGATCCCGCCGAAGAGCGTGTCGAAGGACGATGCCGAGGTGCTCAAGCATCTCGAGCAGACGTTGAAGCGCACCGTGTTCGGTCAGGACAAGGCGATCGAGTCGCTCGCCGCTTCGATCAAGCTGGCGCGTGCCGGCCTGCGCGAGCCGGAGAAGCCGATCGGCTGCTACCTGTTCTCGGGCCCGACCGGCGTCGGCAAGACCGAGGTCGCAAAGCAGCTCGCGGCGTCGCTCGGCGTCGAGCTGCTGCGCTTCGACATGTCCGAATACATGGAGCGGCACACCGTGTCGCGCCTGATCGGCGCGCCTCCCGGCTATGTCGGCTTCGACCAGGGCGGCCTGCTCACCGACGGCGTCGACCAGCATCCGCATTGCGTGGTGCTGCTTGACGAGATCGAGAAGGCGCATCCCGATCTCTACAACGTGCTGCTCCAGATCATGGATCACGGCCGGCTCACCGACCACAACGGCAAGCAGGTCAACTTCCGCAACGTGATCCTGATCATGACCACGAATGCGGGTGCTTCGGACCTGGCCAAGCAGGCGTTCGGCTTCACCCGCTCGAAGCGGGAAGGCGACGACCACGAGGCGATCAACCGGCAGTTCGCGCCGGAATTCCGCAACCGCCTCGATGCCATCGTCTCGTTCGGCCATCTCAGCGTCGAGGTGATCGGCACGGTGGTCGAGAAGTTCGTGCTCCAGCTCGAGGCGCAGCTCGGCGACCGCGACGTCACCATCGAGCTGTCCGAGCCCGCCAAGACCTGGCTGGTCCAGCACGGCTATGACGAGCAGATGGGCGCGCGGCCGATGGCCCGCGTGATCCAGGAGCACATCAAGAAGCCGCTGGCCGACGAGGTGCTGTTCGGCAAGCTCAAGAGCGGTGGCCACGTCCGCGTCGTCCTGGTCAAGGACGAGGCCGACGAGACCAAGGAGAAGATCGGCTTCGAGTTCGTCGAGGGCCCGGTCACGCCGAAGCAGGAAAAGCTGCCCGGCGCCCGCAAGCGTCCACCGGGCAAGCCCAAGCCGGGCGGCCCCGGCGGCTCGAAGGGGCCGACCTCCAAGGGGCCGCTGGTCAAGGCTTGATCGGCGCGTGATGAAATCGAAAAGGCCGGCTGAAATGCCGGCCTTTTTGTTTGTGTCGTAATGCGGGGTTTTAAGTGCCGGTGTCAGGCGCAGGTGCCGCAAGCGGCCGCGGTTTCTTCGGCGCGGGTGGCCGTGCGCGGGCAGGGGCGGACGGCTGCATCGTGACGATGACCGGATTCGGCTTGTGATCGGTTGCCGCGCCCGTCGCGGCATCGACCCCCATGCCGACGACCCCGCCCAGCAGAAGATTACCGGCAAAGCCGGCGGCGCCGCCGGTCTGGATGTCGCGGCTGAGCGGCACGATCTGCGGCTCGTAGCCTTCCTTCTGGAAGGTGATGGAGATGTCGGCGTTCCGCTTGACGACCACGGAGCAGGGCGTCGTGCAGGTGGTCGGAACCTCCATTCCGCTGACGACGGCTTCAACGCCTGAAGGTGTCGATGAGATGCTGATATTCTCGGTCGTCCCGCGCGTGACCGACGCGCAGCCGCCCAGCATGACGCTGAGCGCCACAATTCCAAATGATCGCATGAAATGCCCCTTGTCCCGCCGCCAGTGAAGCGCAACCAGAGCGCGAGGGCAATACGTCATTGGTCCAGATAGTTAAGCCACGCACCGGTTGTGTGGCGATGGGTCGAGAACCTGCGCGTGGCCGGTTCTATTCGCCGCGCAGGCGCTGGTCGTCCTGCACGCGGACATGCTCGGCGCCGCGCGCGCCTGCGGGCGAGAGCCGCAGCATGCTCAGCACCGCGCCGCAGAGCGCAAATCCGACGCCAGCGAGGAGCGCGACTCGGGTCCCGTCAACTGGATAGAGGCCGAGGAACAGCGCCACCAGCGCCGCGCCCGTGGTCTGGCCGAGCAGCCGCGCCGTGCCCAGCATGCCGCTGGCGCCGCCGGCGCGCTCGCGCGGGGCGGCGGCGATCATGGTGCGGTTGTTGGGGGTCTGGAACAGGCCGAAGCCGGCCCCGGCCAGCGCCATCCGCCAGATCACGTCGAGCGGCGTTGGCGCGGCGGGCAGGAGGGCGAGCGCGCCGAGCCCGCAGGCGAACAGCGTGAGCCCGATGCCGCCGAGCAGGCCAGCCGGATAATGTTCGACCAGGCGGCCGGCGAGGGGGGCTGCGAAGGCGAGGGCGATCGGCCACGGGGTGATCAGGAGGCCCATATGCACGGCGGAATAGCCGAAGCGGCTCTGGAGATAGAAGGGGATCGCGACGAAGGCCAGCATCTGCCCGCAGAACGATGCGATCGAGGTCGCGATCGACAGCGCGAAGACGGGGATGCGCAAGAGGTCGACCGGCAGCAGCGGCGAGGTCATGTGGGTTTCGCGATAGATCAGCAGCGCGCCGGCGACGATCGCGATTGCGAACTGGACGAGGCAGGTGAGCGCGGCCTCGCCATGACCGACGCTGTCGATCGCGGCAATGCCGACACCGAAGGTGATCGCGGACAGACCGGCGCTCTGCCAGTCGAAGGAATGGCTCGCGGGCTTGGTGTGCGGCAGGCTGCGCAGGCCCAGCACCAGCGTCACCGCGCCGAGCGGCACGTTGATGGCAAACAGCCAGGGCCAGCTCCCGACCGCGAGGATGCCGGCCGCGAGCGTCGGGCCGACCGCGGCCGAGAAGGCGACGACGAGCGCATTGAGCCCGATGCCGCGGCCGAGCAGGCTGCGCGGATAGGTGAAGCGCACCAGCGCCGCGTTGACGCTCATGATGCCGGCCGCGCCAAAGCCCTGGATGATGCGTGCGACCGTCAGCAGCGGCAGCGTATGCGCCAGCGCGCAGAAGGCGGACGCAAGCGTGAACAGCACGAGCCCGACCAGATAGACGCGGCGATAGCCGACGATCTCGCCGAGCGAGGCCAGCGGCAGCAGCGAGATGGTGATCGCGAGCTGGTAGCCGTTGACGATCCAGATCGAGAAGGCCGGGCTCGCGTCGAGGTCGGCCGCGATCGTCGGCAGCGCGACGTTGGCGATGGCGCTGTCCACCACCGCCATGATGATGCCGAGCGCAATGGTCAGGACCGCCTGGTTGCGCTGGGGCTGCGGCAGGCCGTCGGCATGCACTGTGGGGGCGGACGACATGATGAAGGCGCGCTTGATTCGAGCCGTGTTTCATCTCCGGATTAGGAAATTGCAGATTGGATCGCAACCCGGCAGGACACGGACAGTTCCTGTGCCGGAAGCAGGCCTTCCGGCACAGGAAAACGGGTCGGGACCGCTTCGCGAGGGCTCAGGGAGCCGAGCGGTCGGGCCGTTGGCCGTCTCTACACCGCCGGCGGATTGCGGTCGGTGAAGGTGGTGCGCTGGTGCCAGTAGGGATAGGGCAAGGTCACCTTGCTCGCGGCATCGAGCTTTGCGATCTGGTCCTTGGTCAATGTCCAGCCGACCGCGCCGAGATTTTCGCGCAGCTGCGTCTCGTTGCGCGCGCCAATGATCAGCGTCGAGACCGTCGGACGCTGGAGCAACCAGTTCAGCGCAATCTGCGAGACGCTCCTGCCCGTCTCCTTGGCGACCTCGTCGATGGCGTCGACGACGCGATAGACGTGCTCATCGGGCACGGGCGGTCCGAAATCGGCGGTCTTGGGCAGGCGGCTGACCTCGGGCTTCGGCTGGCCTCGCCGGATCTTTCCGGTGAGGCGTCCCCATCCGAGCGGCGACCAGACCACGGCGCCGAGCCCCTGGTCGAGGCCGAGCGGCATCAGCTCCCATTCGTAGTCGCGGCCGATCAATGAATAGTAGGTCTGATTGGCAACGTAGCGCGGGAAGCCATGCTTGTCGGCGACGGAGAGCGACTTCATCAGGTGCCAGCCTGAAAAGTTGGAGACGCCGACATAGCGGATCTTGCCGGCGCGCACGAGCACGTCGAGGGTTGCGAGCACCTCTTCAGGCGGGGTGAAGGCGTCGAAGCCATGGAGCTGGAACAGGTCGATGTAATCGGTGCCGAGCCGGGCGAGCGAGCCGTCGATGGCGGCGAGCAGATGCTGCCGAGACGAGCCGATGTCGTTGGGCCCGTCACCGAAACGGAACGTCGCCTTGGTCGAGATCAGCACCTTGTCGCGGCGGCCCTTGATGGCTTCGCCGAGAACGCGCTCGGACTCGCCGAGCGAATAGACGTCAGCGGTGTCGAACATCGACACACCGGCCTCGAGGCAAATATCCAGAAGCCGCCGCGCTTCGCTCGCATCGGTGGTGCCCCAAGCAGCGAGGCGGCCGACGCCTCCGAAGGTGCCGGTTCCAAGACTCAAAGCGGGCACCATGAGGCCGGATCGGCCCAAGCGTCGGTATTCCATCGATGTGCTCCTCGGCTGGCCGCGGATTGATCCGTGCGGCCTTGGCGTCGAAGTTAGCGCAAGCAGGCGCCTCGTCCTATCACGCGCTCACATACCGGCCTTGCTCTGGAACGCTCTAGTCGTGCCGAAGCATGTCATCGAACGCGGTATCGACGAGGCGCGGGCCGACGGTCTTCACGGGAGCCTGCCTCTCGATTGCTGCTGCGACTGAGGGCGTGCAGGCGAGCTCGACGTTGCGCGCCTGCCGCGGCAGGAGCGCAAGGCTCCAGCCCACCACGACCAGCGCGGCGAGCCGGATCGCGATCATGCCCAGCAACAGCTCCGATCCGCTTATCGTGGCGTGAGTCCTCATGTGAGCTAGCCTGATGCAGGCTGCCAACCAAGACAATCTGGAATTGCCGAGCGCTGCCTTCGCTCAGGACGAAGGCTTGCGATGATGGCTGACCGGAATGAACGTCAGTGCCGCAACTGGCTCTGCCTGAAGTCGCGCGGCGACATCCCGAAATGTTCGCGGAAGACGCGGCCGAAATGCGAGAGGTCGTTGAAGCCCCAGGCAAACGCGATCTCGCTGATGTGGCGGTGGGCGAGCATGGGCGAGGCGAGGTCGCGCCGGCATTGGGCAAGACGCTCGGCAAGCACATGGCGCTGGAACGACGTCTCCTCGTCGGCGAGGAGGTCGTTCACGTAGCGCGGCGAGATACCGAGCGCGGCCGCAGTCTCCGCCAGCGAAAGGTCGGGATCGGCGAGGTGCGCGCGGATGTGGGCCTTCAGCCGGTAGAGCAGGGCGGAGCGATGCGTCGAGGACGGCAGCGGCGTCTTGCCGAGCCGCTCGCTCAGCGCCATCGCCAGGAGATCGACGGCCTGCTCCGACAGGGCGGCGGAATTGTTCGGGGCGAGCCGGTCCGCGCTCTGGCACAGCCTGAAGATGAAGTCGTAGGCGAGCCGCTCGAGCGGCGCATCAGTGCCGAACGAGATCGCGGTCAGCGTCTCGGTGCCGCCGAGCCGTCGCTGCAACATCTCGCGCGGCACCTTGAAGATGGTCTGCGTGAAGCTGCCGTTGAACTTCAGCTCATAGGGACGCGTGGTGTCGTAGAGTGCGAACTCGCCGGGATGGATCACGGTCTCGCGGCCGTCCTGCACCACGCCGCCGTCGCCGCGATTGCCGAGTGCGATGAGAACAAAATCCTGGTCCGAGCGCGCGATGCGCGAGGGCGTGCGGAACACGTGCTGGCGATCGGAGCAGACGTCGGAGCACACGGCCTTGCCGAGCGTGGCCTGTGTGACCGAGCCGCGGAAGGCGCTGCCGAGATCGGACTTGCAGTCGAGCCCGACGAAGACGTCGCAGACGATGTCCTGCCAGAGGGCGAGCCGCCGGTAGCCGGGGCTGCCGTCCGTCGTGAACTGGATTGGCATCGGCAAGCCTCCCTTTCACATCCAGCAAAATCGCATGTCGGCGCAGATCCGGCCTGATCGCAGGCAAGTTCCGTACCGGGGCGGCGATCCCGCCCGGTCGAGTTTTTGTTCCGCCGTGGTCGAGCGCCCGGCCGCCCGGCTTGGCCAAATAGACTGCATCGGACGAGGTCTGCGATCAACCGGCAATGGAGGCGGCAATGGGCATCGAACATCCAAAGTACAAGGTGGCGGTGGTGCAGGCGGCGCCGGCCTGGCTCGACCTCGACGCCTCGATCGACAAGTCGATCGCGCTGATCCGGGAGGCCGCCGAGAAGGGCGCCAGGCTGATCGCGTTTCCGGAGGCCTTCATCCCCGGCTACCCCTGGCACATCTGGATGGACTCGCCGGCCTGGGCGATCGGCCGCGGCTTTGTGCAGCGCTATTTCGACAATTCGCTGTCCTATGACAGCCCGCAGGCCGAGCGCTTGCGCGATGCCGTGCGCAAGGCGAAGCTGACGGCGGTGGTCGGCCTGTCCGAGCGCGACGGCGGCAGCCTCTATCTCGCGCAATGGCTGATCGGCCCCGACGGCGAGACCATCGCAAAGCGCCGCAAGCTGCGGCCGACCCACGCCGAACGCACGGTCTATGGCGAGGGCGACGGCAGCGATCTCGCCGTGCACGCGAGGCCCGACATCGGCCGCATCGGCGCGCTGTGCTGCTGGGAGCACCTGCAGCCGCTGTCGAAATACGCGATGTACGCCCAGAACGAGCAGGTGCATGTCGCGGCCTGGCCGAGCTTCTCGCTCTACGATCCCTTCGCGCCGGCGCTCGGCGCCGAGGTGAACAACGCCGCTTCGCGTGTCTATGCCGTGGAGGGCTCCTGCTTCGTGCTCGCGCCTTGCGCGACGGTGTCGCAGGCGATGATCGACGAACTCTGCGACCGGCCCGACAAGCACGCGCTGCTGCACGTCGGCGGCGGCTTTGCCGCGATCTACGGCCCCGACGGCAGCCAGATCGGCGACAAGCTCGCGCCCGATCAGGAGGGCCTCCTGATTGCCGAGATCGACCTCGGCGCCATCGGCGTCGCCAAGAATGCGGCCGATCCCGCCGGGCACTATTCGCGGCCCGACGTCACGCGGCTGCTGCTCAACAAGAAGCGATACCAGCGCGTCGAGCAGTTCGCACTGCCGGTCGACACCGTCGAGCCCACGGACATCGCCGCGGCGGCGAGCTGACTGCAGGATCGAGGAGAGGGCACGACCATGGAATCCGCAATTCCTCTGCATCTTGAAACTCAGCGCACGCGCCACAAGCGCGTGCCGGACGATTACCAGCCGCCATATCCGTCTTTCGTGGCGCGCTACAAGCCCGCCGTCAGCCGCGTCGTGATGGTCTATTTCGGCGTCCAGTATCGCGGTGTGGCGCCGTCGGCTGCGACGGACGCGCTGACGGAGATCGCGGCTCTCTTCGCTGCGGAGAACGGTCCGCCGCATTGGGACCGTGCGCATTATGTCGACCAGCCCGGCTATGAGAACGTTGTCTCGGTCGCCTACTGGGACGACGTCGCACGCTTCGATGCCTGGTTCGCGCCGGCACGCGAGGCGTGGACGGGAAGGCAGCGGGAAGGTGTCGGCACCTTCATCGAGGGGCTGCGTCCCGCCGTGGCGCGGCACGAGACGCTGTTCTCCTCGCTCGACCGGCCCGAAGGTGTCGCCGTCATTGCAGAGGGCATGAGCGGCGAGGTGCAGGAGCACGCCTATTGGGGCGGCATGCGCGATCGCATCCCGCTGTCGCAGACCGACGCGATGGCACCCGGCGGGGTGCCCGAGCTGGTCCGCGATGGCGCGCGGCTGCGGGTGAAGGCGCACGACAATCTCTGCCTGATCCGGTCCGGGCAGGACTGGAGTGACACCGAGGCGTCGGAGCGAAAGCTCTATCTCGACGACGTCGAGCCGGTGCTGCGCGAGGGCATGGATTTTCTGCGTGACGACGGCCTCGGTATCGGCTGCTACGCCAATCGCTACATGAATGTGCTCGCTGCCGACGGCAGCGTGAGCGAAAAGTCCTACGGCCAGAGCTGGTGGAAGAGCCTTGCTGCGCTGGAACGCTGGGCAGAGTCACATCCGACCCACGTCAGGATCTTCGGCGCGGCGATGAAATACCTCTCGACGCTCGGGCCGTCAGCCAAACTGCGGCTCTACCACGAGGTTACCGTAGCGGCCGCGGACGAGCAGTTCTTCGAGTATCGAGGCTGTCACCCGAAAACGGGCATGCTGACCGCGGTGGAGACGGTCAGCGCCTAGGCCACACAATGGCCGAGCAAGTCCGGATGCGCGGCGCAGATGTGATGCGCGCCGGCGTCGCGCAGCTCCGCCTCGCTGCCGTAGCCGTAGAGCACGCCGATCGCGGTCATGCCGTTGGTTCGGGCGCCGACCACGTCATGGCTGCGGTCGCCGATCATGATCGCACTGGCGGGATCGACCCTTGCCTCGTCGAGCGCGTAGCGGAGCAGGTCGCGCTTGTCGACGCGCGTGCCGTCGAGCTCGGAGCCGAACACGCGCTCGAAATAAGGTTTCAGGCCGAAATGATCGACGATGCGGGTGGCGTAGACCGCGGGCTTGCTGGTGGCGACGAACATGCGCGGCGTCGTCGCGGCCAGCGTCGCCAAGGTGTCCATGATGCCGGCATAGGCCTCGTTTTCGAACAGGCCGATATCGGCAAAACGCTCACGATAGAGCAGCAGCGCCCGGTCGGCGAGCTCGTCGGTTCCCGTCAGCTTTTTCAGGCTGGCATGCAGCGGCGGCCCGATGCACCAGGTCAACTCGTCCTCACTCGGCACCGCGAGATCCAAGCGATCGAGCGCATATTGGATCGAGCGGGTGATCCCGGGCTTCGGGTTGGTCAGGGTGCCGTCGAGATCGAAATAGACTGTAACCATGCTGGCCGTGCCCGTGTTGATATTGCCGTCGGCTGCTTGACTAAACGACGCCGCGGGCCGAGGCAACGCCGCCCCGTCGATGTCGCGTACCGTTTTAAAGCTCGCTATTGGCGGGGCGTAAGCGTAGGGTCACGGGATCACCGCCCTTCCCATGGCATCCATCGGTGACTGAGGGTCACTAGCGCTCCCGCCGAACGAGGAGGAGCGCGCATGCCTCGCTTTAATCTGGCCGACTGGATCGTGCCGCCGGTGATCGTCCCGCTGTTTCTGTTGCTCCTGGTGGCCGCTGCGGCTTTTCTGCATGGATAGGACGCCGCTCCAATATCTAGTGAGCGCGCGCGATCAAAGCGGCTATGTGAGCCTGGGTCGCACCACAACGGCTGCCGCTTTGAAGAAGGCGAGGGAGTTGTTGCAGGAAGGCTATATCGACGTGCGGATATGCACGCCGCAAGGCCGGATTCTGCTCTCCGATGAGTTCGACCAGTTCGAGGCATGAGGTGACGCCTGCGGTTCGTCAAATGGCGCGCCCAGGTTCATCGCAAGAGAATGCCTCGTGTGAACGCCGCCCGGAAAGGTATCTGGATGAAAACGCTCCTTGTCGTATTGACGCTCGGCACATTCGCGCAAGGCGCTATCGCCGGTGAATCTGACTGCCACGCGATCGAAAGCACGAGCGGACGGCTCGCCTGTTACGACGCCGCGTTTCCTCCGAAGGTGAAGAAGCCCATTGCCGCGGAAAACGACCTATCTCGGGCCCCATACAAGGATCCATTCATAGCGGAAGAGGCCCGAACCGCGGCGAAACTGAAGAATATCTGTCGCGGTTGTTGAGGCTTGTCACCAGACAGCGCGGGCGTGGCAGCGGGCGGACGGCGTGAACCAGCGCCATTACCAGGAGGATCTGCCATGTCACATACACAATTTGGCTTCCATGATGGGCGACCCAGCATGGTCGCGCATCGCGTCGGCGAGGTTCTGGTCTCGGACATCGGGGAAAGCGCCGAGACCCTGAATCTCAGTGGGCTCGTGCGCGAGCCGTTGCCGCCGGCATTCCATCGGCCGGCTTGAGCCGGACAGGAGATGACCATCGAGCATGCCTCCGTAGAGATCGCCCGCAAACCCTGGGGCCGCGTCGATCTGCGTCCCTGGAGCAGCATCGACACTTCCTCTGATCCGGTCGGCGAATTGTGGTTTGGGCGTATGGACGAGCGTGCGGCCAGCCCGGCACTCCTGCTGAAGCTGCTGTTCACCAGCCAGCCCTTGTCGATCCAGGTTCACCCGAATGACGAATTCGCGCATGCCATCGGCTTGCCGAACGGGAAGACCGAGGCGTGGTACATCCTATCGGCGCCGCTGGGCGCGCGGGTTGCGCTGGGGCTGAAGCGGATTCTCACGCCGCAGGCGTTGCGCGCGGCGATCAGGGACGGCTCGATTGCGGGCCATGTGCAATGGCGTCCTGTCGCGCAAGGCGACGTCATCCTCGTTCCCGGCGGCACGATCCACGCCATCGGCGCCAATATCGTGCTTGCCGAGATTCAGCAGCGCAGCGATACGACATTCCGCCTGTTCGATTTTGGCCGGCAGCGCGAGCTGCATGAGGACAGCGCCGTAGCCGCCTCCGATGCCGGGCCGCCGCCAACGCAATTGCCTCCGCGGCGCCTCACCGATGTTCGTACGGTTCTCATCGCGAGTCCGCCTTTCGTGCTTGAGCGGATCGATCTCCAGGCCAATTCGCATTGGGAGCTCGATACCGATCGGGAAGCCTGGCTCCTCGTGATCGACGGGATGGGGCGCGTCGGACGGGCGAATGCGACCGTCGGAGAGGCCATCTTCATCGAAGCCGATCGTGCCGGCATCGACGTTGACGCGAGCGGGATGAGCATCCTGCTCGCCTATCCGGGACCGGATCCAATTGCATCCCTGCTGCAGGATTGCACGGGACGGACGACAAATTCCGCCGCCGCCCAGGCGCCGACATCAAACGAAATCATCGAGGTACCGACATGACGCCGCTCCACCGTATCGCCGTCATCGGCAACTCGCTGCCGCGCCGATGCGGAATTGCAACCTTCACGACCGACCTGCAGAAGGCGATCTCGATGTCGCGCGCGGATCTGGAGACCAGCATCGTGGCGATGACCGATCCCGGTCAGGCCTATGACTATCCTCCGGCGGTCGCCTTCCAGATCAAGGAAGGCCATATCGACGACTACATGCGCGCGGCGGATTTCCTCAATGCCGGCCAGTTCGATATCGTGTGCCTCCAGCACGAATTCGGGATTTTCGGCGGTGAGGCCGGGGCCCATATCCTGGTGCTGTTGTCGCGCCTCACCATGCCGGTCGTGACGACGTTCCATACGGTGCTGGCCAGTCCGACGGTGAAGCAACGCGCCGTCGTGGAGCGTATCGTCGATGCGTCGTCGAAGGTCGTCGTGATGGCCAACAAGGGCCGGGAGCTGTTGCGTGACGTCTACCTGGTGCCGGACGACAAGATCGAGGTGATTGCGCACGGCATTCCCGATGTCGCCTTCGTCGGGTCCGATGCAGCGAAGGCCAGGCTCGGATTTGCGGGAAAGTCGGTCATTCTGACCTTCGGCCTGCTATCACCCAACAAGGGCATCGAGGTCATGATCGACGCCATGCCGTCGATCCTGAAGCGCTGCGCGGACGCAGTGTACGTCGTGCTCGGCGCAACGCACCCGAATCTTGTTCGAAACCAGGGCGAGGCCTATCGCGAGGGCTTGATGGCGCGGGTGCGTGAACTTGGCATCCACGATCACGTGGTGTTCCTCGATCGGTTCGTCGATCTGGCCACGTTGCTCGAATTCATCTCGATGTGCGACGTCTATGTCACGCCCTATCTCAACGAGGCCCAGATGACGTCGGGGACCCTGGCCTACAGCTTTGGACTGGGGAAGCCGGTGGTTTCGACGCCTTACTGGCACGCCCGCGAGCTGCTCACTGAGGGATGCGGAGTTCTGGTGCCGTTCGGCAATGCCGCCGCGATCGGCGGCGAGATCGCAAAATTGCTCACCGACGACGTGCGACGGCAGGCGATGTCCCGGCGCGCCTATGCCGCGAGCCGAATGATGACGTGGGAATGCACGGCCGAGCGTTACATGTCGGTCTTCGAGACGGCACGGCAAGGTCACCGGCCCAAGGTGTTTGCGCGCTCCGACATGGGCTCGCCGGGACTGCGCGGCCCTGCGCCGCCGGATATGCAGATCGGCCACTTCCTGTCGATGTGCGACGATGTCGGCCTGTTCCAGCATGCGGTGCATTCGGTGCCCGATCGTGCGCACGGCTATTGCGTCGACGACAATGCCCGAGCGTTGCTGCTGGCCTGCGCCCTCAACAATCCGGGCGAGCAGCCTCTGTCGGAGGTCCTGACGGCCCGCTTTGCTGCCTTCGTGCAGCACGCGTGGAACCCCGACACCGGGCAATTTCGCAACTTCATGGGCTTCAATCGCACCTGGCTTGAAGACAGGGGCTCCGAAGACAGTCACGGGCGAACGCTATGGGCCCTGGGTGAGACGGCGCGCACGGACGCGAGCCCGGCGCGGCGCCAGTGGGCTGCAGCCTTGTTCGCGCAGGCATTGTCGATCGCGGAGAGCTTTCGCTCGCCCCGCGCGTGGGCCTTCATGCTGCTGGGTCTGGACGCATACTGCGCCGTGGCGCCGGACGATCTTCACGCCAGGGAGGTCCGGCATTCCCTCGCCGACAGGTTGATGTCCTGTCTGGCGTCGGTGGAGACGCCGGACTGGGTGTGGTTCGAGGAAGGGCTGGCCTATGACAATGCGCGATTGCCGCAGGCCCTGATGCTCACGGGCATGGCGACGCAAACGCCTCAATATCTCGATGCCGGATTGAGGTCGCTGCGCTGGCTCATGACGCAACAAACGACTGCGGCAGGTCAATTCCGGCCGGTCGGCACCGCCGGCTTCGGCGAGCAGCGGCAACATCCCCGTGCCTTCGATCAGCAGCCGGTGGAAGCAACGGCGACGATTGCGGCCTGCCTCACGGCGTGGCGTGCGGATGGCGATGCCGAATGGAAAGCCATGGCAACGCGGGCCTTCGCCTGGTTTCTCGGCAGCAATGATCTCTCGGTGGCGCTGGTCGATCCGCTCACCGGCAGCTGCCGCGATGGCTTGCACCCCGATCGCGCCAACGAAAACCGCGGGGGCGAGTCGGTGGTTTGCTATCTCCTCGGCCTTGCCGAGATGCGCCAGCTTGCACGCATCACCACGAGCCTGACGAGGCCCATAGCGTTGCGCGCCGTGGGCGCCTGAACTTTACCTTCTCACCTAGCGAGCCGAGGATACCGTGTCTCAATCTTCTTTCTTGAACCGGCAGGGGCTTCATCTGCGTCCCGATCCAGCGCGGGTCATCGTGCGGCCGTTCAAGCCGGCGACTGAACCGCGCGATCTCAACCCGACCGACAAGATGCGCGCAAATCATATCGTCGAGCGGGTTCTCGCACTCAATTCGGAGGCCGTTGCGGCCCAGCTCGCGGACGTCCTTGACAATTTCGAGGGCCGACATCGCAACCTCCTGGAGACGTTCGAGGCCCGCGCCGACGATATGGAGGATGCTTTCGCAACGCATGGCGCCTTCTCGAAAACCCAGCGACAGCTGATCGGCGCCTATTTTCTCAGTGAGTATTCGTTCGAGGCCTCAGCCTTGTTCAATCCGAGCATCGTGCCGCACCCTGATCAATCCGGTGCGCCCGAAGGGGGCAAACGCTTCATCATCAGTCTCCGGGCCATCGGCGAAGGGCACGTGTCGTCACTGACGTTTCGAACCGGAACGATCGCGGCCGACGGGAGCCTGGCCGTCGATCCGACGGCGCGCCTTGCCTCGCTCCCGCGGATCAGCCATCGCGCATCCGGCCCGGACGGCGACCGGGTCGAGCTGACGTTCAGGTCCGAGGAAGATCTCAGCGAGCGTGTCATCTTTCCCGTGACCGAATCCCAGTCGAACGGCATCGAGGATGCGCGCTTTGTCCAATTCAGCGACGGCGATCGCAAGACCTATTACGCGACCTACACGGCCTACAGCGGGCGGGCGATCCGGTCCGAATTGATCGAGACCAGCGATTTCATGTCGTTTCGACTGACGTCTTTGCGGGGGGCTGCGGCACACAACAAAGGCATGGCGCTGTTCCCGCGCAAGATCGGCGGCAGCTATGCCATGATCGCGCGGCAGGACAACGAGAACCTGTATCTGGTCTATTCGGACGATCTCTCCACATGGGAAGGCGGCCGGGCCCTTCTGAAACCGCAGTTTCCCTGGGAGTTCGTCCAGATCGGCAATTGCGGGTCGCCCATCGAACTCGATGAGGGCTGGCTGCTGCTGACGCATGGTGTCGGCCCCGTCCGCAAATATTCGATCGGTGCGGCGCTGCTCGACAAGCGCGACCCATCCAGGGTGCTCGCGCGTTCGAGCGAGCCGCTGTTGCGGCCTGAACCGTCCGAGCGCGAAGGGTATGTCCCCAACGTCGTCTATACCTGCGGTGCGATGAGGCACAATGACC
The DNA here is from genome assembly GCF_000472645.1 of Bradyrhizobium sp. WSM2254. Classification (NCBI taxonomy): domain Bacteria; kingdom Pseudomonadati; phylum Pseudomonadota; class Alphaproteobacteria; order Hyphomicrobiales; family Nitrobacteraceae; genus Bradyrhizobium; species Bradyrhizobium sp. WSM2254. The sequence goes on along the minus strand of NZ_AXAB01000066.1, from coordinate 6,904 downwards.
AGATCATCCTGCCATATGCGGTGTCGGACACCTTCTCCAGTTTTGCAACGATCAGGATTTCCGCGCTCATGGAAGCGATGCGACGCTGAGTGCGGCGTTCGCAGTCGTTGACGTCAATTCCGTTTGCCAACAGGGTCAGAGGAGACGTCATGGTCCGCCAAACAACCTACGTCGTGCAGGCATTCAACGCCGGCAAGGGCGGGAATCTCAAGGCCGACTCTCCGATCGTCTGCAAATCGGAAAGCGGCGCGCTGCGAACGGCGGAGAGACTGGCCTTGAGCAAGCTCGGCGTCGTTGCGTTCTCGTCCAGCGGCGATGCCGAAATGGGTGACTATGACGATGAGCCAACGGTGTTTTTCCGGAAAGGCGAGCTTCCGGCGGGCTTCGACTGAAGTCCCCGATTGCGATCGAGAAGATATTTTATGGAGGAGCCTACATGAGCGAGCGACTTGAAACCCTGAAGAAGGCCCGCGATCGCATGATCGAGGACAGAGACGCGCATGCGAAAGTGCTGGCCGCTCCATTTGTGCGCGACACGGCCGAGCGGGCGCGCAACAAGTTCGTCGAGATTCAGGCGCTGATCGACGCCCTCGACCGCGCCATCGGCGGCGAAAGCCTGGTGCCGGTCAAGAACTGAAGCAGCGCAACGGGACATCAGCCGACATCTCGTCGGAGGGGAGCGGTCGCATGCCGTTGGCTGCGACCCCTTATTGCTGCCGTGCCCATTCGACGATCGCCGCCGCATCCGCGCCGGCCTGGGTCTCCCAGGCGGCGATCGCGTCCGTCGCGGCGTTGCGGAGTGCGGTGACGAGGGACGGCGGCGCGGGCTCGGCGATGTTGACGCCGTTGTCGCGCATGCGCGCATAGTTCTCGGCCGTGCGATGGGCCAGCAGCGCGAACTGGCTCTGCTCGGTCTCGGCCGCCGCGACCATCACCTCGCGCTGCATCGGCTCCGGCAGCGCGGCGAACGCCTCGCTGCGGACGAAGGCGATCGAGACCGGCATCGCATAGTTGATCGCCGTGAAATGCGGCAGGAAGTCCCAGAGCTTGCGTCCCGCGCCGCCGTCGCCGGAGGTGAGGAACGCATTCAACTGGTGCTCCTTCAATCCGGCGAGCGCTTTGTCCATCGGCAGGAACTGCGCATTGGCCCCGGCCGTGCGCATCACCGCGCTGGAATTGGCATCATAGGCCCGCAGGTTCAGCTTGGGCAGATCGTCGGTGCCTGCGAGCGCATGATCCGACCAGAGGCCCGTCGCCGGCCAGATCGTCAGATAGAGCAGCTTGAGACCGCGGGCGGCGAACGCCTTTTCGTAGAGTGGACGTGCCCGCGCATTGGTGGCGCGGGCGACGTCGACCGATTGCACCAGGAAGGGCAGGGTCGAAAGCCCGAGCACCGGGTCGAGGCCGGACAGCGCGCCCGCAAAGGCATCGCCGCCCGCGATCCGGCCGTCCAGCGCAGCGCGCGGCATCTCGCCCGAGTTGATCTTGAGCTCGTTGTCGAAGGCATTGGCCACGGTCACGAAACCGTTTGTGCGTGCCGCCACCCGAGCGGCGAAAGTGGTGAGGCCGATCCCGGAAATGTTGTTTTGCGGATATTCCGTGGTCATCCGCCAGCTGACCTGCGCCAGGGCCGGCGCGGCGGACATGACCAGGGCGGCAAGGGCAAGGATCGCGCGGATCCGCCTGGAGGGGGAGCGCATTGGGAGAAGCAGGGCAGGCAGCATATATTGGCAACTCGTCGAACCATGGCACGATGCCACAACATGGCGGATCATCTTCTCGCATGCCGCGCCGGCGTGCGCCACGGCGATGCTTGGGCAGGGTTGGCGCGAATTGCATCACTCGCCGTTGCCGCACTGCTGGCCTCTGCGACAGAGGCCGCGGCATGGGACAGCTCGCCCGCGCGGACCAACGTCGCGGTGCCGAGCGTCGAGGAACTGGCGATGCCGCCGCAGAAGCCGGCGGATGCGCGCGAGAGCGACACGCGGGAATCGATCTGCCTGATCGTCGAGGCGGCCGCGAGGGATGCCAATCTGCCGCTGGAATTCTTTGCCCGTGTGATCTGGCAGGAGAGCCGCTTCCAGGCCGATGCGGTGGGGCCGATGACACGCAGCGGCGAGCACGCGCAGGGGATCGCGCAGTTCATGCCGGGGACTGCAAGCGAGCGCGGGCTGCTCAATCCTTTCAACCCGGTTCAGGCCTTGCCGAAGTCCGCCGAATTCCTCAACGAGTTGCGCAACCAGTTCGGTAATCTCGGACTTGCGGCAGCCGCCTACAATGCCGGACCGCGCCGGGTGCAGGAATGGCTGGCCGGCACCGGTCCGATGCCGGAGCAGACCCGCAATTACGTCTATGCCATCACCGGTGCGACGGTGGAGGCCTGGGCGAAGGCCGGCAGCACTGGCAAGGGCCCGCCGAGCGCGCCGCCGACGAGCTGCCGCGATCTCATGGCCCTGTTGAAGCGCGCGCCGAATCCGTTCGTCGCCGAGCTCGAGCAGCATGTAGAGCTGGCCGCCGCGAAGATCTGGGGCGTGCAGCTCGCCGCCGGCTTCGACCGCAACAGGGCATTGGCGATGTATTCCCGCGCCGTCACGCGGCTGAGCGCAGTGATCGGCGAGCGCGATCCGAGCCTGCTGAGTTCGGTGATGCGCAGCCGCGGCACGCGCGCGTTCTACCAGGTGCGCATCGGCGCGGATACGCGTAGCGAGGCGGATGATCTCTGCAATCGCATCCGCAAGGCTGGCGGCGCCTGCTTCGTGCTGAAGAACCGGGTGTGAGCGGGTAGGGGCAACTCTCTCCCGCCGTCATTCCGGGGCGCGACGAAGTCGCGAACCCGGAATCCATCAAGCGGCAATCTCTGTGGCTCAATGGATTCCGGGCTCGCGCCCAAGAGGGCGCGCCCCGGAATGACAGCGTGGGTGTTGGCCGCGCGCATGCCAGCCCCGCCGCGCCCTTCCTTGACGCGGCCGCGCGCGTTGCCCGTTATGCGGTCACGATTCTTCATTCAGGCCGGCCGTCCCGTGGCGCTTCCTCCGCTCGATTCACCTCAATGGCAAAGTCCCTGGCGCGCCTTTGCGTGGGGGCTGCGCTCGATCACGCAGACGATCCTCACCATCGTGTTGTTCGTGACCTATCTCGGCATCGGCGCGCTCGCCCACGACAGCCATTTCAGCCTGCTCTGGGCGCTCTGCTCGACGCTGTTCGTCTGGGCGGGCCCCGCGCAGATCATCCTGATCACGACGCTCGGCTCGGGCGCGACCGTGATCCAGTCGGCGATCGCGGTAACGGTCAGTGCGATCCGCCTGTTTCCGATGGTGGTCTCGGTGCTGCCGCTGATGCGCACGCCGACGACGAAACGGCGTGAGCTGGTCTTCGCCGCGCATCTCACCGCGGTGACGCTCTGGGTCGAATGCCACCGCTTCCTGCCACAGGTGCCGCGCGAGCGGCGCATCGCCTTCGTCCACGGGCTCGGCTGCGGTCTCGTCTCGGTATGCCTCACCGCCAACACGGTCGGCTATTTCCTCGCCGCCAACCTGACGCAGACGCTTGGCGCCGCGATCCTGCTGCTGACGCCGCTGTCCTTCCTGTTCTCGACCGCGCGCAACAGCCGTGAGGTCGCCGACGTGGTCGCGCTGTCGCTCGGGATTCTGCTCTATCCGCTGGCGGCGAAGATGAACTCCGGCCTCGACATCCTCGTCAGCGGCGTGGTGGCCGGCTCGATCGCCTACGGCGTGCATTGGTGGCGGGAGGTGCGCGCATGAGCTTCGCACAGCTCATCGGCGACTGGCATGCGCTCGCAGTCCTGTTCGTCGCCGGCGTCGTGCCCAACCAGATCTGGCGCATGCTCGGCCTGTGGTTCGGCGGCGGTATCGACGAGGGTTCCGAGCTGCTGGTCTGGGTGAGGGCGGTTGCCACCGCCATCCTGGCCGGCGTCATCGCCCAGATCGTGGTCGAGCCGCCGGGCGCATTGGCAAGCGTGCCGGATGTCCTGCGCTACGGCGCGGTCGGTGCCGGCCTGGTCGTCTTCCTGCTGACGCGCCGCTCGATTTTTGCAGGCGTGGTCGCCGGCGAAGTCTTCATGCTGGCCGGCAAGTGGTGGTTGGGCTAAAACCGCCGGCGAACAGCTAAGGAACTGGAAATATGGTTCGCGAAAACGAGCTCCGCGAGGGCGAGATCGCCATCGAGCTGCCGCCCGCGGAGGATGCCGGTCTCGTCTTCATTGGCCGTATCCGCACGCCCTGGACGTCGCGGCTGGAGACGCCGCGGCAGGGGCGGCACGACGGCCCGATCTGCCGCCTCGAGATCTTCGAGCCGTTCGTGCCGGCCATCAAGGGCGTCGATTTCTACAGCAATCTCGAAGTGCTCTACTGGCTCGACAAGTCGCGCCGCGACATCGTCCTGCAAAGCCCGAAGAACAACGAGAAGACCCGCGGCACCTTCTCGCTGCGCTCGCCGGTCAGGCCGAACCCGATCGGCACCTCGATCGTCAAGCTGGTCGGCATCGAGGGCAATGCCATTCTGGTGCGCGGGCTCGACTGCCTCGACAACACGCCGCTGATCGACATCAAGCCCGACCGCTGCGAGTTCACGCCACTGGCCGCGCCGCAAGCCGGGGATTTCCAGACGGAGTAATTTCCTCCGTCATTCCGGGGCGCGCCTCTTGGCGCGAGCCCGGAATCCATCGGGCGACAGAGATGGTGGTGGAATGGATTCCGGGCTCGACGCTTCGCGTCGCCCCGGAATGACAGCGTGGAAACGATCAGCCCGCCTTCAGCGCCGCGATCAGCCTGGTCGCATTCTCTTCCAGCACCTTGACGTCTTCCTTGCGGCTCGCGGGCGGCAGCATTTGCACGCCGTCGTGGCGCGGCAAGACGTGCATGTGCAGGTGAAATACCACCTGACCTCCGGCCGGTTCGTTGAACTGCTGCACGGTGATGCCGTCGGCCTTGAACGCCTTCATCGCGGCTGCGGCGATCTTGTGCGCGCCGCGGGCGACAAGGGCGTAGTCGTCGGGCTTGATGTCGAGGATGTTGCGGGCAGGGGCCTTCGGGATCACCAGCGTATGGCCCGGCACGCGCGGCATGATGTCGAGGAAGGCGAAGACGTGCTCGTCCTCATAGACCTTGTGGCAGGGAAACTCGCCGCGCAGGATCTTTGCGAAGATGTTGTTGGGGTCGTAGGCGGTCATGGCAGCTCCTCGGCGGCTCCTCGGAATTTTGCGCTTACTGTCACCAGCCGCATAGAACCGTCAAGGCGCCTCGTCGGCGCCTTTCCGGAACGGGCCGAGTTCGGCGAGCTCCCGCCCGGCCTCGGCGACATAGGCGCGCTCGCGCTTGAGATAGTCGTCGATGGCGCGGCGCAGGCCCGGATCGGCGATGAAGTGGGCGGAATAGGTCGTCTTCGGCAGGTAGCCGCGCGCGATCTTGTGCTCGCCTTGCGCGCCGGCCTCGACGTGTGTGAGGCCGCGCGTGATCGCGAAGTCGATCGCCTGATAGTAGCAGACCTCGAAATGCAGGAACGGATGATGCTCGACCGCGCCCCAGTTGCGGCCGAACAGCGTGTCCGAGCCGATGAAGTTGATCGCGCCCGCAATCCAGCGCTCGTTGCGGCGGGCCATCACCAGCAGCACATCCTCGCTCATGGTCTCGCCGATCAGCGAGAAGAACGCGCGCGTCAGATACGGGCGGCCCCATTTGCGCGAGCCGGTCTCCATGTAGAATTCGAAGAAGGCGTCCCAGGCTTCCTCGGTAATGTCTTTTCCGGTGAGCCAGTGGATGGTGACGCCGGACGCGAGCGCGTCGCGGCGTTCGCGCTTGATCGACTTGCGGTGGCGCGAGTTCAGGGTGGCGAGGAAATCGTCGAAGCTCGCAAACCCATCGTTGTGCCAGTGGAACTGCTGGTCGGTGCGCTGGAGGAAGCCGTGCCCGGCGAGCAGCTTCCACTCCGCCTCCCGCGCGAAGGTGACGTGCACCGAGGAAGCCTTGCTGACGCCGCACAGCGCCACCAGCCCGCTCGCCAGCGCCTCCGTGATGCGCTCGCGGTCGACACCGTCGCGGACCAGCAGCCGTGGACCCGTGGCCGGCGTGAAGGGAACCGAGACCTGAAGCTTCGGATAATAGCGCCCGCCGGCCCGCTCATAGGCGTCAGCCCAGCCGCGGTCGAAGACGTATTCGCCTTGCGAATGCGATTTCAGATAGCAGGGCACGACGCCGGCGACGCGGCCGTCGATCTTGGCGACGAGATGCCGGGGTCCCCATCCGGTGCGGATGGTCGCCGAACCCGATTTCTCGACGGCGGCGAGAAACGCGTGCGAGACGAATGGGTTATAGGCAGGCTTTAAGAGACCGGCCGAATCGCCTGGGAGCCCGGATGAGGATCCCTTGCCATGCCCGTTGCAAACCTTTTCGATAAGAGCCTTGCCGGGATTTGCGCAGGCGTCCCAATCTTCGGGCGACACTTCGCCAATGGACGGTACGGCCTCGAGCGTGATTTCGGATGATGCCATCGCGTCCAAGATCGTGCATTGCAGCAGCGACTTCAAGAGGGCGGGAACTGGTTGCTGGGAATGCGATGCCCACGGCTGTGCGCGCAACTCTATCCCCGAGTCGTCCTGGCGAAAGCGAGGAGGTGGATTCACACTCGAAGTGCAACAGTTGAGAGGAGAAGGCCTCTGCCGGGGTTCTGAAGTCAAGGCATTTGCGCGGGGTGTTGTTGTAGGTGGCAACGGACTGGCGGAAGCGCTTGGTTGGGAGCTTTTCGAGGTCGGTCTTTCGGGGGATGAAGCGGCGCAAGCGGCCGATGGCGTTCTCGATGCCGCCCTTTTGCCACGGCGCGTGGGGGTCGCAGAAGAAGGTCTTCATCAAGAGGCTCTGCAAGGAAAGGTGGGCGGCGAACTCGGTGCCGT
>NZ_KI421447.1:51137-270299 GCF_000472645.1 Bradyrhizobium sp. WSM2254 | reverse complement strand
GCTGGTGTCGCCGGCGGCAATCGAGCGCGGCCGTCAGGCCGGCTTCCACGACTATGTCGCCAAGTTCGACCGTCCCGGTCTGATCGCGGCGCTGAAGGAACAGACCGCGGGCGCCGCCGGCGCCTCCGAGCTGAGCCGGGCCGCGGCGTAACCAGAGCATGATCCGGAAAAGTGTGAAGCGGTTTTCCGACGAGATCATGCTCAAAACGAAAGAACCGGATCAGGAGATACGCTTATGGCCAACAAGATGCAGACCACCGAAGGCGCCATGGTCGAATACGTCACCGCGATGATCGGCGGCCAGCTGTTCGGCCTGCCGATCTCCCGCGTCCAGGACGTGTTCATGCCCGAGCGCGTCACCCGCGTGCCGCTGTCCTCGCGCGAGATCGCCGGCGTCCTCAACCTGCGCGGCCGCATCGTCACCGTGGTCGACATGCGCGCCCGTCTCGGCCTGCCCAGGCCCGAGGACGGCAAGGTGCCGATGGCGGTCGGTGTCGACCTGCGCGGCGAATCCTATGGCCTGCTGATCGACCAGATCGGCGAGGTGCTGCGCCTGCCCGAGGACGGCAAGGAAGAGAACCCCGTCAACCTCGACCCCCGCATGGCCAAGCTCGCCGGCGGCGTCCACCGTCTCGACGGCCAGCTCATGGTCGTCCTCGACGTCGATCGCGTCCTCGAGCTCGCGCCCGAGATGATGGCGGCCTGATACGGCGGCATCGCCGCCGATGGACTTGCAATTGGAAGTGTCCCCGAAAAAGGGGGCAGGAAGCAGAGGTTCACATGCGAACTTGTCTCGTCGTTGATGATTCCAGCGTCATCCGCAAGGTTGCGCGCCGGATCCTGGAGGGCCTCGACTTCCAGATCCTCGAAGCCGAGGACGGTGAGAAGGCGCTGGAGGCCTGCAAGCGCGGCTTGCCCGACGCGGTGCTGCTCGACTGGAACATGCCCGTGATGGACGGCTACGAGTTTCTCGGCCATCTCAGGCGCATGCCCGGCGGCGACCAGCCCAAGGTGGTGTTCTGCACCACCGAGAACGACGTTGCGCACATCGCACGCGCGCTTCACGCCGGCGCCAACGAGTACATCATGAAGCCCTTCGACAAGGACATCGTGACGGCGAAGTTCCAGGAAGTCGGCTTGATCTGAGCGACGTCCGGAGGCTGAACGGCTCCTTCGGCGTTTGTTTTCAACTGAACCGTTTCAGTCTGAGTTGGTGAGTAATGAGTGTTGCGTTCGCAGGTAATTCGACCACGGGTTCGTCGCGCGAAGCGGGGCCGCTGCGGGTGATGATCGTCGATGACTCCGTCGTCATCCGCGGTCTGATCTCGCGCTGGGTCGGCGCCGAGCACGACATGGAGGTCGCAGCCTCGCTGCGTACCGGGCTCGAGGCGGTCAACCAGCTCGAACGCATCAATCCCGATGTTGCCGTGCTTGACATCGAAATGCCCGAGCTCGACGGCATCTCGGCGCTGCCGCAATTGCTGGCGAAGAAGCGCGATCTCGTCATCATCATGGCCTCGACGCTGACGCGCCGCAACGCGGAAGTCAGCTTCAAGGCGCTGTCGCTCGGCGCGGCCGACTACATTCCGAAGCCCGAATCGACGCGCGAGGCGTCGGCCGCGGACACCTTCCATCACGACCTGATCCAGAAGATCCGTCACCTCGGTGCACGGCTGCGCCGCAAGCCCGCAGTTGCGAGCCCGCCGCTGGCGCCCGCGAGCCCAAGCTCGACTGCAATCCCCGCGCCGGCTGCACGTGCACCGGTTGTCGCGCGGCCCGCCGCGCTTGCGCCGTCGTCGGGGGCGCTGTCCACGCGTCCGTTCTCGACCCAGGCACCCAAGGTGCTGCTGATCGGCTCCTCGACCGGCGGACCGCAGGCGCTGATGGCCCTCGTCACCGAGCTCGGCCCGGTCATCGACCGCTTCCCGGTGCTGATCACCCAGCACATGCCGCCGACCTTCACCACCATTCTTGCCGAGCATCTGGCGCGTTCGAGCCGCCGGCCGGCGGCCGAGGCGGTCGATGGCGAGCCGGTGAAGCCGGGACGGATCTACCTCGCGCCCGGCGGCAAGCACATGCGCGTCGTGCGCAGCGGTGCGGACGTCGCGATCGCGCTCGACGACGGCCCCGCCGTCAATTTCTGCAAGCCCGCGGTCGATCCGCTCTTCACCTCCGCCATCGACATCTGGCACGGCGCCGTTCTCTCCGTGATCCTGACGGGCATGGGCTCGGACGGCATGCGCGGCGGCAAGGACATCGTTGCCGCCGGTGGCAGCGTGATCGCACAGGATGAAGCCTCCAGCGTCGTCTGGGGCATGCCGGGCGCGGCCGCCCATGCCGGCATCTGCGCGGCGATCCTGCCGCTCAACCAGATCGGCGCCAAGGTCAACCGCCTGTTCGCGGGAGACCGCTCGTGACGCCGGTTGACTACGAGTATCTGCGCAAATTCCTGAAAGAGCGCTCCGGCCTCGATCTCTCCGCCGACAAGCAGTACCTGGTCGAGAGTCGGCTGCTGCCGCTTGCCCGCAAGGCGAGTCTATCAGGCATCCCCGATCTCGTGCTGAAGATCAGGAACGGCGACGGCCGGCTTGCGACCGACGTGGTCGAAGCGATGACCACCAACGAGACCTTCTTCTACCGTGACAAGATCCCGTTCGATCATCTGCGCGAGACCATCCTGCCGGGCCTGATCCAGGCGCGTGCGGCGCGCAAATCGCTGCGCATCTGGTCGGCGGCGTCGTCGACGGGGCAGGAGCCCTATTCGATCGCGATGTGCCTGAAGGAGATGGGCGCGGCCCTGGCCGGCTGGCGCACCGAGATCGTCGCCACCGACCTGTCGCAGGAGGTGCTGGAGAAATCCAGGGCCGGCGTCTACAGCCAGTTCGAGGTGCAGCGCGGCCTGCCGATCCAGCACCTGATGAAGTACTTCACGCAAGTCGGCGAGCTCTGGCAGCTCAATGCCGACATTCGCGCGATGGTGCAGTTCCGCCAGCTCAATCTGTTGCAGGACTTCTCCCATCTCGGCACGTTCGACGTGATCTTCTGCCGCAACGTGCTGATCTATTTCGACCAGGACACCAAGGCGGTGATCTTCGAGCGCATGGCGAAGGGATTGGAAGCCGACGGCACGCTGCTGCTTGGCGCTGCCGAATCCGTCGTCGGCATCACCGACGCTTTCCGTCCCGTCACCGAGCGCCGCGGTCTCTATCAGCTCAACCCGGCGCGCTCCGGCCGCCCCATGGGCGGATTGACGCCGCAGCCGCTGAGGGTCGCCGCGGCGAGGTGAGGTGCTTCTCACCCTCTCCCCTTGTGGGAGAGGGTGGCTTCGCGATAGCGAAGCCGGGTGAGGGGTCTCTATCCTCACGAACGGTCTTGCGAGTGGAGAGAACCCCTCATCTGGCGCTTCGCGCCACCTTCTCCCACAAGGGGAGAAGGAAGAAAGTCACCCCTCACAAGATCGCATGCGGCAGAAACCGCGAGCCGTTGCCGGTGATCGCACTCTCGTCTTCGCGGATCGACAGGCCGCAGGGTTCGTGGTTCACCAGCCAGCTTCCGATCACCGGATAGAAGCCCGAGAAGTTCGGCAGTGGCGAGAGGGCCTGCCGCACGAAGCCTTCTGCACCGTAAGGACCTGCTTGCTCGTCGAGCGGCATTCCGCCGGACACCAGCGTGACATTGGCGCCTTCGCGCGACAGCAGCGGCTTGCGCACATAGGAGCTGCCGAGCTCGGCGGCGCGCGGATCGTCCTCGAAGAAGGCGGGCAGCAGATTGGGATGGTTCGGAAACATCTCCCAGAGCAGCGGCAGGATGCCCTTGTTGGAGAGCACCGCCTTCCATGGCGGCTCGATCCAGCGGGTCGGCGCGCCGTCAAGCTTTGCGCCGAAGGCGTCGTGAAACATCCATTCCCAGGGATAGAGCTTGAAGGCGAGTGCGATGTCGCTGTTATCGAGATCGACGAAGCCGCCGGCCTCGTCGCGCCAGCCGATCGCTTCGATGTCGAGCAGCGTGGTCGATAGCCCCGCCTGGCGCGCGGTGTCCTCGAGATAGGCCAGCGTGCCCGCGTCCTCCTCGTTGCCGGTGGTACCGGTGAGATGGACATGGCGGCCTGCGGCAATCTCCTTCCAGGCTTCGATCAGCCGCTCGTGGATGGAGTTGAACTGGTCGGCGCGCACCGGGATGATGCGGCGTTCGATCGCCTGCTCGAGCCAGGTCCATTGGAATACGGCGGCCTCGAAGATCGAGGTCGGCGTGTCCGCGTTGTATTCGAGCAATTTCGCCGGACCATGGCCGTCGAATTTCAGATCGAGCCGGCCGTACAGGCTGCGGTCGTCGCGCTGCCAGCTCGCTCTGATCAAGTCCCAGAACGCCTGCGGGATCTTCAAGCGCTGCAGATGGCGCTCGTCGCCGATGACGCGGCCGGCAAGCTCCAGGCACATCGCGTCGATCTCGCCGGTCGGCGTCTCGATGCCGCGCTCGATCTCGTCGAGGGTGAAGGCGTAATAGGCGCGCTCGTCCCAATAGCGCTCGCCGCCGTTGGTGTGGAAGACGAAGCCGCATTGCGCCGCGGTCTCTCGCCAGTCGGCGCGCTCGAGGCAGGTGATGCGCCGCATGGATCAGCCCCCGCCCGAGAAGCCATGGCCAAACGAGCCGAAGCCGCCGCGGCTCACGCTGCTGTGGCCGGAATCGGACGACGTTCCCGAGGAGGAATGGCTGGTGGAATCGCTGCTGAAGAAACTCGATCGCGACGATGAGCCCGAGCCGCCGCTGCCGCCCGAGGAACTGCTTCTGCTGCTGCACGCGGTGCTCGTCTGCACCGCTGGATCCGTCCCGGGAGGAGAGGGCTCGCAAGTCTGCCGCGGCATCAGCGTGTAGGCGGTGGTGCCGACCGCGAGCGTGCCCATCACCAGGAGGGCGACATGGCCGGAGCGCTTCGCCGGCGCCCGCGGTGTCGGCTGCGCCGGCCGGCGCTTGCCGAACTCCTTGGAGGGTTTGTCGGCCATGTCAGTAGATCATGCAGGCGGCGTTGAGGAGACCGGCTGCGAGCGAGGACAGCCCGAGCCAGATCGCCGGGGCAAGCTCGCCTTCGGCAATCCGCGTCGACAGGTTCGGCACCGGGACCTTCACGAGAAAGAACACGATGACCTGGACGATCAGGGCGATCACCGCCCAGATCAGGCAGTCCAGCACGTTGGCCGAATGCGCGATGGCGCTGACCAGCGGTGCCACGAAGCCGAGCAGGCTGAGGCCGAGCGAGATCGCCGCGGCCGGCTCGTTGTCGCGGATGAGCTGGAACTCGTTGTACGGGGTGATGCGGGTGTAGACGAACAGATACGCCACGATCGCGATCAGCCCGGTGCAGAAATAGACCAGGAAGGCGGGCAGGCCGGCGAGTGATTGCAGGATCATCGTTCCCCCATCGTGCAGCGACCATTCGTCGGCGGGGGAAGGATAGCGGTTCAACGGCAGGAGGGCGATGAGGCCGCCTTCGCGTCCCCCAAAAAACAAAACCCCGCCATTTGCGGCGGGGTCCAGGCTGGGAGGAGCAAGCCCCGAAGGGCCCGCGACGTAAACGTAAGGATCAGGCGGGAATGCGCTCTTCGTGCTCGTGCGGCTCGCGCAGCACGTAGCCGCGGCCCCACACGGTCTCGATGAAGTTGCGGCCTTCGGAGGCGTTGGCGAGCTTCTTGCGGAGCTTGCAGATGAAGACGTCGATGATCTTCAGCTCGGGCTCGTCCATGCCGCCATAGAGGTGGTTGAGGAACATTTCCTTGGTGAGGGTCGTGCCCTTGCGGAGCGAGAGAAGCTCCAGCATCTGGTATTCTTTACCGGTCAGATGCACGCGCTGGCCGCCGACTTCGACCGTCTTGGTGTCGAGGTTGACGACGAGGTCGCCGGTCTGGATGACCGACTGGGCATGGCCCTTGGAGCGGCGCACGATCGCGTGGATGCGGGCCACCAGCTCGTCCTTGTGGAAGGGCTTGGTCATGTAGTCGTCGGCGCCGACGCCGAGACCCTTGACCTTGTCCTCGATGCCGGCGAGGCCGGAGAGGATCAGAATCGGGGTCTTGATCTTGGAGACCCGGAGTTGCTTGAGCACGTCGTAGCCGGACATGTCAGGCAGGTTGAGGTCGAGAAGGATAATGTCGTAATCGTATAATTTACCGAGATCGACGCCTTCTTCCCCCAAATCGGTCGTGTAGACGTTGAAGCTCTCAGACTTCAGCATCAGCTCGATCGACTGCGCGACGGCGCTGTCATCTTCAATCAGCAAAACGCGCATGCCAGTTCCCCATAGTCGCCGCTCCTGGGCGTCAGGTCGGCCGCATTCGCGGCACTCAACAAAACGCCTTTGAACAACTGATTCGGATCCTGACAACAGATGGTTAACAAATCCTGATTCTGGAACGCAAGTCCCCCCGGTGCAATTTTTGTCGAATCGCCCTAAGGTCTTGCGTAAGAAGCAGCTTTCGTTATCCGGCTCCGTTCAAGTTCCACTTTAAGAGACGGGCCTAACCGACTCCCGCGACTCAGCCTTCTTCTGAAGGGGAGTCACGCTCAGTCACAAAGACAGTGACGCAATGATTAACGATGCGGGTAAACACGAAGTTAAGCGCCGTTCAGAAATATGGCGAAACTTAAGAGTTTCCCCGTGAAGGCCCGGGATCACGAAGACGACCACCTCATGAAGGCCCTCCTATGAAGGCTCGCCCCCGATGAAGGCCCACCGATGAAGGCTCTGGCCGAACAGATCGGCGATATCGACGGCATCAATATCTATGGCCGTGTGGTCGGTGTGCGCGGCCTGATGGTCGAAGTGGCCGGCCCGATCCATGCGATGTCGGTCGGCGCGCGGCTCGTGATCGAGACCGGCGCCAACCGTTCCATCCCCTGCGAGGTGATCGGCTTCTCCGGCAACAATGCTGTCGTGATGCCGTTCGCCGGCCTCGACGGCGTGCGGCGCGGCTGCAAGGCGGTCATCGCCAATGCCGCCAATCAGGTGCGGCCGTCGTCGGCCTGGCTCGGCCGTGTCGTCAACGCGCTGGGCGAGCCGATCGACGGCAAGGGGCCGTTGCCGCAGGGGGCCTCGCCGATGCCGTTCCGCAATACGCCGCCGCCGGCGCATTCGCGCAAGCGCGTCGGGGCGCCGCTCGATCTCGGCGTGCGCGCGATGAACACGTTTCTCACCTGCTGCCGCGGCCAGCGCATGGGCATCTTCGCAGGTTCCGGCGTCGGCAAATCGGTGCTGCTGTCGATGCTGGCGCGCAACGTGGACGCCGCCGTCAGCGTCATCGGGCTGATCGGCGAACGCGGCCGCGAGGTTCAGGAATTCTTGCAGGACGATCTCGGCGAGGAGGGCCTGGCGCGCTCCGTCGTGGTGGTCGCAACCTCCGACGAGCCGGCGCTGATGCGTCGCCAGGCGGCCTATCTGACACTCGCGGTCGCCGAGTATTTTCGCGACGAGGATCAGGACGTGCTCTGCCTGATGGACTCGGTGACGCGCTTCGCCATGGCCCAGCGCGAGATCGGTCTGTCCGCCGGCGAGCCGCCGACCGCCAAGGGCTATACGCCGACCGTGTTCACCGAGCTGCCGAAGCTGCTCGAGCGTGCCGGGCCGGGCCTGGGCGAGGGCGCGATCACCGCGATCTTCACGGTGCTGGTCGACGGCGACGACCACAACGAGCCGATCGCCGACGCCGTCCGCGGCATCCTCGACGGCCACATCGTGATGCAGCGCTCGATCGCCGAGCGCGGCCGCTACCCCGCCATCAACATCCTCAAATCCGTCTCCCGCACCATGCCGAAATCGGCCGATCCGCAGTTCTGGCCGACCATCCAGAAGGCGCGGGCGGTGATGGCGACCTATGCCGACATGGAGGAACTGATCCGGCTGGGCGCCTACCGGGCCGGCTCCAGCCCCGAGGTCGACGAGGCGATCCGCCTGCACGAGCCCCTGGAAGCCTTCCTGCGCCAGCGCAAGGACGAAAATGCCTCGTTGGCGGACGGCTATCGCGAGTTGGCGCAAATCCTCGGTAATTTGGAAACGGAACGCTAACTTTGTCAGTTCATCATCCGCTCTCACAGAGTAGCAGAGCCGGTCTTGGCCCCGATTGGGCCAGTGGGGAGACCGGTGTTGTCCCACGTGCAGCCAGGGGACTTCTGGGGAGTACGAGTCGATGAAGTCACGTGATACCCTCATCCGCCTGAAGAAGTTTCAGGTCGACGAGAAGCGCCGCCGGGTCACCCAGATCGAGACCATGATCGCCGACTTCCAGCGGATGTCGGTCGATCTCGAACGCGAGATCCAGACCGAGCAGGAGCGTGCCGGGATCAACGATCCCTCGCACTTCGCCTATCCGACCTATGCCAAGGCCGCGATCCAGCGCCGTGAGAACCTGACCCGCTCGGCCGACGAGCTCAAGGGCCAGCTCGACGAAGCCAAGGCCGCGCTGGCCGAGGCCTTCGAGGAGCTGAAGAAGGTCGAGCTCCTCGACGAGCGCGACCAGGCCCGCGAACGCGCCGAGGAAAACGCCCGCGAGCAGGCCGACCTCGACAGCATCGGCCTGATGCGGGCCCGTATCGGCGCCGTCGCCTGAGGCGCTAGCAGTAAGAACCGCCGAAAATTCGCAGAACCCGGACCCGCAAGGTCCGGGTTTTCGTATGTGCTGTCCACAGCGTGGCGCCACGCCCCTTGGTGGTCGGCTTTGCTGCGCGCTATGGTAGTGCAAGTGCCGGGCCTGCGCGGAACGCGCCCGAGCCTACGCGTTGGGGGGCTGAATGCTGACGCCAGCAGAGCTGGTCGGGCTGATTGAGGCGGTGGCGAAGGGCGATCAGGCCGCGTTCGAGCGCCTTTACGTCGCCACGCGCGCGAAACTCTATGGCGTCGTGCTTCGTATCTTGCGTCGGCAGGATATCGCAGAGGAAGTCATTCAGGAGACCTACGTCAAGATCTGGAACAACGCCGGCCAGTTCAATCCGGCCCTGTCGTCGCCGATCACGTGGATGGCGTCGATCGCGCGCAACCGTGCGATCGATATCGTGCGCAAGAAGTCGGAAGTCTCCATCGAGGAAGAGCCTCAGGCGATGGAGGTCGCAGCCGACAGTCCCGATCCGCTGGCGCGCCGGGAGATGACCGAGGAGCTGAAGCGGCTCCTGGAATGTATCGGCCGGCTCGAGCCGGACCGTCAGAGGCTCGTGCTTCTCGCCTATTACAACGGCTGGAGCCGCGAGCAATTGGCGGAGAAATTCGCCGCGCCCGTCAACACGGTGAAGACGTGGCTGCGGCGCAGCATGTTGGATATCCGCGAGTGCCTCGGATTATGAGAGTTTATACTGTGAGGGTGGTTCTGGACTGCAAGTGATGGCCTACACGGAGGACCATATCGCGCTCGCCGCGGAATATGCGCTCGGCACCCTCGACGCCGACGAGCGCGCGCAGGTCGAGATCATGATGGCGGTGGACAAGGCGTTCGCCGACATCGTGCAGGCCTGGGCCTACCGGCTGGGCGTCCTCAACCAGATGGTCGGCACGATCGAGCCGCGTCCGATCGTGTGGGAGAACATCAGGTCCGAGCTCGCGCGGACGGGCTTTGCGCAGGAGCCGCCCGCGCTGTCCGAAGCCTCGCCGCCGCCACCACCTGTACCGGAGACGTCCTCGTTCGACCCTGTCACGCCGGAAATTTCATCGGAGCGCACGGAGCAACCGGTGCCGCAGCTTTCCGAAGACGCACAGCCCGAAACCGCGCGACCGCCGTCCGATGCGCTTCCCGACGTCGCGCCGATCTTCATGCCGCAGGTCCATGCGCCCGATCCGGACGTCTCGCGCGCGCCGCCGGCGCCGGTCGTGGACAACACCAATGTGATCCGGCTCGAGCGCCGCGTGAAGCGCTGGCGCTCGATCGCATCCGCCGTCGGCGCGCTTGCGGCGGCGCTGCTGGTGACGCTGTCGCTTCAGATCTTCCTGCCCGATGCGCTGCCGGGCGGCTTGCGCCCTGCACCGCGCATCCAGACGGTTGAAGTGAAGACACCGGCGCCGCTCGCGGCGTCTTCGCAATATGTCGCGCTGTTGCAGGGCCCGGCCGGCGGCCCGGCCTTCATCCTTACCATCGACGGTGCGACGCGGAATTTCACCGTGCGCAAGGTCGGCGCGACGCCGGAGCCCGGCAAGAGCTTCGAGCTCTGGCTGATCTCCGACAAGCTGCCGCGCCCGCGCTCGCTCGGCGTGATCGGCGGCGGCGACTTTACCGCGCGTCCGCTGCTGGCCTCCTACGATGCCGACGTCGTCAACGGCGCGACCTACGCCGTCACCGTCGAGCAGGCCGGCGGCTCGCCCAGCGGCCAGCCGACCTCGGCGCCGGTCTTTACCGGCAAGCTGATCGAGACCGTGCCGCCGTCCCAGCCGCAAGCGCCCGCGAAGAAGTAGGTGTCGTAGCTATCGTAGCCCGGATGAGCGAAGCGACATCCGGGACGACTGGTTCCCGCATGTCGCTGCGCTCATGCGGGCTACGAGCGCGTGCAACTGCGAGCGCGTGCAACTGGGCAAGCATGTCGCCCCGGTCCATCCCGCCGTCGCATTCCGACAATCCCGGCCAAATCCAGCCCCGATTTGAACCTCTCCGCAATTGGCGGCGTCAAATGCCCGGAATTTGCAGTCGGCGCCGCCAATCATGGTGCCGGAGAGGGGCGAGAAATCAAATGGATGCAGCGAGAACGCCGGGCATCTTCGTTCACCAATATGCGGGCCTGCCGCAAGGCGCGGCCTTCGAGCATTGGCGCGATCGGGCCTTCGGGGCCTGCGGTCTCGACATCGGGCCGAGCCATGGCGACAGCATCGATTGCCGGCTCCAGATCAGCGTGGTCGACAACATCGCGCTGGCCATTCCCGAAGGCGCTTCCGCGCAATATTCACGTAACCAGAGCCACCTTGCCGACGGCAGCGACGATCTCGTCCTGATCGCGGCACATGCGGGCCTCGTCCGCGTCGGGCAGAACGGCCACACCGTCGAGCTCGCGCCGGCGCAGATGGTGCTCGTCGACATGGGCGTCACCGGCACCGTCGGCCACACCGACGAAGATCGCTTCACCACCATCCGCATGCCGCGCCGCGCGCTGCTCGACATCAATCCGCGCGCCGAGGAGAAGCTGTCGCAGGTGCTCTGCGACGGTGCGGTCGCCGAAACCATCTTGCGCTACCATGCGCTCGCCGCCAATCACGGCCCGCATCTCGACGCCGTCGGCCAGCGTCTGTCCGCGCAGCACATGGTCGATCTCGTCGGCCTCCTGCTCGGGACCGATGCCGAGCATGCAAGCCTCGCGCGCGGCCGCGGCCAGGCGGCGGCCCGTCTCGAACTCATGCGCGCCGACGTGATGGCCGCGCTCGGCCGCAACGATCTCTGCCTGTCGGAAGTTGCGACGCGCTCGGGCCTGAGCCCGCGCCAGGCGCAGCGCCTGTTCGAGCAGGCCGGCACGACCTTCACCGAATTCGTGCTGGAGCAGCGCCTGTTGCTGGCGCGCAAGCTGCTCGGCGATCCCCGCGCGAGGGCGCGCAAGATCAGCGACATCGCGCATTCCTCGGGCTTCTCGGACCTGTCCTATTTCAACCGCGCCTTCCGCAAGCGCTTTGGTGCGACGCCGTCGGAACTGCGCGAGGCGTGAGCCGGGATTTTGTGCAGCGGCGCGCGCCGGCACAGTTGGTCGGCAGGGGTTCTTGAGCTATACCTGCCTGCGCGGGCAGACCGCAGGATTCCGTTGGAAAGTACAGTAGGCGGACATGGCGCGTATCGTCGTGCTCGGCGCCGGGTTTGCAGGCCTGTGGGCGGCCATCGGTGCTGCACGCAAGCGCGACGAGGTCGGCGCTGCCGGCCGCGACATCGAGATCCGCATCGTCGACCGCAATCCCTACCACAACATCCGGGTACGCAACTACGAGCTCGACCTCGGCGAGGTCGCGCTTCCGCTTGGGCAATTGCTCGATCCGATCGGCGTCACTCACGGCATCGGCGAGGTCGAAGCCATCGATCCGGCACGGCACGAGATCTCGCTGGTCACGAGCGACGGCGAGGAGACCTTGGGCTACGACCGGCTGGTGCTCGCGCTCGGCAGCGAGGTGATGCGCCCAGACATTCCGGGCCTTGCCGACCACGCCTTCGACGTCGACACCTACATTGCGGCCCTGCGCTTGGAGGATCATCTCGTCTCGCTCGGGCGCAGCGTGCCGTCGCCGGGGCGTTCGACGGTCGTTGTGGTCGGCGCCGGCTTTACCGGCATCGAGGTCGCGGCCGAGATGCCGGACCGGCTGGCGCGTGCCGGGATCACCGGCAGCCGCCGCATCATCCTGGTCGATCCCAATCCGACGGTCGGCGCCACCATCGGCGCGCATGCGCGTCCCGTCATCGAGACGGCATTATCGTCGCTCGACATCGAGACGCGCCTTGGCGCGCGTGTCGCATCGGTCGAGGCGGCCGGAGTGCACCTGAGCTCGGGCGAATTCATCGCGGCCCAGACGGTGATCTGGTGCGCTGGGCTACGTGCGAGCCGGCTGGCCACGAGCTTTACGGGCGCGCGCGATCGCCTCGGGCGCCTTCTGGTCGATCCGTTCATGCGGGTTGCTGATCTGCGTGGCGTGTTCGCGGCCGGCGACGTCGCCTCCAGCGTGGTCGACGGACTGCATCCGACCGTGATGTCCTGCCAGTTCGCCCGCCCCATGGGCCGCTTCGCCGGCCACAATGTCGTGGCCGATCTCCTGCGCCTGCCGATGCTGCCGCTGCGGATCGACTGGTACGTCACCGTGCTCGATCTCGGCAACTGGGGCGCGCTCTATACGGAGGGGTGGGACCGCGAGGTCCGCGCCACCGGCGCGGCCGCGAAGGCGACGAAGCAGACCATCAACCGCAAGCGCATCTATCCGCCGCTCAACGGGAGCAAGGAGGAGCTGTTCGCCGCTGCCACGCCGACCGTGCAGGCGCCGCCGCCGACGTATGGGGCACCGCGTCGTTGAGCCGGACCATGCGTCCGTCGGCCAAACGTCGGCAAATGACCCGTTTCGGAAGTCACGCGCCCTTTACGAACGATCGCTTTCGTGTTGCCGAATAGTGTGGGTCGCAAAACATATGTTGCACTAATCCGCTACACGGCAGCGAGTCCACGGATAGGAAAGTGGCGAGCCCGACCGAACCGCAAAGCGCCGCCGTCGGGTCACGGCGTCCGCCCTCGAACCCGACGCTAGCCATCTGGCCCGCAAGGCGTCATTGTTTGCGCTGGCGAAATGCCAAGAGAACGCGAACACCGAAGATAAGCCCAATATAGTTGAGCACCAGCGGAGGCCAATGGAACTGCGCCTTCGGATTGGCGATGAAGGCAAATAAGTGATTGGTGCCAAGCAAAAAGAACAGGACGGTACAGCCCGTGACGACGGCGATGGCAAGCCGGGGTTCGCCGAGGCGCAACGTCAAAAACACGATGATGGCGGCGCCAACGTTCCAAAATGCAATTTCTCGTTGCCATCCCGGATTGCCGCCCCATACGGATATTTCTGCGCCGAGGAACTGAAAGGCGGTTTGCACAACAAACGATGAGCAAAAGGCCGCAAGGCAGATGATAAGAAAGATCCTGGTAGGTCGATCCATTGCGACTTTCTTTGTTGTTAAGGCGCGCGCTTCGGCAGCGGTGACTTCACGGATTTGCATGGAGTGCGGCCCATCGCCTAGGTTGCGGTATCCAATACGTCGCTGAGCGAGGCGCCGATCATACGTCCGGCGGCATTGGATAGCATTGTTGCCTGATCAGTCATTCGCGCCGACCTCCGTAAAAAGGAACCCCGCCGGCGTCTTGGTAAAGACGAAGATGAGCTCGCCGCAGAAGACGAAGTAATTGTCATTGTTCTCTTGATCGCGATCGTAGACGGCCTTGCCGCGCTGGATACACGCGCGATTTTTCGCCGTGAACGAGGTCGGATAGGTCTTGGCGCGAAATTGCGCGGCGTCGCGAATTGCGTTGTCGTTCATGAACGGCAATCGTGTCATACCGGCGACGGCGGCGGAATCGTTTGTCCTCAGCGCCGTGCGAAACTTCTCGATGAAGCCATCGAATTCCTTCTGCAAGGCAGGAGAAGCGACGGCTTTCTTCGGCGCCTGGGCGACGGCTGGAGCAAGGTTCACGAAAGCGGTTGCGAGCATAATTCTCAGCAAAAATTTCAAGGCTCGGCTCCGTCCATCGACCAATCAAGGTCTTCCGACCGATCCAAATCCATGGTGTTCTGTTGCGTCAAGGACTTTTCTGGCTCGCCGGCGCAGCGTTAACCCCGCCCAGGCGTGGACCAACAGCATTTGCCGGAGCATGCGCTGGCATGTTTTGCCGCGCTCGCTTATGGCCCATAGCTGACCTTACAGTGCAGTTCGCTGACAGTCAGCTTTGATTCCAGTTGCAGAAATTTGACATTGAGGCGGCTGATCGAGACCTGTTCGGCGGGTGGGCCCAGCCACAAGCCCTTGCGTTGCCTGACGGGCAAAACACCCAGTCTATCGGTCAATCCGCGCCGGCAAAAATATTCCACTTTACCGAAATTCGGAAACGGCGTATCGGTCGCGCAACCCGGCCCAAGGAAGAGGGGCGTATCGCGATCGTCACGAACGCGGGCCAGGCGGCGGTGGACGTGGATTACATCGGCGCGAAGGGTTTTGCAGGGCGGGCGACCGTGAGCAAAAACGTCGCGCGCACGACCGGTGCGATCTGCGTACGGCAAAATCGTGTGGTCCTGGCGCCCGGGGTCTGTGCGTCAAGTCTTGCGGTGATGTTGCGGCCCAACCGGGCCCGCGCATCAGTCATCTGCACGGCGACGGGGGCAATAGTGCATCGCTCCCCGGGGAGAGCGCGACATAAGCCGTAAGCCCACTGCGCAGGGAAGGCCGGATGTCCTGGCTACACCTGTATGCCGCTGTGCAGATTCTTGTTGCCACCTTTCGCACAGTGGACCGTGGGTGCCCGGCCGGCACCCGGTCTTCCCTGCGCCCTCTTTCAATCGAGGGTGAGGCGACCAGGCATAGCTCGGGCGAGATGAGCCGCGAGAGCGCGAAGGTGTGCCTAACGTTTCAGAAGTCCAATGTTGCAGCGAGCGCTTGCCAATCTCCGTCACCCTGAGGTGGCCGCTTCTTCAGCGGCCCTCGAAGGGCGACGGCCCAGCTACGTCTAGGCCGTTCATCCTTCGAGGCTCGCGACGCAGTGCAGGTGCACTGCGCCACTCGCACCTCCAGCGACAACCGCTTCGCGGTTGCGCGGGGATGACGGAATGGACACCGCCGACACGGAAGCTTCTGGATTGCTTCGCTGCGCTCGCAATGACGGGGATGATGCAATTGTGCGCTCACAGCGCGTCCGGGAGACGAGAGGGGAGAACGACGCGACATACCCCAGACATGAGAAAGCGCCCGTGGGGGGCGGGCGCTTTCTGTAGTCGACTTGGGGTTGGGGTCGTCTACATATCCACGTGGCGACTTTGGGGGGCTGGTAAAGAGCCGCGTGAATTCATAAAACTCGTCAGATCTCCTTAGCGAACGAGGGATGCGTTCGAGCTGGTGATAGCTACCGGCTTGCCGGCCTTGATGACGCGAGCCGTCTGGGTCAGACCTTCATCCGAACCCGTGCGTGCCGTGATGCCGAAGCCTGCCACCGCGATCCCTGCGACGAGGGCTACGACCACGATCTTCAGGTGGGTCGAGCGATCTGCGCTGTAAATCGAGTGGTTCATGGAAGGCTCCTGCCGCCATCTACCCGAAGTAGTCGCTACCCTGTTCGGGCAGGTTCATGCTTCCGGTGCCCAACAACCTAGTATTGGGGGGATTCGTTCCCAAGGGGCGGTCACAAGAGCGTGAAAGGACGTGAAAGATCGCGATCAAAAGCGTCCTTCGATCGTGCAATTCTGTAATTATTTCAAAGTCGTAATGTGCCTTTGAGGCGTCTTGTCCGCATTTGGTCGACAAGGCGCCAGGAACCCAAAAACCATTTGCCTGTGGCCGAAAAACACACGGCTTCTTAAGGCAAATCAGATGCTTCCGACCGTTTTCAGCCTCGCCCTGGGGTGGATTTCAGCCTGCGACAGCACCGTCGTCTGGGCCCGGAACCGCTCGACGAGGGAGCGGACGAAGGGACGAATTGCCGCAGACGTGACCAGCACCGGCGCCTCGCCTTCGCGCGCGGCGCGCTCGAACGCCTCGCGCACGCCGGTCATGAATTCCGACAGCTTCGAGGGCTGCATCGCGAGGCTGCGTTCCTCGCCCTGGCCGATGATGGATTCGGCGAAGGCCTGCTCCCAGCGCGCCGACAGCGCGATCAGCGGCAGATAGCCGTTGTAGGAGGTGTTCTGTGCGCAGATCTGACGCGCCAGGCGGGCACGGACGTGCTCGACCATGGTGGCGGGATTGCGCGAGAAGGCGAGCGAGTCGGCGATGCCCTCGAGGATGGTGGAGAGATCTCGGATCGAGATGCGCTCGGCGAGCAGCAGCTGCAGCACGCGCTGGATTCCGGAGACCGTGACCTGTCCGGGGACGATGTCCTTGACCAGCTCGCTCTGCTCCTTCGGCAGCTCCTTGAGCAGCTTCTGCACCTCGCCATAGGAGAGCAGGTCCGACATGTTGGCCTTGAGCAGCTCGGTGAGGTGGGTCGAGAGCACGGTCGCGGCGTCGACCACGGTGTAGCCCTTGAGCGAAGCCTCTTCCTTGAGGCTGGCATCGACCCAGGTCGCGGGCAGGCCGAAGGTCGGCTCGGTGGTGTGGATGCCGGGCACCTGAACCTGGCTGCCGCCGGGGTCCATGACCATGAACTGGTTCGGCCAGATCTTGCCGGTGCCGGCGTCGACCTCCTTGATCTTGATGATGTAGGTGTTGGCTTCGAGCTGGACGTTGTCGAGGATGCGCACCGCCGGCATGACAAAGCCCATCTCGATCGCGAGCGAGCGGCGCAGCGCCTTGATCTGCTCGGTGAGGCGGTCGGTGCCATCGGGGCCGTTGACGAGCGGCAGCAGCGCATAGCCGAGCTCGATCTTGAGGTCGTCGATCTTCAGCGCCGCCGAGATCGGCTCTTCGGTCGCAGCCGTGCCCGGCGCACCGGGTTGACCTGCCGCGGGCGCGGCCTTGGCAGCTTCGTCAGCCTTGGCGGTGGCGCGGTTGCGGTTGCGCGCGGTCCAGGCCAGCGCGCCGGCGCCGGCGCCGAGCGCGAGGAAGGGGATGGTCGGAATGCCCGGCAGCGCCGCCAGCACCAGCATGACGGCCGAGGACATCGCCAGCGCCTGCGGATAGCCGGAGAACTGCTTCATCAGCGCCTTGTCGGCGGCGCCGGAGACGCCGGCCTTGGAGACGAGCAGGCCGGCCGCGGTCGAGACGATCAGCGCCGGCACCTGGGTGACGAGGCCGTCACCGACTGTCAGCAGCGTGTAGCTGCGCCCGGCGTCGGCGAAGGACAGGCCCTGCTGCGCCACGCCGATGATCATGCCGCCGACGACGTTGATGAAGACGATCAGAAGGCCGGCGATGGCATCGCCGCGGACGAATTTCGAGGCACCGTCCATGGCGCCGAAGAAGCCGCTCTCGTCCTCCAGCGCCTTGCGGCGCTCCTTGGCGACCTTCTCGTCGATCAGGCCGGCGGAGAGATCGGCGTCGATCGCCATCTGCTTGCCGGGCATGGCGTCGAGGTGGAAGCGCGCGGCGACTTCGGCGATGCGGCCCGAACCTTTGGTGATGACGACGAAGTTGACGATGATCAGGATCGCGAAAACGATGATGCCGATGACGAAATTGCCGCCCATCACGAAGCTGCCGAAGGCTTCGATGACGTGACCGGCGGCATCGGTGCCCTCGTGTCCGTGCGACAGGATCAGGCGGGTCGAGGCCATGTTGAGCGACAGCCGCAGCATGGTCGAGATCAGCAGGATGGTCGGGAAGGCGGAGAATTCCAGCGGAGCCTGGATGAACAGCGACGTCATCAGGATCAGGATCGAGAGCGTGATCGAGATCGCCAGGAACAGGTCCAGCACGATCGCCGGCAGCGGCAGGATCAAGACCACCAGGATAGTGAGGATGCCGAGCGCGAGCGCGATGTCGCCGCGCTTGAGGATGTTGACGATCTCGGCAACGGTGGGGACGCCGGCGTTTGTGCTCCCTACGCCCTGTCCCGCGGTGACGTCGACCATGGTAGCTGCCTCCCCGCGCGACTGCCGGCCGCGCGCCCCAAACGTCTGCGCGGCGGCCGAAGGGCCGCCGTTCCGAAAGTGAGGCACAGCACTGGCGTCCACGGGGGACCTCCCGTTTTACGCGGCTGACGACACTCGACTTCACCCGGCAATTCTTGCCGGGTGTATGGTTAGCAAAGGGTTAACGAGGGGTGCGGCAAGAGTGCGGGGGCGTGTTTCGGGCCTCCAGGGGTGTCATTCCGGGGCGCCCGGAGGGCGAACCCGGAATCCATCGTGCTGCAGGTGTCGTGGGGAAATGGATTCCGGGCTCGCGCCAAGAGGCGCGCCCCGGAATGACGGCGTGGGAGGGCGCCGCCTACTTCGCCTTCTCCATCCTGGTCACCGTGTACCCGGCGGCCGCCTCCTCGGCTTCGAAGGTGACCTTGTCGCCGACCTTCACCTGCTTGAGCAAAGCGGGGTCCTTGACGCGGTAGACCATGGTCATGGGCTCGTCCATGCCGAGGCTCTTGGCCGGCCCGTGCTTGAGCGTGATCTTGCCGGCGCTCTCATCGATCTTCTTGACCTCGCCGCTGATCGAGGCGCCCTGCGCCGCGGCGGCACCGAAGGTCAGGCCCAGCGTCAGCGCGAGCGCTGTGGTGAAGCGGTTGATCGGTTTCATGGTTTTCTCCTTTGTTTCACTTCACGGTGACGTGGCCGACCATGCCGTAGTCGCGATGGTCCGGGATCAGGCAGGAAAATTCGAACGTGCCGGCCTTGCTGAACTTCCAGAGGATCTCGGCCGTCTTGCTCGGGGCGAGCCGGACCCCGTTCGGGTCGTCGTGCTCCATGTGCGGGTGCTTCTTCATCACCTCGGCGTGCGCGAGGTTCTCCTTGGTGGTGGCGAGCAGGAATTCGTGGTCTTCCTTGCCGGTATTGCGCAGCACGAAGCGGATCTGTTCGCCGCGTTCGACCGTGATGTTCGATGGCTCGTAGGACATCTCGCTCATCGCGATCTCGATGATACGTGCGGGCTTCTTGGGATCACCGGGCTCGCCGGCCGAAAAGGTCCCGTGCCCGTGCTGGTCGTGGGCGAAAGCCGGCGCGGTCGACAGCGCGGCCAGCGCGAGGGCGAGCTTGATAGTCTTCTTCATTGCAGTCTCCAGTTGGTGGTTCATCGAAACGCTCACATCTTCATGTTCTTCATCGGCGCGGCGCCCGGCTTTTGCCGCGCCGGTTCCGTGGCCGGCGGCGTGACCTCGTAGGCGACCGTGCCTTGCGGGAATTTGTAGGGGCCGGGATCGCGGTAATCGTCGCGCGCGAGGTCCTCGCGGATCTTCATCACCGTGAACATGCCGCCCATCTCGATCGGACCGAACTGGCCGGTGCCGGTCATCATCGGCAGCGTGTTGTCGGGCGCGGGCATCTCCATGTTGCCCATCGCCATGCCGGTCGAGCCCATCGCCATGCTGTCAGGCGCGAGCTTGCCGACGGCCTTGGCGAGGTCCTTGCGCGACACGCCGATCAAATTGCGCACCTCGTGCCCCATCGCGTTCATGGTGTGGTGCGATTTGTGGCAGTGGAACGCCCAGTCGCCGGGATTGTCGGCGAGCACGTCGAACACGCGCACCGCGCCCACGGGGACGTCGGTGGTCGTCTCCGGATATTGCGCGCTCTCCGGAACCCAGCCGCCATCGGTGCAGGTCACCGCAAAGCTGTGGCCGTGCAGATGGATCGGATGGTTGGTCATGCTGAGATTGCCGATGCGCACGCGCACCTTGTCGCCGAGCCGCACCGGCAAGGGATCGATGCCGGGAAACACCCGCGAATTCCAGGTCCACATGTTGAAGTCGGTCATCTCGTTGACCTGCGGCAGATAGGTACCGGGATCGACCCGATAGGTGCTCATCACGAAGACGAAGTCGCGGTCGACGGGGCGGAAGCTTTGATCGCGCGGATGCACGACGACCATGCCCATCATGCCCATCGCCATCTGCACCATCTCGTCGGAATGCGGGTGGTACATGAAGGTCCCGCTCTTCTTCATCTCGAACTCGTAGACGAAGGTCTTGCCGGGCTCGATGTGCGGCTGATTCAGTCCGCCGACGCCGTCCATGCCGCTGGGGATGATCATGCCGTGCCAGTGCACGGTGGTGTATTCGGGCAGTTTGTTGGTGACGAAGATGCGGACCTTGTCGCCCTCGACCGCCTCGATGGTCGGCCCCGGCGACTGGCCGTTATAGCCCCACAGGTTCACCTTCATGCCTTCGGCGAACTCGCGCACCACGGGCTCGGCGACGAGGTGGAATTCCTTCCAGTCGCCGTTCATGCGGAACGGCAGCGACCAGCCGTTCAGCGTGACCACGGGGCGATAGTCGGGGCCGCTGGTCGGATGCAGCGGCGGCTGCATCACCACCTTGTCCATATGAGGTGCTTCCGGAATCGACGCGGCCTGGACGCGGCCGCTGATGGCCGACGCGCTGGCAAGCGCCGCTGTGCCCAAAAATCCTCGGCGGGAATACATGCTGGCCTCCGTCTCAGTGGCCGCCATCGGCAGGTGCTGCCGCGGCGATGGTGGTTGAATTTTCGCCGCCGGCCGCAGGGGCGCCGCCGCCGTTGATGGCGGTCTGCAGGTCGGACTGGGCGAGGAAGAAGTTTTGCCTGGCGTCGATGGCGCCGCGCAGTGATGCTAGGCGCTGCCGCGCTTCGGTCAGCAGCGCAAAGATGTCGACCTGCATGCTGGAGAAGCGAAGCTGCATCTCCTCGGTGATGATCTTGCGCAGCGGCAGGATCTCGCGCTGAAAGTGACTGGCGATATCGTAAGTCGACCGGTAGGCGCGATAGGCGTCGCGCGCCTCGGAGCGAACATTCACGGCACGCTCGGTCAGGCGGTTGAAGGCGAGATTGTAGGTCTCCGCCGCCTGCCGCATGCGCACCTCGCCGCCGTCGAAGATTGGAATCTGGAACTGCACGTCAAAACCGCGTTCGCGGAACGGCGGGCCCTCCGGATCCTGCGTGCGGCGGGAGATGCCGGCGAGATCGAGCAGCGTCACGAAGCGCGTCGCCTCGGTGAGATTCAACGACTTCGCCAGCGCCGTCAGCTCCAGCCGCGCGATCTGCAGGTCGATGCGATGGGCGACCGCGTCGACTTCGATCGAAGGCAGTGCCTGCGGCCGGCGCGGCAGCGGCGGCAACTGGTTGGGCAGGCGGAAATCGAGGCCGTCGTCCCACAGCCCCATCAGCCGCGCCAGCCTTTCGCGTGCGCTGGTTGCCGACTGCCGCGCGGTTGCGAGGTCGGCGGTGGTTTCGGCGTAGAACACCTGTTCGCGGGCCTGGTCGAGCTTGTTGATCGAGCCGGTCTCGCCGAGCTTGACCGCAAGCTGTGCGGTCGATTCCGCCGTCGCCTTCGCGTCCGTCAGCAGCACCACCATCTCGTTGCCGGCGACTGCGCGGAGATAAGCGCGCCGCACGTCCGCGGCGAGCCGCAGCGTCGCCAGCGCCGCACGCAATTGAGCCTGGCGGAAGCGGTCGCGGGCGATCTCGGAGCGGAACGGCAGGGTCGCCAGCGCCAGGATGTCGCCGACCACCTGGCGCTCGATCTCGCTGGCGCCATTGCCCGCGATCCGCGAGACCGAGAACACGGGATTGGGCGGCAGACTCTGCTCCACCAGTTCGGTCTCGGCCAGCGCCAGCTCGTTATAGGCGCCTTGGAGCCCCTTGTTGTTGAGCAGCGCGATCTGGACGGCGGTCTCTGCGCTCAGCGTCCGCGAGAGCAGCCGGCGAACGCGCGCGTCGACAACGTCGGCTCCCTCGGCCGACCGCACGAAGGCGACGTCCTTGTTGATGGTCTGGCTGGTCAGGTCTGAAACCGCCGTCATGCCGCCGTCGGGCGAGAATGCGGCGCAGCCGGAAACGCCGAGCGCAATGAGCACGAGCAGGCCCCGCGCAAAATGGTGTGTCATGGCGGGTTCCTACCGGTCTTGCTTCGGCTGCGGCGTGACGGCGTCGTTGCGGTCGCGCCACGGCGCCGGCGTCGCAGGCCGCAGGCTGCTATAGGGCGCGACGGTCGGCCGATAGCCGACAGGCGCGACCTTCGTCGCCGGATCGGCAGGATCGGCGCCTGCGAGCTGCGTGGCTGCCGGCATGCAGCCGGACAACGCCAGTGCTATCGCGGCCAGCAGCGGCCAATGAAATGAGAAGTGTCGTCCACGCGCCGCGGATGCGGCGGCGGACTTCGCCCCGGAAAGCGTAAGCATGATTCATCCCTGATCTGTCTTGAGACCACAGGTTCGCACGCGCGGACGCGCGCTAGGCCTGACGTCGTCGCGTCAGATCAGGCGATGGGAGGACGGTAGAGAAGGGGCGGCGCCGCGCTGTGCAGGCTGACCACGATCTCGGGCGCGCAGGCGGAGATGGGCTGAAGCGGCTTGGCGACGACGGGCAGATCGGCCGGCAGCGCACTCACGCACATCATCGCGCAGCACGGGCCCACTGTCCCTTTGCCGTCATGATGATGCGGAGCAGGAGCGTCCTGCGCCGCGGTCTGGGGATGCGCATGCGGTCCGGCGTGGTCATGCGACACGCCGTCATGCATGTGGCCGGCCTGCATCTGATGATGCACCGGCACGAGATCGGCGAGGAGCGCGTCGTCGAGACACGGCGCCGGACCGTTGCCCCAGGCAAGGCTTGCGGCCGGCGCGAGCACGCAGAACAGATAGGCGAGGGCGATGATTCGCCCCACCCTGATCCGCATCGATCGTGTCAATCGCAACAGCATTCCGCCGATAGGCTCCTCGCGCGGCAGTCTTGCACACGCAGATTGCAAACTAATGGCAAAACGCGCATCCGCCAAGCATCTTCTTACCGCAGTGCACCGCGCATGCCCAATATCACGCCACGAAGCTTGACCGTGTTCCGATCCGCGGGCCATGGTCCGGCCCGTGCACGCCCCAAATCATCCCGGACACACCTCAGACTCATTCAGCCCTGATTCCCGTCAGGCCTGGGTGCGGCTTGTCATTGCGCTTCTGATCGGATCGATCGGAGGCGTCGGCATGTGGGCGATCGTGGTCATGATTCCCGCGGTCCAGGCCGAATTCGCCGCCACGCGCGGCGCGGTGTCGCTGGCTTTCACCCTCATGATGTTCGGCTTCGGGCTTGGCGGCGTGATCGCCGGCAAGATCACCGACCGGTTCGGCATCGTGCCGGCGATGGCGATCAGCATCGCCTTCCTCGGCGTCGCCAATGTGCTCGCGGGCCTGTCTGGTCAGCTCTGGCAGTTCGTGGCGGCGTATTTCCTGATCGGGCTCGGCACCTCGGCGACCTTCGCGCCGCTGATGGCGGAGGCCTCGCACTGGTTCGAGCGCTATCGTGGCCTCGCCGTGACCATCGTCGCGAGCGGCAATTATTTCGCCGGCACGATGTGGCCTCCGATCGTGAGCTGGGGCATGCAGTCGATCGGCTGGCGCCACACCCATATCGGCATCGGCCTCGTCTGCGTGGGCCTGATGACGATCCTGGTGCTGGTGCTGCGCGCGCAGATGGGCCACGACCATGTCCGCGACCATGCCAATGCGCCGCCGCCGAGGGTCGATCTCAAGCTCTCGACCAACACGCTGACGGTGCTGCTCTCGATCGCCAGCATCTCCTGCTGCGTCGCCATGGCGATGCCGCAGGTGCATATCGTCGCCTATTGCGGCGACCTCGGCTATGGCGTGGCGCGCGGCGCCGAGATGCTGTCTTTGATGATGGCCTGCGGCATCGTCAGCCGGATCGGCTCGGGCTTTCTCGCCGACAAGATCGGCGGCGTCCGCACGCTGCTGGTCGGGTCGCTGGCGCAGGGCTTTGCGCTGGTGTTCTACCTGTTCTTCGACAGCCTCGCCTCGCTCTACCTGATCTCCGCGATGTTCGGCCTGTTCCAGGGCGGCATCGTGCCGAGTTACGCCATCATCGTGCGCGAGGCGATGCCGGCAGGCGAGGCGGCGACGCGCGTCGGCATCGTGATCTTCGCCTCGGTGTTCGGCATGTCCTTCGGCGGCTGGGTGTCGGGCGTCATCTTCGATGCCACCGGCTCGTATGCCGCGGCATTCGCGAATGGCGTGGCTTGGAACGCCGTCAATATCGCCATCGTCGTGCTGCTGCTGATCCGCTCGCGGATGGGTTCGGTCAAGACCGGTTTTGCGACTTAAACTGCTTGTCCCGCCTTCAGGAGCGAGCAGCCGGTGATCTTGTAGCTGCCGTCCGCCTGTTGCTCGAGCGTGTACAGAGCTTCCCAGGCTTCGCCATTGGCATCGACGATGTGGACGCGCTGCGCGATCCAGTTACCCTCGTTCTTGCTCTCGCCAAATTCAAAACTCTTGTGACGATAGACAGGGGCGTAGCCGTTCTGCACCATGGACATGAAGATGTCGGGGGCGGAGAAAATCTCCTTGATCGCCGGTGCGGCATAGGAATAGGCGGCCGTGGCATCGTCGCGCGCAAAAGCCTGTTCCTGGGCGCGGATGACGCCTTGCGCGGCGGTGACATCGTCGGCGAATGCTGAGACGGAGCTGAAGATAATACCGAGAGCGACGAGCAAGGCGGCAAAGCGCATGACAGGCTCCGCGTTCAAATTCCGGCGATGCTGATCCTAGCACGACCCTGGCAAGATACGGACGCGCTATCGCTTCCGTTTCACCGCCGACTTCGCGGGCTTGGCGCTGCGCGCCTTGGGCTTGCCGGCCGGCTGCACCCGCAGCCCGTCCACGAATACGTCGAGCATCCGCAGCACCGAGGATTGCCAGCCGGGCTGGTCGTGCATGTAGCACATGCCGATCAGAGCCCTGAGCAGGTCTTCCGGGCTGACATCGGCGCGCATCTCGCCGGCCGCGACGGCGCGGTCGAGCAGCGAGCCGATCGCCTTGGTCAGCCGGTCCATCGAGAAGGCCGCGAGTTCCGACGAGCTCTGGAAGGTCAGCGCCAGCGCCGCCGACATGCCTTTTTTGGTGGCCACGAATTCGACGCCGGAACGTAGCCAGCGGCGCAGCGCGTCGACAGGGTCCTTCGCAATCTTCAATTGCTCGGCGAGCTCGCTGAGCTGCTCGACCTCGCGCCGGTACACCGCCTCGAACAGATCCTCGCGCGTCGGGAAATGCCGATAGAGCGTGCCGATGCCGACGCCGGCACGCTTCGCCACCGCCTCCAGGCTCGCTTCCGGACCTCCCGCGTTGAACACGGCCTTGGCCGCTTCGAGCACGCGTTCGCGGTTGCGCACGGCATCGGCGCGGGGCTTTCGGGTCTGGTCGGTGTGGTCGTCCATGCCCGCAATGTAGATCACGAATAGGTTAGATTGAACCCTTGCAGGGCTGCATCGCGTTGGTGGCGCATGGGCTTTTGACGATTTCCAAATATTTTTCCGCGGCCCTTGTTAAGCGGAGGGTGCCTCCGTATCTTCGCTGGGATGTTGGCCGGCTTCCGCCTGGTCAGCGCATGTCGACGGCGGCCACGGCGGTGGCGCGCTGCGCGATCACTCATGTCCATATCTGATCGGAGCCTTGTATGAACCACTCCATCAGCCTCACCGTGAACGGTGCGCGGCGCGACTTCGTCCTCGACGATCCGCGCGTCACGCTGCTCGATCTCCTGCGTGAGCGCCTCCATCTGACCGGAACCAAGAAGGGATGCGACCGCGGCCAGTGCGGAGCCTGCACCATTCTCGTCGACGGCAAGCGCATCAATTCCTGCCTCGCGCTCGCCATCAGCCATGACGGCGCCGACATCCTCACCATCGAAGGCGTCGCGCGCGGCGACCAGCTCCACCCGGTGCAGGCCGCCTTCATCGCCCATGACGGATTCCAGTGCGGCTTCTGCACGCCCGGCCAGATCATGAGCGCGATCGGCATGATGCGCGAGGCCCAGGCCGGCGACGATCCCGAACGCATCCGCGAATGCATGAGCGGCAATCTCTGCCGCTGCGGCGCCTATGCCGGCATCGTCGATGCGGTGCGCGAGGCGCAAGAACGCATGGACGAATCCAATCAGAGGCGCTCCGCATGAAACCGTTCGATTATGTCAGGCCGGCTACGGTTGCCGAGGCCGTTGCCGCTGCCGCACAGCCGGGCGCGACCTATCTCGCCGCCGGCACCAATTTGCTCGATCTGATGAAGGGCGGTGTCAGCCGTCCGGATCGCCTGGTCGATGTCACGCATCTCGAGGGGCTCGACGGAATCGAGCATCTTGCCGACGGGTCGTTGCGCATCGGCGCGCTGGTGAGCAACGCCGATCTCGCGCACGATGCGGGCTTCGCAAGGTCCTATCCGGCGGTCGCCGAAGCGCTGCTCTCCGGCGCATCAGCGCAACTGCGCAATGCCGCCACCGTCGGCGGCAATCTGCTGCAACGGACGCGCTGTTCGTATTTCTATGACACGGCGAGCCGCTGCAACAAGCGCGAGGCGGGCAGTGGCTGCGACGCCCGCGACGGCGAGAACCGCGCCCATGCCGTACTCGGTTGGAGCGAGAGCTGCATCGCCACGCATCCCTCGGACTTCTGCGTTCCCCTGGTCGCACTCGATGCCATCATCGAGATCGAGGGCAGGAACGGCCGTCGCGAGATCGGGCTGGACGAACTGCATCGCCTGCCCGGCGATACGCCTCAGCGCGAGTCCGCGCTCGAAGCCGGCGACCTGATCACGGCGGTGCGTCTGCCGCCGGCGGCACGCGACTTTGCGGCGCATGCGCGCTACCTCAAGGTTCGCGAGCGTACCTCTTACGCCTTTGCCGTCGTCTCGGCCGCCGCTGCGTTGCAGATCGAGAACGGCAAGATCAAGGAGGCGCGGATCGCGCTCGGCGGCGTTGCCGCAAAGCCCTGGCGTGCGCGCACCGCGGAAGACGTTCTCAAGGGTGTTACGCCAACGGCCGACGCCTTCCAGGAAGCCGCTTGGCGCGCGCTCACCGACGCAAAACCGTCCGGCGACAACGCCTTCAAGATCGAGCTCGCCCGCCGCATCGTCGTGCGCGCGCTGACCCTCGCCGCCGCCGGTACGCCGGCGCGCCTGCCGGCGCTGCCGGCCTCTCCCTTTGCCTCGACATCCGGAGCCATCCATGCCTGAGCTCAATCTCACCAGCGCTCCCGCCAATCTGCGCCACGGCTCGAACATCGGCCAGCCGCTGACCCGGCGCGACGGCATCCTCAAGGTCAAGGGTCAGGCGACCTATGCCGCCGACAATCATCCGCCCGGCATGCTGTTTGCGGTGATGGCGGTCTCGAGCATTTCGCGCGGCCGCGTGACCTCGCTCGATGTCACGGCTGCCAAGCGCCATCCCGGCGTCGTCGACGTCATGACATCAGACCACAAGCCGCCGCTCGCGGTCGACCCGGAGATCAAGACCAACCCGTTCGTGTTCCGGATGGAGGTGCTGCAGAGCGACGAGGTTCGCTACGCCAACCAGCCGATCGCCGTCGTGATCGCCGAGACGCTGGAGGCGGCGACGGAAGGCGCGGTGCTGCTGGCGCCGCGCTACGAGACGCTGCCTGCGCTCGTCGGCCTCGATGCCGGCGAAAGCTACGTGCCGCCGGTCGTCGGCGTCGGCAATCCCACCGAAAATAACCGCGGCGACGTCGAGGCGGGCCTTGCCTCGGCCGAGAAGCAGATCGACGCGACGTACGAGACGCCGCCGCAATATCACAACGCGATGGAGCCGCATGCGATCGTGGCCAGCTGGGACGGGGACAATCTGTCGGTCGACATGCCGACCCAGGGCCTGATGCTGTCGCTCGGGCGCATCGCCGAGCTGTTCGGCATTGCGCCTGACAAGATCCACATCCGCAGCCCGTTCCTCGGCGGCGGTTTCGGCTCCAAGGGGCTGATGTCCGGCCCGCCGACCCTCGGCATCATGGCCGCCAAGCTCGTCGGCCGACCCGTGAAGCTCGTGCTGCGCCGTGAGCAGATGTATGGCCCGGTCGGCCATCGTGCGCCGACGCGCCAGCGGCTGCGCATCGGTGCCGACGGCGAGGGGCGCCTGACCGCGCTCGATCATCATGCGAGGACCGTGTCGAGTACGTTCGACGATTTCTACGAGCCGGCGGCCGATGCCTCGCACACGCTCTATGCGAGCCCCGCGATCCGCACCTCGCACGATGCCGTGCGCGTCAACACCGGCACGCCGCTGTTCATGCGCGCCCCCGGTGAGGCGACCGGCTCGATCGCGCTGGAAAGCGCGATCGACGAGATGGCCTGGGCCTGCGGCATCGATCCGCTTGCGTTCCGTCTGAGGAACTACGCCGAGGTCGAGCCGATCACGGGAAAGCCGTTCTCATCCAAGGCGCTGCGTGCCTGCTACGAACAGGGCGCCGCGCGCTTCGGCTGGGCCAAGCGCTCGCTCCAGCCGCGGCAGATGCGCGACGATGCCGGTCTTCTGGTCGGCTGGGGCATGGGCACCGCGACCTTCCCGGCGCTGATGTTCCAGGCGGAAGCGCGCGCGGCGATCCGCCGCGACGGCACCGGCGCGATGGAGATCGGTGCGCACGACATGGGGCAGGGCGCCTGGACGGCACTCGCCCAGATCGCAGCCGACGGTCTCGGTCTCGATATCGACCGCGTCGAATTCAAGGCCGGCACGTCGGACCTGCCCGACGCCGGCATTGCCGGCGGCTCGGCGCACACGGCGACCGCGGGCGCTGCGATCCACAGCGCCGGCGCGGCCGTGATTGCAAAGCTCGCCGATCTCGCCACCAGTGACGAGCGCTCGCCGCTGTTCGGAGCGGGCAATGCGGGCGTGGTCGCGCGTGACGGAAAGCTGTTCCGGCGTGACGACGAGAGTCGCGGCGAGAGCTATGCCGAGATCCTCGCGCGTGCCGGCGTCGCAGAGGTCGAGGCGCGTGGCACTGGCGCGCCGAATCCTGCGGCGATGGAGGAGTATGCGATGCACGCCCATGGCGCGGTGTTCGCGGAGGTGAAGGTCGATCCCGAACTCGGCCAGGTCCGCGTCACGCGCATGGTCGGCGCCTTCGCCGCGGGGCGCATCGTCAATCCGCATCTGGTGAAGAGCCAGCTGTTCGGCGGCATGATCTGGGGCATGTCCTTTGCGCTGCACGAGGAGGCCATCACCGACCGTCGCAGCGGCCGGATCATGAACGCCAATCTCGGCGAGTACCACATCCCCGTGAATGCCGACGTGCCGCCGCTCGACGTGATCATGGTCGAGGAGCACGACCCGCATGTGAATGCGCTCGGCATCAAGGGCGTCGGCGAGATCGGCATCACCGGCAGCGCCGGCGCAGTCGCCAACGCGGTCTGGCACGCGACCGGCGTGCGGGTGCGGCGTTTTCCGATCCGGATCGAGCAATTGCTGACGCAGTCTTGAACGCTGCGGCGATATCAAATGAGAGTCGCGCGGAGAAGGCCGCGCGGCCAGCGACCCGCGTCGCAGCGTCAGTTCATCTTCCGCCGGAGGGCCTTGATCGCCTCTCGCTGCGTCTCGATGTATTGGGCGATGGCCTCGCGCAGCTCGCGCGAGTGGAGCTTGTCGGCATCGCGCCGAACTTCGTCGAGCGCGGCTTCTGCATTGGCGAGCGTGATCTTCATCGGCGAGCCCTGTTACGAAGCGGCCCCGGAGCGCCTAGGAGTCCGGGGCCATAACCTCAGCACCTTTGCGCCAGGCTGCTCGGCTACGGTTCGTAATATATAGCGGTTCGGCTCGCTGAAATTGAGATGGCTCAAACTCCGTAAGATACCGGGCCGTCCGAAACATTCCGGTGGATCTTGATGTGCGTCAAAACGTCGGCGGCGTGCAGGCCGAGATCACTTCGCACGGCTTGCCGCCGACGCAGCGGAAGCGATGCGGGCGGCGGCTCTCGAAATAATAGGCATCGCCGGGATTGAGGATGCGGCGTTCGTCCTCGACGGTGACTTCGAGCTTGCCCGAGATCACGATGCCGCCTTCCTCGCCGTCATGGACGAGGTGAACGCGTCCAGTGTCGCTGCCGGGCTCGTAGCGCTCCTTCAAAATCTGGAGGCTGCGGCCGAACAGATTGTCGCCGACTTGCCGATACGAGATCGGCTTCTTGCCGACCTCGGTCAGCTCTTCGGCGCGATAGAAGATCTTGCGCCGGCTCTCCGGCTCCAGTGCGAAGAACTCGGCGAGCCCCATCGGGATGCCGTCGAGGATGCGCTTGAGCGCGCCGACGGACGGGTTCATCTGGTTGGATTCGATCAGCGAAATCGTCGAATTGGTGACGCCGGCGCGCTTGGCAAGCTCGCGCTGCGACAGCTTCTGGCGCGCCCGGATGAATCGCAGCCGTCCACCGATGTCGACGCTCATGCCCCTGGTCCCTGTTGCAGGTGTTGCGGATCGCGCAAATATGGACCAGCGGCCCCAGTGAAATCAATGGCTTGCAGCTCACCAGAAAAGGACTTGTTGCGCCTTGGAAGCCGTGCCTCTGCTAGCAGATCAGCAAAGGAGCGCGGCCGTGACCCTTCATCAGATTCCGAACACCATCAAGACCGACTCGTTCTGGATGCCGTTCACGGCCAACCGGCAGTTCAAGAAGGCGCCGCGCCTGTTCTCCTCGGCCGAGGGCATGCACTACACCACCGTCGACGGCCGCAAGGTGATCGACGGCTCCGCCGGCCTCTGGTGCGTCAATGCCGGCCACGGCCGCAAGCAGATCGCCGCCGCGGTCGAGCGGCAGCTGATGACGCTGGACTTCGCGCCCACGTTCCAGATGGGCCATCCGCTGGCGTTCGACTTTGCCGAGCGGCTCGCCGAGATCGCGCCGAAGGGCCTCGACCGCGTCTTCTTCACCAACTCCGGCTCCGAGTCGGTGGACACCGCGCTCAAGATCGCGCTCGCCTATCATCGCGCCACCGGCCAGTCGAGCCGCACCCGCCTGATCGGCCGCGAGCGCGGCTATCACGGCGTCGGCTTCGGCGGCACGTCGGTCGGCGGAATGGTCGCCAACCGCCGCGCTTTCGCGACCCTGCTGCCGGGCGTCGACCACATCCGCCACACCCATGATCTCAGCCGCAACGCCTTCGCCAAGGATCAGCCGGAGCATGGTGCCGAGCTCGCCGACGATCTCGAGCGCCTGGTGGCCTTGCACGGCGCCGAGACGATCGCCGCCGTCATCGTCGAGCCGGTGCCGGGTTCGACCGCAGTGCTGCCGCCGCCGAAGGGCTATCTCCAGCGCCTGCGCGAGATCTGCGACAAGCACGGCATTCTCCTGATCTTCGACGAGGTCATCACCGGTTTCGGCCGCCTCGGCACGCCGTTCGCCGCCAACTTCTTCGGCGTCACGCCGGACCTGATGACGACGGCCAAGGGCATCACCAACGGCACCATTCCCTGCGGCGCGGTGTTCGCCAGCCGCAAGATTCACGACGGCATGATGGTCGGCCCCGAGAACCAGATGGAGCTGTTCCACGGCTACACCTACTCCGCGCATCCGACCGCCTGCGCCGCGGGTATTGCGACGCTCGACATCTACAAGGACGAGGGCCTGCTCACGCGCGGGGCCTCGATCGCCGAATACTGGCGCGATGCGCTGCATTCGCTGAAGGGCCTGCCCAACGTCGTCGACATCCGCAATTGCGGCCTGATGGGCGCGGTCGAGCTGTCGTCGCGTGACGGCGCGGTCGGCGCGCGCGGCTACGACGTGATGGTCGACTGCTTCAATCGCGGCCTGTACTTCCGCATGAGCGGCGACTCCTTCGCGCTGTCGCCGCCGCTCATCGTCGAGAAGAGCCACATCGACGACATCGTGTCGATCCTGGGCGACGCCATCAAGCGGGTGGCCTGATAATTGCTCTCGCCGTTGCGAGTTGTTTCCTTGCAGCGGCGAGCGTGATGCCGCGGGAGTTTGACCAAGCGTGAAAGTTCTGATCCTCGGCAGCGGTGTCATCGGTGTCACCTCTGCCTACTACCTCGCCCGTGCCGGCCACGAAGTGACCGTCGTCGACCGGCAGCCCGAGCCGGCACTGGAGACATCCTTCGCCAATGCCGGCGAGGTGTCGCCCGGCTATTCCTCGCCGTGGGCCGGACCCGGGGTGCCGGTGAAGGCGGTCAAGTGGCTCTTGATGAAGCACGGCCCGCTGGTGATCCGGCCGAAGCTCGATCCCGTGATGTGGGTCTGGCTGCTCAAGATGCTGCGCAACTGCACCAGCGCGCGCTACGCGGTCAACAAGAGCCGGATGATCCCGATCGCGGAATACAGCCGCGACTGCCTGCGCGACCTGCGCCGCGACATCGGCATTCAATATGACGAGCGCTCGCAGGGCACGCTCCAGCTGTTCCGCTACCAGGCGCAGCTCGACGGCACCGGCGAAGACATCGCCGTGCTCAAGCAATATGGAGTGCCCTTTGAGGTGCTGAGCCGCGAGGGCTGCATCGCTGTCGAGCCGGCGCTCGCCGGCGTGAAGGAGAAGTTCGCCGGCGGACTTCGCCTGCCGCAGGACGAGACCGGCGACTGCCACATGTTCACGCAGGCGCTGGCCAAGCACGCCCAGGCGCTCGGTGTGCGCTTCATGTTCAACACCGGCATCGACCGCATCGTCACGGACGGTGCGCGCGTCAGCGGCGTCGCGACCAGCGCCGGCCTGTTGCAGGCCGACGCCTACGTCCTCGCGCTCGGAAGCTGGTCGTCGCGGCTCGCTGCGCCGCTCGGCATCTCGCTGCCGGTCTATCCGGTGAAGGGCTATTCGATCACGGTGCCGATCAAGGACGCCTCAGGCGCGCCGGAATCGACTGTGATGGACGAGAGCTACAAGGTCGCGATCACGCGCCTCGGCAATCGCATCCGTGTCGGCGGCACCGCCGAAATCTCGGGCTATTCGAGCAAGCTCTATGATGCGCGCCGCGCCACCCTCGATCACTCCTTGACCGAACTATTCCCGCGCGGCGGCGATCTCTCGAAAGCGACGTTCTGGAGCGGCCTGCGCCCGATGACGCCGGACGGCCCGCCGGTGATCGGCCCGACCCAATACGCCAACCTCCACCTCAACACCGGCCACGGCACGCTCGGCTGGACCATGTCCTGCGGTTCGGGGCGGGTGCTCGCGGACATGCTGTCGGGCAAGAAGCCGGACATCGACGTCAGCGCGCTGACGGTGGATCGGTACGCACACCGGTTTGGGTGAGACTCTATCCCCTCGTCATTGCGAGGAGCCGTTGCGACGAAGCAATCCAGAATGCCTCCGCGGTGAGAGTCTGGATTGCTTCGCTCGCAATGACGGTGTGGAGGCAGCGCGCATTTATTCTATTCCCGTCACCCTGAGGTGTGAGCTGCACGGCGCAACGCGCGGTGCAGCGAGCCTCGAAGGGCGACGGCCCGGCTGTATCGGGGCCGCTCATCCTTCGAGGCTCCCCATGTGACGGGACGGAGAGTAGAGGGCTTACCCCGCCGCGGTCACGCAATTCACCCACAGCACCACCGCCTTCGCATCCTGCGCCGGATTGGAAAACCGGTGCGGCCTGCGGCTCGCGAACCGAAAGCTGTCGCCGGTCTTCAGCGACCACGTCTCGCTGTCCACCGTCAACATCATCTCGCCTTCGAGCACGAGGCCGGCTTCCTCGCCGTCATGGGTGTAGAGTTCGTCGCCCGCGGAGCCGCCCGGATCGATGTGCACCAGGAACAGGTTGAGCCGGTTGTCGCTGCCCGCGGCGCTCAGCAATTGCTTCGAAATTCCGCTGCGCCAGAGTTTCAGTTCCGGTCGCTGAAGCCCGCGCGTCACCACCTGGTCGGAGGCTCCGTCGGCACTTGGGTTCGAACCGAACAAAGCCGCCATGCCGACGCCGAGCACGTCGGAGAGCGTTGCCAGCACGCGCAGCGACGGCGACGACAGGCCGCGCTCGATCTGGCTGAGGAAGCCGATCGACAGGCCGGTGCGCGCCGCGACGGTCTCGAGCGAGAATTGCCTGATCCGCCGGAGATCGCGGATGCGGCGGCCGACTGCAACGTCCATTGCAGGCTCCGCGGGCTTCGCGATAGCCTTCCTGGCGTCCTTGGCCACCTTGACCGCCTTTGCGGCGGCCGGTTTGCGCATTCTTTTGCCACCGCTCACGTCAAACCGCTTCCTTCATGTGCATGAAAACCGCTTGCATCACCTGCGAAAGTGTGACCAAATTTTCATATTGGTGAAAATAGGCCGAAACGGCTTGGCCCGCAACGTCTGCGATCAAGACATCTGCGAGCGCCGCCATCGGCCGGACCCAAAGGGGGATGCGATGGCGTTGAAGCGTTTTGGTCTGGCCGCGGTCGCGGCGCTCGCGATTGCAGCGGTGATGCCGGCTTCGGCGCAGCAGGTGCTGAAGGTCGGCTCGACGCCGACAGGCATTCCCTTCACCTTCCTCGACACCAAGACCAACACCATCCAGGGCATCATGGTCGACATCGTCACCGAAGTCGGCAAGGACGCCGGCCTCAGTGTGCAGATCGAGCCGATGGCGTTCTCAGCGCTGATCCCGTCGCTGACCTCGAGCAAGATCGACATCATTGCGGCTGCGATGTTCATCACGGCACCGCGCAAGGAGGTCATCGACTTCTCAGACCCTATCTACACCTATGGTGAAGGCCTCGTCGTACCGAAAAGCGACACCAAGGCCTATGCCACGCAGGATGATCTGAAGGGCGAGACGGTCGGCGCACAGGTCGGCACCGCCTTCGTCGATGCGCTGAAGAAGTCCGGACTGTTCGCCGACGTCAAGGCCTACGACACCATCCCGGACATCCTGCGCGACGTGAACACCGGTCGCCTCAAGGCTGGCTACGCCGACTATCCGATCCTCGCCTACAATCTGAAGCAGGGCGGCTTCCCCGAGGTGCGTCTCGTCGACGGCTACAAGCCCGTCACCGTCGGCTCGGTCGGCATCGGCGTGCGCAAGGGCGAGACCGCGCTGCTCGGCAAGATCAACGCCTCGCTGGCAAAGCTGAAGGCTAACGGCACCATCGACAAGATCCTCGAGAAGTGGGGCCAGAAGGCTCAGGGCTGATCGTTAGACGCTGATCGAAGGCTGCCCGATGAAAGGCTTTTGGCACGACGCGGCCGAGTTCTTCCCGATTCTGATGAGCGGCGTCGCGCTGACGATCATCGTCACCATCGGCTCGCTGCTGCTCTCGACGGTGCTGGGTCTGATCTGGGCGATGATGCGGGTCTCCGGCATCAAGGTGCTGTCGATGCTCAGCGCCAGCCTGATCAACGTGATCCGGGGTATCCCGATCATCGTGCTCTTGTTCTACCTCTATTTCGTGATGCCCGATCTCGGTGTCACGCTGTCGGCCTTGCAGGCCGCGATCCTCGGGCTCGGCATCGCCTATTCGGCCTACCAGGCCGAGAATTTCCGCGCGGGCATCGAGGCGATCGACAAGGGCCAGATCGAGGCGGCGCAGTCGATCGGCATGGGCTGGTGGCTGACGATGCGCCGCGTGGTGCTGCCGCAGGCGGTGCGCATCGTGCTGCCTCCTTACGGCAACGTCATGATCATGATGCTGAAGGATTCCTCGCAAGCCTCCACGATCACGGTCGCTGAGCTAGCGCTCCAGGGCAAGCTGATTGCGTCCTCGACCTTCAAGAACACCAATGTGTTCACGCTGGTCGCGCTGATGTACCTCACCATGAGCATCCCGCTGATCCTGCTGGTCCGTCACTTCGAAAAGCGGGCGGGCAAGAAATGATCGAGCTCACAGACGTCCACAAGAGCTTTGGCCAGAACGAGGTGCTCAAGGGCATCACGGCCTCCGTCCAGAAGGGCGAGGTGGTCTGCATCGTCGGCCCCTCCGGTTCCGGCAAGTCGACCATTTTGCGTTGCATCAACGGGCTGGAAAGCTACGACCGCGGCGAGATCAGCGTCGAAGGATTGAAGGTCGACCGCGATGCGCCGTCGATCGTGAAAGTGCGCACCCAGGTCTCGATGGTGTTCCAGCGCTTCAACCTGTTTCCGCATCGCACGGTGCTGGAGAACGTGGTCGAGGGGCCGCTCTATGTGAAGAAGGAGCCGCGTGCGCAGGTGCTCGAGCGCGGCCGCGTGCTGCTTGCCCAGGTCGGCCTCGCTGAGAAAGCCGACGCGCACCCGCCGCAGCTGTCCGGCGGCCAGCAGCAGCGCGTCGCAATCGCTCGCGCGCTCGCGATGCAGCCCAAGGCCATCCTGTTCGACGAGCCGACCTCGGCGCTCGATCCCGAGCTCGTCGGCGATGTCCTCGGCGTGATGCGCAAGCTCGCCGACGACGGCATGACCATGGTCGTCGTCACCCACGAGATGGGTTTTGCGCGCGACGTCGCCGACCGCGTGCTGTTCATCGACGGCGGCGTCATCGTCGAGCAGGGGGCGGCCAAATCGGTGCTCAACCAACCCCAGCACCCGCGCACGCAGGATTTCCTGCGCCGTGTGCTGCATCCGCTCTGATCGGTCTTCGCCATGACTGCGCGCCTGCCTCTGCCGCCCTCGCTTTATGCCGACACCGCCGTAGCGCCGGTCGCCACGCCGCCGCTCGACGTCGACAAGACCGTCTCCGTCGCGATTATCGGCGGCGGCTACACCGGCCTGTCCACCGCGCTGCATCTGGCGGAGCAGGGCGTCGAGGCCTTGGTGCTGGAGGCGCAGGAGCCGGGCTGGGGCGCGTCCGGCAACAACGGCGGCCACACCAATCCCGGCTTGAAGCA
Source organism: Bradyrhizobium sp. WSM2254 (assembly GCF_000472645.1). NCBI lineage: Bacteria > Pseudomonadati > Pseudomonadota > Alphaproteobacteria > Hyphomicrobiales > Nitrobacteraceae > Bradyrhizobium > Bradyrhizobium sp. WSM2254. The sequence goes on along the minus strand of NZ_KI421447.1, from coordinate 233,519 downwards.
CGACCCCGATCAGATCGAGGCCGATTTCGGCACTGAACTTGGCCGCCGCATGATCGAGTTCTCGTACGGCACCACCAATTTCACCCACGAGCTGATCCGTCGCTACCAGATCCCGTGCGAGGCGCGGCAGAACGGAACGCTACGTGCAGCGTACAACGAGGCCAGTGCCGCTGCGATCGAGAAGACCGCGCAGCAATGCATCCGCCGCGGCATGCCGGTGACATATCTGAACCGCGAGCAGCTGCGCGAGATGACCGGCTCCGACCGCTATATCGGCGCCATGCTGGACACGCGCGGCGGCGACCTGCATCCCCTCAGCTACGCTCGCGGTCTCGCGCGCGCCGCGATCTCGGCGGGCGCGAAGGTGCATGGCGAGACGCCGGCGCTGTCGCTGCGCCGCGACGGCGCGCATTGGCGCATCGAGACGCCGCGCGCGGTTGTTCGTGCAGAAAAAGTGCTGCTCGCGACCAACGGCTTCACCGATGATCTCTGGCCGGCGCTTCGTCGCACCATCGTGCCGGTGTTTTCCTCGATCGTCGCCTCCGCGCCGCTCTCCGACGAGGTTGCCCGTTCGATCATGCCGACGCGTCCCGTGCTCTACGAGAGCGGCCACATCACGGTCTATTACCGCGTCGACCAGCAGAACCGCCTCTTGATGGGCGGCCGCGGCCCGATGCGCTGGATCAACTCGCCGTCGGATGTCGCCTATCTCATCCGCTACGCCGAGCGGCTATGGCCGCAACTCAAAGGCGTCGCCTGGACCCATGGCTGGAATAGCCGGCTCGCGATCACCACGGACCACTATCCGCATGTGCATGAGCCGGCCGAAAGTATCCTGATCTCGCTCGGCTGCAACGGCCGCGGCGTCGCGCTCTCCACCGCGATGGGCGCGCAGCTTGCCCGCCGCCTGATCGGCGGCGCCAAGGCCGAGATCGACATGCCCGTCACCGGCATCAAGCCGATCCCGATGCATGCATTCTGGCCGGTGGGGGTAACGACCGCGGTCATCACGGGGCGGGTGCGGGACCGTCTCGGCATATGAAGAAGGCGCCGCCTTGTCAGGGGCGGCGCCTTGCAGGAATTGCAGATCGCGTCAGCAGCGGCCCTGCTTCCACAGTCCGGGCGGGCACCCGTAACCGCGCCAGCCGACCTTGCGCCCATGCGACCATCCGGGCGGTGTGCCATGGTGATGATGGCCCATCGCGTGGCCATGACCGTGCCCGTAGCCATGCCCGCCCTTGGCCAGGGCAGGGCTGGCAAATGTGAGGCCGGCCGCAATAATCAGCGATGCGGCGAGCGCAAGTTTCTTCATCGTGTCCTCCAGAGGGGCGAGCGCATTTGTCCGTTCAATGAACGGACGGTGCGCAGCTAAGTTCCCTGCAAATGTGGAGGAGTCGTGACGCACGCGGAGATGCGCGATTGCGCATCGGCTCAACGCGTGCTGGCACATCCCCGCTTGCGACGTGCCCGCGGTTCACCGCTGGCACGCGCTCCCGCCGACGGACTCAAGCCTCCGCCACTGCATCGGCCCACGGATGGAAGATCTCGACCGCGCCCGAATTCGTGTCGCCGTCGCGCATGACCACGCTCGGGCAGGCGAACTTCATCGGCACCGCCTGCACCTGCGTCTCCGCATAGTCGAAGCGCGCCGCAAGCGCCTTGCGTGTGTCCGCCGGCAGCCTGATATCGCCGATCACGACCGCGCCCTCGCTGGCGTCGATGCGCGGCTGATGGATCGCCGCGTCGAGGTCCATGCCGAAATCCATCGCAAAGGATGCGAGCTGCATCACCGCGGGCAGGATGCGGCGACCGCCGGAGGCGCCGATGGCGAGACGCTTGCCGTCCCTGGTCTCGGCGATGACGGGCGTGTAGTTGGTGAGGCAGCGCTTGCCAGGTGCGAGCGAGTTGGTGGTGCCCGGCGTCGGATCGAACCACATGATGCCGTTGTTCATGGCGATGCCGGTGTGCGGCGTCACGTATTTCGAGCCGAAGGACGAGAGCAGCGTCTGTGTCACCGCGGCGATATTGCCGTGGCGGTCGACGACGGAGAAATGCGTGGTGCAGGCCGGCGCCAGATATTCGGCGCCGAGCGAGCGCTTGCCGTCGGCATCGCCCATGTCCTTGAGCCGCTCGCGATAGGCCGCTTGGAGGGCGAGCGCATATTCGGCGTAGGCCGCCGCATCCGGCGCGGTGCCCGGCTTCAGAGTCTGCTGCAACAGGCGCAGCGCATGTGCCATCGTCGGTCCGGCCGTGAGCTCCGGCGTCGCAAACACCTTGCCGCCGCGATAGGGAATCGCCAGCGGCTCGCGCGGATGGGCGCGGAACGCAGCGAGGTCCTCCACCGACAGCGAGCCGCCGTCGGCCTTGATGTCGGATGCGATGCTCCTGGCGAGATCGCCCTCATAGAAATCGCGTGGTCCGGCTTCGGCGAGGTGAGCCAGCGTCGCCTTCAACTTGTCCTGCGGCAGCCGCGTCTCGAACTTGATGCCCCAGGGCGCGCTGGGCGGCAGGCCGTCCTTCAGGAACGCCGCTGCGCTTGCGGGATAGCGCCGGAGATCGGCCGCCGAGCTTGCGATCGTCAGTGTGGTCCACCAATCGGCCAGCAGGCCTTCGCCGGCGAGTGCGGCGGCCGGCGCGACCAGGTCTTTCCACGGCAGTTTGGCGTGGCGGCGATGCGCTTCCTCCATGCCGGCAACGACGCCGGGCACGGCGATCGCGCCGGGGCCATGGACGTTGCGGTCGTCCTTCACCCGCGGCCAGGGAAAGAGATCGGAGGCTGCGCCTTCGCCGCTGAGCGGATAGTCCGCGACGCGCAGGCTCTGCGGCGCGCACATGCCGTAGTCGATCACCTCGTAGCGATTTTCCATGGCGCGGTAGAGCACCATCGCCCCGCCGCCGCCGATGCCGCTGTTCCAGGGCTCCAACACGTTCAGCGCCATGGCGGTCGCGACGATCGCGTCGACGCAATCGCCACCCGCCGCCAGCACTTGCGCCCCCACTTCGGCGGCCCGGCGCGACTGCGCGGCGACGATGCCGCCCTTGGTCTTGACGGCAGGCTTGCGGACGGTTTGGGCGAGGCTGAACTGGTGAGGCATGATGCGGTCTTGTGTCTGTCTTCGGTGGTCTTGGCTTCGTTGCGCCGACTTGAGAGCTCCGCAATTGGCGAAGCGCGCCGACAATGGCACATTGCGGCCAACGAGAACATCCAAAGGGAGAAGCGGCATGGCTGGTGTGAAACAGGCGCGGGATGGCGCGGTCGGGATCCTGACGCTGGACGAGCCGGCGAGCCTGAACGCGATGACGCCGGACCTGCTCCGCGCGCTCGCGGCTGCGATCGGCGAGATGACGCAGGACGAGGGTGTTCGTGCGCTGATCCTCACCGGCGCCGGGCGCGGCTTCTGCTCGGGACAGAATTTGAAGGCCTCCGCAGCGCTTGGCGAGGACATCGCGGCCGGCGTGATGCGCTTCTACTGGCCGGCCTTCAGGGCGTTGCGCGAATGCCGCGTGCCTGTCGTCGTCGCCGTCAACGGGGTGGCGGCCGGCGGCGGCTTCAGCCTCGCGATGGCCGGCGACATGATCGTCGCGGCGCGGTCGGCGAGCTTCATCCAGGTGTTCAGCCGCATCGCGCTGGTGCCCGATCTCGGCTCGACCTGGCTGTTGCCGCGGCTGATCGGCCGCCAGCGTGCGCTCGAGCTGATGCTCCTGAACGAGCCGCTGACGGCCGAACGCGCCCAGGAGATCGGCCTGGTGCGACAGGTCGTCGACGATGACAAGCTGATGGGGGAGGCATTGACGCTGGCGCGCCGCCTGGCCGACGGTCCGACGCGCGCTCTGGTCGCGACGCGCGCGCTGGTCGAGGAGAGCGAGCACGCGACCTACGAGGCCCAGTTCCGCCGCGAGATCGAGCTTCAGGCCACGATCCGCACGAGCGCCGACGCGATCGAGGGCCGCAATGCCTTTGTCGAGAAGCGTAAGGCGAAGTTCACCGGGCGGTGAGGTGGTGCTGCGTCCCCGATTTCGTCATGCCCGGGCATAGCCGTCCGAAGGACGGCGTCGCTTCCGCTCGCCTACGTCCCGGCCATCCACGTTCTTTGACGCGGATGCCAAGACGTGGATGCCCGGGACAAGCCCGGGCATGACGAGTGGAGAGACTGTTAGCTGGAATTCTACGAAGCCGCTGCGCTCAGAGCGTGCGGTTCAGCCGGCTGGCCTGATACTTGGCGCGCCATTTCGGGCCGGGCCCGCGCATGTAGTGCAATTCGGGGCGGTAGGGGTCGCCGGCGACTTTCACCAGCGTCTGCCACTTGGTGGCAACGAAGTTCAGGGGCTGACGGAGCAGGGTCAGTGAAGCAAGCAGCATGGCATCACCTCAATGCGGCTTGCCGAGCATGGCGGTGAAGGGGAGGTCGAAGATCTCCTCGCCGTCGTCGCCGCTGACATGGATCACCCAGTCGCGCCAGTCTTCCGCACCGGGCGTCTGGATCATCGTGCGCATGATCTGGGCGGCGCGGTCGCGTGCCTCGGTCAGATTGGCTACCGCCGTGCCGTACCGATCAATCAGCGTGCCTTCGGTATTGGAGCAGTGGAAATACATCTGGACCATACACGCCTCCTGTAGAAAGCGATCGGGACGGCAAACCGATACCACCCCAGGCATTCGCGAAACATTCGGGACGAGCCCGGTAAGGGAATCTACGGAGATTGGTCGGCACCAAGGTCGTTATAGGTTTAATCACAGGCGGGTGATGGGCAACTGGACGGCGCTGAGGCGGCATGGAACAACCCTGGACGATACGTCCGGGAGGCCGCTGTGAACTGCTTCACATTCTGCTGTGAACGCCCGAGCCTGCGCTTGTTCGCGGTGGCCGTCGTCGGCGTGCTGCTCGGCCTGGCCCCGGCCTCGTCCGAGTCGCTCAGGAGGAGCGGCTATGCGATCGGCACGGAAAGCTGCGGCAGCGGCGATCTCGCTTTTCCAAGACTCCAGATCGACATGAAGGCCGGATTTTGCGCCGGCCTCGTCGCCAGCGAGGACGATCACCTCAAATTTCCGCGTTCGATCGTCCAGGTGCCCGGCCGAGACCTGTTCGTGGTCGCCGACATGGGCGGCTGGGGCCACACCGATGGACGGCTGCTGCTGCTCGATCCGCATGCGCCCCTGGGCCAGCGGTTCAAGGAGCTGCTGACCGGCCTCGAATACCCGTTCGGCCTCGTGATCGGCCCGGACAAGAAGCTCTATGCCTCGACTGCGGAGGCGATCTTCCGGTTCGATCCGCTCGCCGACAATCCGCGCGGCACGGTCGAGACCGTCATCCGTCACATGCCGGGCCGCCGGATCACGCTGCCCGATGGCACCCGGCTCGACGAGAGCGCGCATCCGCTCAAGCAGTTCGTGTTCGATCGCGACGGCCGGCTGTTCGTCAATGTCGGCTCGCACAGCGACGACTGCATCACGCGCGCGCCGATCACAAGACCCTGTGCGGCGGCCGAGGGCGCCTCCGCGATGGCCGCGATCTGGCTGTTCACGCCGCCGTCAGGCGGCGTCTTCCCGGCGTTGAAGCCGAACGACCCCGACCCGCCGCACGCCATCTATGCGCGCGGTCTGCGCAACTCGATGGCGCTGGCACTGCATCCGAACTTCCCGGATGCCGGCTACGCCTTCCTGCAAGGCGAGAATGGCCGCGATCTGCCCGACATCTTCAAGCCCAACGAGGAGATCAACGCGATCGAGCAGGGCAGGCATTATGGCTGGCCCTATTGCTACGACCTGTCGACGCCGAGCCCCGAATTCAGGATCGTGCTGCAATCCGGGACCTACAAATCGCTCTGTACGGCCAATGCGCTCTACAAGCCGCCGTTCTCGCTGCTGCCGCCGCACGGCGCGCCGCTCGCGATGCTGTATTATCACGGCGCGAAATTCCCGGAGCTGGAGGGCAGGCTGCTGGTCGGCCTGCATGGCTATCGCCCGACCGGCAGCCGCGTCCTCGTCTACGATGTCGACGATCACGGCTTCCCAAAGCCGAGCCCTGCGCCGGTGCGCTACCACGTCAGCTGCGCGGCTGATCCGACCCACAGCTTCCAGACCGACGCCGGCGAGATCGCCGCCGCACCGTTCGAGGAGCTGATTGCAGGCTGGCACCGTGTCAACGGCGCGCGGCCGCAAGGCGCGCCGGTCGGCATGACGGTCGCCGAGGACGGCGCGATCTGGCTGGTCGAGGACAAGAACCAGACCGTGATCCGCATTGACCGCGCTACGGGCGATGCGCCCGCGCCGCTGCCCTGCGACACGCGCAGCCAGGCGATGATCGACCAGCTCGCGGCCTTCGTCGCCAGGGACGCACAGAACAGCGTTCGCCTCACCACGCTGCGCAAGGGCCTCGTCGAGAAGCATTGCCTCGGCTGCCATTCGGATTTCGGCCTGAAGGCAGGACAGTCGGACGCAGAGAAGGACGCAACCGTGCTCCGATTCATGCTGTCACAGGACGGCTGGATCTATCCGGGCGATCCTGATGCCGGCAGGCTGCGCACGCGCCTTCGCGGTCTCGGCGCGGAGAAGCTGATGCCGCCGGGCGGCGAAAGCCTGCCGAAGACCGAGCCCGGCTATGCGCGTCTGCTCGACACCGCCGACCTGCTCGCTGCCAGGATGGTTCCGGGAACGCGGATGCGGATCAAGGCCGGCCCGCCGCAACGCAAGTTCTTTGGCAAGACCAACAAGGAATGCGGCGAAATACCGGCTGCCAAGGTCGTTGTCGTGACACAAAGGAGCGCTGTAGACAAACCCGGCTTCAGCCGATTCTTCCGGCCGGCCGATCCCTATCTGAACGGCGAGTGCACCGACGACGATGGCTATTACATCCGGCAGGAATTTCTGGTGCCTGTGCAGTAGCATTTTGCTCATCGCGACGCCCCCGGCTGCTGCCGAAACCAGGCTGTTCGACAGCGTGCAGGTGACGCCCGCCAGCGAATACACGTTCGGCATCGAAGGACCCGCAGCCGATCTCGATGGCAATCTGTTCGTCGTCAATCTCGGCAAGCCCGGCACCATCGGCAGGCTGCCTGCGGGCGCTGCCGCTTCGGAGCTGTTCACGACACTCCCCGAAGGCAGCGTCGGCAACGCGATCCGTTTCGATCGGAGCGGCGTGATGTTCATTGCCGACTACAAGAAGCACAACATCTTCGCCATTGCGAAGGGAAGCACCGAGCCTGCCGTCTGGTTTCACTCCGACGAGATGAACCAGCCCAACGACATCACGGTCGCGCGCGACGGCACGATCTACGCGAGCGATCCGAACTGGAAGGGCCGCGAGGGCCACATCTGGCGCATCGCGAAAGCCGCCGACGGAACGGTGCAGGGGCAGGTGATGCCGGCGCCCCGCGCGATGGGCACGACCAACGGCATCGACCTCAGTCCCGATGGCAAGACGCTCTATGTCGGCGAGTCCAGCAGCGGCCAGATCTGGTCCTACACGATCAGCGGCAACGAGCTCACCAGCGCAAGGCTGGTGAAGTCGTTTCAGCCCGACACCGTCGACGGGCTGCGCACCGACGTTGCCGGCCGCCTCTACGTCGCGCGCATTCTCAAGGGCACGATCGCGCTGATGAAGCCCAATGGCGCGATCGAGCGCGAGATCGCGTTGAAAGGCAAGGAGCCGACCAACCTCGCCTTCGGCGGCAATGACGGCAAGACCGTCTTCGTCACGCAGCGCCAGGGCGGCTTCGTCGAGGCCTTCCGTACCGACCAGCCGGGTCGCGAGCACTGTCTCCAGCGCGGGCGCTGCTGAGCCTCAGGGGCGATCTGCTTCCGACACAGGGCGGTACGACAGCGGCGGCATTCTTCTTGCTTGCATCTGGCCGCCGCAGCGCTCAAGAATCTGTGGCACCGTCAAAGCGACCCACGGAGTGTTTGAGTGAAAGCCGTCCATACCGAACTGCACCGCAGCCATGATCCGCAATTCTTCCTGGTTCGCGGCGTCGTCAAACGCACCACCGAGCAGCCCGAGCGCGCCGACCGCCTGCTCAAGGGGTTGAAGGACGGCAAGCATCAACTGGTGGAGCCGACGACATTCGGGCAGGGGCCCCGCGCGCGCATTCACAGCCCGGAATACCTGTCGTTCCTGAGCGAGGCCTGGGACGCCTGGACTGCGCTCGGCGATTCCGGCCCCGAGATGATCGGCAACATCCATCCCGTGCGCCACGCCGCGACCTATCCGACCCACATCGTCGGCAGGCTCGGCTGGCACACCGCCGACACTGCGGCGCCGATCGGCCCGGGCACCTGGGCCGCGGCCTGCGCTGCGACTGACGTCGCGGTCACCGCCGCGCAGATGGTGATGGACGGCGAGGATGCGACCTACGCGCTTTGCCGTCCGCCCGGCCATCACGCCTATCGCGACATGGCCGGCGGCTTCTGCTTCCTCAACAACAGCGCCATCGCCGCGGCTCATCTGCGGCTCAAGCACGAGCGCGTCGTGATCCTTGACGTCGACGTCCATCACGGCAACGGCACGCAAGGAATCTTCTACGCGCGGCCGGACGTGTACACGGTGTCGATCCATGCCGATCCCGTCGCATATTATCCTTACGTCTGGGGCTATGCGCACGAGCGCGGCGAAGGCCCGGGCCTCGGCACCAATCTCAACATCCCCCTGGCGATCGGCACCGGCGACGACGGCTACATCCAGGCGATGGACGTTGCGCGCAAGGCGATCGAGTCCTTTACTCCCGGCGCCCTCGTCATCGCCCTCGGCCTCGATGCCTCCGAGCACGATCCGCTGAAGGGCCTTGCCGTCACCACGCCGGGCTTCCGCCGTATCGGCCAGGCCATCGCCAGGATGGGCCTGCCGACCGTGTTCGTGCAGGAGGGCGGCTATCTCTCGGACATCCTGGGTGCGAACCTGACCTCGGTGCTGGCAGGATTCGAGGAGGCGCGTTGAGGTGCGCTTTTGCCGCTCCGTAGGTCGTCATGCCCGGGCTTGTCCCGGGCATCCACGTTTCTTCGTGCCGCGGAGCAAGGCGCGGATGGCCGGGACAAGCCCGGCCATGACGATGCGGAGGCTTCAGCAAGCGGCGGCGAAAAATCTCAAAACATCCCGCTCGCCGCAAGCGCCTTGCAGACGTGCTGCATCTCGGCCTCCTCCGCGACCATGTCGAGCATGACTGTCGTCAGGCCCTTTGCCGCAAAATCCCTCAGCCTCGCGCCGATCTCGGCATAGCTGCCGACGAGGTAGGGGCAGTCGGCCTGGAAGGTCAGGAACGGCAGCAGCCAATAGCCATTGTCCGCGAGCTCGCCGCTCTGACCCTCGTACAACCGCCGCTTCCACACGGAGTCGCTGTTCTCCACGGTGAGCGCGAGCAGCTCGCGATCATCGGGGTTGTCGCGGAAGCGCGCCTTGGCCGCCTGCCGCGCCTCGTCGCGGCTCTCGCGCGCGAAGATGCCGAAATTCATGCCTGATACGTCGAGCCCGCGATCGAGGTCGGGCGGCAGCATCTGCATCTTGATGCAGCCGGTCTCCTTCGCCACGCGCTGTGCCGCCTCGGACTGGCCCGCGATCAGGAATTCCGGCATCAGCTCCGCCGGCAGGCGGGGGCGCAGTTGCAGATTGCTCGCGCGGTAGAACCGGCCCTCGACATTCACCGGTCGTGGACTCGAGAGCAATTGCCGCATCAGCGCCACGAATTCGCCGAGCCGGACGTAGCGGTCGGCATGGGACTGGTCGTCGCCGAGGCCCTGCAAGTCGCTGACCGCGGTCCCCGTGATCATGTTGAGATAGACCTTGCGGCCGTAGAGCTGCGCGAAGGACGAGACGAATTTCGCTGCCGTGAACGGGTGCATGTAGACCGGGTTGACGGCGATCAGCGGCGAAGATCGCGTCGTCCCTGCCATGATGTGCTGGGCCATGGCCCAGGGCTCGACGAACACGTCGTTGCCTTCGAACAGCAGAATGCCTTCGAAGCCGTTGCGGTCGGCGAACTGCGCCACCCGCATCAGCTCGCCGACATATGTCCTGGGGTCGCGGTTGCGCGAGATCGCGGGGAAGACGCGCAGCCGCGAGGTCGTCATTCAGCCGCTTCCTGGAGCGGCCAGGCATTGCGGCTGATGGGAAGGCCGCCGTCCGCGCGGGAGCCGTCGGCGATCGCGAGGCGATGCGAGGGGGAGGGCGAGCACAGCGAGAAGCGCCATCCCTGCGGATCGTCGGCGATGTCGGGTTTGAAGCTGATCTCGATGGCTTCGCGCGACACCTGCATCGCGAAGGCGTCGAGCGGCAAGTTGAGCCCAAAGCCCCTGGCCTTCAGATAGGCCTCCTTGAGCGTCCAATAGTCGAAGAAGCGCTCGATCGCCGCCGGCTCCGGCAGGCTGCGCAGCGTTTCGACCTCCTCCGGCGCAAAGAAGCGATTCGCGGTGGAGAGCGGGGCGACCCGCCGTGACACGGTTTCGACGTCGACGCCGACGGCCTCATGCCTGGACACGACGCAGGCGACGCAGCCATCGGCATGCGACAGGCTGAAATGCAGCGCGGTCGAGGTCGCGGGCGCAGCGACAAACGGCCGCCCGTAGCGGCCGGCCCCAAAGGACCAGTCGGAGGGAGCGACGTTGGGCGCGACCTGCGATAGCGCCAGGCGCAGCATGGCATGGGCGAAAATATATTGCCGCCGATGCCGCTCGAACATGAAGCGGTCGGCGCGGACCCGTTCGTCGACCGAGAGCAGGCGCCGGCACGCATCGGCCGCGCCCGGCGCGTCAATAGTCTCGATCAGTCCGACAAACAGTTCAATTCTGTCGTCTGCCATCCAATCAGGCCCATGGCGTCAGGCGGAGGCCAAATCCCCCGGTCCTGACGGAAGAATCAAAGAACCAACTGAGCGGACCGTTGTTATCGGTCCACCCGGGCGAATTCTTGTCGATTTGCAGGCCGGTTTACGAGCTCAAGCTTGTGCGAGACCCCAACTCGCAGGCGAGCGGCCCGTTGTCCGAAAGATTCGTGCGGCGTCCCGGCCGACTAATCTTACTTTTTCTTCTTGGCCTTCTTCGAGCCGCCCAGCATGGAAAGGCTGGCGTCGACGTCCTTCAGCGCGGACTGGAGCTTCTTCTTCTCGACAGTCAGCAACTTTTGCAGGGCCTTGCGGTCCTTGTCGCTCAACGAGGTGCCCTTGGTAAATTTGATGAAACCCATAACACTCCCCCGGTTTAAAATAATTGTCCAAATCGAAACGCGAGAATAATCTTGCGCGCTGGCGCCAAATAATCAAGATGCAACTTGGTCATTCACAGCTTTGACGAGTGAACCAGTATTCGCCCGTCCTGTACAGCCGGTCAAGCCGCCCTGCGATCGAGCAACCGGCCGAGCGGCGTGTTGGGTTGGGCGGCGGCGGTCCCCAGCAGCGCGACGAGATCCTCCATCCACTCGCCGACCATACGGCCGTCGAGCAGTTCGCCCTTGTAATTGCATGAACCGGTGATTCCGGTCGGGCGCTCCTTGAGCATCAGCGACAGCCAGGTCTGGTCGATCGGCAGCACCGGCTGCCCCTCGCGCGCGACGTTTCCGATCGATTGCACCGCAATCTCCGGCAGATCGAGCGGCTGGCGCAGCGGATTTTGCAGCGTGAAATAGACCTGAAGCAGCGCGGCCGGGTCGATCCCCACCTGCTCCAGATGGTCGGCCAGCATATTGAACGGCAGTTCCTGCCGCGCATGCGCATCGAGCACGCTCTGGCGCACCCGCACCAAGGCTTGCGCGAACGACAGATCCGGCGTGATTTTCGTGCGGACGATCACCGTATTCTCGAACGGGCCGACGATTCGCTCGGTGTCCGGCTGGGCGCGATTGGCCATGGCGGTGGCGACCGAGATGTCGGTGCGGCCGGTCCGTGCCAGCAGCAGGGCCTTCAGGCCGGTGAGCAGGCACATGAACAGCGTGGCGTTCTGCTGGCCGGCGAACGCCGTGAGCCGCGCGATCAGATCGGGCTCGAGCCTGAGCGGTTGGTGACCGGTGGATGCGCCCGGGCTTGCGTCGCCGTCAAAGACCGGGGCCGCGCCGCGCAGAGTCTCCGTCCAGTCGGCGGCCTGGCGGCGGGCGGCGTCGGTGCCGCACCACCAGCGCTGCCAGCGCGCGACGTCCGAAAAGGCCGGCGGCAGTTTCGGCAGCGGCGCCGAGGGACGTCCGGCCAGTGTCGCATAGCGGCTCGACAATTCCTCGAACAGCACGCCGATCGACCAGCCGTCGGCAGCGGCATGATGCAGCGTCAGCAGCAGCACGTGGTCGTCGGCATGGAGCCGCAACAGCCGTGCCCGCAACAGCGGCGGCCGCGCGGCGTCGAACGGGGTGTAGGTCTCCTGCTCGATCAGGAGATCGATCTTCCTGAGTTCGAGGGCTTGGCGCCGCTTGTTGTTGTGCGGCCGCCCGTCGCCGATGACCTCGACGGTGAGGACGGGCCCGAGTTCGCCGGGTGTGGCGAGGCGGCTGATGGGCTCCCCGCCGTTCCAGCCGAACGCAGTCCGCAGCGATTCGTGGCGGCGCACGATGTCGCCGAACGCCTGGGCGAGGATGGCCGGATCGAGCGGGCCCTGGAGGCGAAAGGCAAAGGGCAGGTTGAACAGCGGCAGGCCCGGCAGGTTCTGCTCGATGCGAATCATCTGGTCCTGCGCGATCGAGAGCGTTGGCGGGCCGCTTTCGATCAGCCGCGACACGCTTGCGGCAGGCTTGTGCGGCTCGGCGGCCACGGCCTCGTCGACCCGGCGGGCGAGCTCCTCGATCGTCGGCGCCTCGAAGATGGTCTTGATCGGCAGCGAGACGCCGAGCGCACGGGCGACGCGCGCCATCGCCTGGCCCGCCAGCAGCGAATGGCCGCCGAGATCGAAGAAATTGTCGGTGACACCGAGGCTCTCGACCTTCAGCAGATCGATCCAGATGTCGGAGAGCACCTTTTCGGTGAAACGCCGCGCCGGCACCGCCGCATCCGGCCCCGACGCTTCCTGCTGCACGGGCGCCAGCAGTGCGGACCGGTCGATCTTGCCATGGGCGTTGAGCGGCACCCGATCCAGGAACAGGAATGCGGACGGGATGGCGTGGCCGGGCAGCCGGCCCTTCAGGAATTCGCGCAGCTCGCTGGCGCTGACCCGGCTGCCGGGCCTTGCGACGATATGGGCGATCAGCCTGACATCGCCGCTGGCCTCGCGGCGCGGCTCGACGATGCCGGCGCGCACGCTCGGATGGTCGGCCAGCGCGTTCTCGATCTCCTTGAGCTCGATGCGGTAGCCGCGAACCTTGACCTGATGGTCGGCGCGGCCGAGGCACTCGATCGTGCCGTCGGCGCGGCGGCGGGCAAGATCGCCGGTCCGGTACAGCCGGCTAGCAGCCTGGCGCGAGAACGGATCGGGCAGGAAGCGTTGCTTGTTCTGCGCGGGATCGTTGACATAGCCGCGTCCGACGCCGGCGCCGCCGATGCAGAGCTCGCCGGTCACGCCGACCGGCTGCGGCTCAAGGTTGGCGTCGAGCACGTAGAGCTGGGTGTTCGGCAGCGGCGCGCCGACCGGAACGTTGCCCGTCGCGGTCGCCGGCGGCTTGGTCAGGCGATGCAGGGAGACGTCGTCGGAACATTCCGACGCACCATAGGCATTGATCAGCGGCACCTTCGGGCAGCGGGCGAACCAGGCGCGGCAGAGATCGACCGGCAGCGGCTCGCCGGTCGAGATCAGGAGGCGCAACCTTGCGAAGGCGCGCTGGATCTTCGCCTCGTCCATGCGATCGAGAATCACCCGCAGCAGCGACGGGACGATCTCGAGCACGGTGATGTGCTCGCGCTCGATCTCCTGCGCGAGCAGGATCGGGTCCTGCACGATCGCGTTGCCGCAAATGTGCACGCGGGCGCCGACCATCGGTCCGGCGAGGAACTGCCAGACCGAGATGACAAAGCTCTGCGGCGCGGTCTGCGCGATCACATCCCTGGCCGAGAGGTTCAGCCCGGATATCAGCGACGCCAGATGGTTCGACAGCCCGCGCTGCTCGATCATGACGCCCTTCGGCGCGCCCGAGGAGCCGGACGTATAGATGAGATAGGCGAGGCTGGATGCTGCGCGCCGCGCGGCGCGGGCCGGCTTGGTCGCCCCTGGCGCGATCGCGTCTTCGAGCTCGGCCACCTGGATGCGCTCGACCAGCGGCTCGATCAGCGCCTCGACCATGGCCGACTGGGCGCGCCCGGTCAGCAGCACGCGGGCGCAGCTCGATCCGAGAATGGTCGCAAGCCGCGCTGGCGGCTGGTCGGGATCGAGATTCAGGAAGGCCGCGCCCACGCGCTGCACCGCGATCATTGCGGCGAGCAGATCGGGGCCGCGCTGCGCGAGCAAGGCGACCACGCTCTCGGACCCGACGCCTTCGCGGGCTAGCCAGCGCGCAGCCGCCTGGCTGCGCCGGGCCAGTTCGCGATAGCTCAGGGATGTGTGTCCGTCCGACGCCGCAACAGCGTTCGGCGTCGTCCTGGCCTGACGGTCGAAGCGTTCGCTTAAGTTGCCGCGGGTGGTGAAATTGGCCGGCACGCCGTGGCCTTTCGCCAGCGTTTGCCGGCGTTCGGCTTCGGTCAGCAGCGGCAGGCGCGAGATGCGCTGATCCGGATTGGCGATGACGGCCTTGAGCAGGGTCTTGAATTGAGCAGCCATGTCTTCGATCGTGGCCGCGTCGAACAGATCGGTGGCGTATTCGAAGAACCCGGTGAAGCGCCCGTCGGCCTCGACCAGCTCGAGCGTGATGTCGAAGCGCGCCACTTCTGGATCGACCTCCAGCCGCCGCGTCGACAGGCCGGGGAAGCGTGCCGCCTCGATCGAGGCGTTCTGGAGGATGAACATGATCCGGAACAGCGGGTTGCCGTCGCTCCGGCGCGCGATCTGGAGCGCACGCAGCACCTCCTCGATCGGGAGATCCTGATTGCGGTAGGCATCCAGCGTCACCTGCCGCACCCGCCGCAACATTTCGCCGAAGCTCGGATCACCGCCAAAATCGTTGCGCAGGATCAGGGTGTTGGCGAACAGCCCGATCAGGCGTTCGCTCTCGATCTGGTTGCGATTGGCGATCAGCGATCCGGTGGCGACATCCTCATGCGAGGTGTGACGGAAGAGCAGGCACTGAAACACCGCGAGCAGGGTCATGAAGGGCGTGACGCCTTGGTCCTGGCTCAGCGCGCGGACATCGCCCGAGAGGGTTCTGGAGAATTCGAAATAGTGACGGGCGCCGTGACCGCTCCAGATCTCCGGCCGTGGTCGGTCGGTCCGCAGCGGCAGCGTGGTGACGCCGTCGAGTTGCGCCCGCCAGTAGTCGAGCTGCTCCTTTGCCGCCGGCGTTCGCGCCCAGCTCTGCTGCCACAGCGCAAAGTCGCGATACTGGAAACTGGGCGAGGGCAGCGCCGCTACGCTGCTCTTGCGTGCCGCGGCATAATGGGCGGCGAGCTCCTCCCAGAACAGCCGCTGCGACCAGCCATCGGTGACGAGGTGATGCAAATTGACCACGAGAGCGTGGCTGGATTTGTCGAACGACAGCAGCGTGACCTTCAGCGGCGGCTCGTGCGCCAGATCGAACTTATATTGCGCGAGCTTGAGCGCCTCGCG
This sequence comes from Bradyrhizobium sp. WSM2254, assembly GCF_000472645.1. Lineage (NCBI taxonomy): Bacteria > Pseudomonadati > Pseudomonadota > Alphaproteobacteria > Hyphomicrobiales > Nitrobacteraceae > Bradyrhizobium > Bradyrhizobium sp. WSM2254. Next base: position 217,930 of record NZ_KI421447.1, on the reverse strand, counting down.
CCGGATCACCGCGGCCTGCTTGTCTGCCGGGCAGGGCTTGAGCTTGATCCGCTCGAATTTAGGCGGCGATCGCAACACAAGCTGCGCCGGCTCGCCCTGCCGTTCGATGAAGACCGAGCGCAGCGCCTCATGGCGGGCGCAGATTGCAGTGAGGCTCGCAGAAAGCGCGGCGACGTCGACCAGACCTTTGAGAAGCGCGACTTCGACGACATTATAGTTGTAGCGGGTCGGATCGAGCCGCGAGAGCACGTACATCCGCTGCTGCTGGAACGACAGCGGCGCGTCCGCTGTCGCAGCTAGGGCCCGGCGCCAGGCCGGCAGTGTCGCTTCGCGATGGGTTGCGGCAGTCTCCAGCCGGGCCGCAAGCGCGGCGACCGTGGCGCAATCGAAAATGTCCTCGAACGAGAAGTCGACGTTGAAGCGTTCGCGCAGGCGCGAGCGCATCTGCGTCACCGCGAGCGAGTCCGCACCGAGCGCGAAGACGTCCTGATCGATGCCGACCTGCGGCAGCTCAAGCAGGCCGGCCCAGATCTCCGCGAGCTGCGTTTCCAGCGTGGTGCGCGGCAGGCGCGCCGCGTCGGCGTCCTCCGCCGTCGCGATCAGATCGGCCAGTGCATTGCGCTTGACCTTGCCGCTGGCGCCCTTCGGCAGCGCCGCCACGCTGCGGATCAGGCTCGGCACCTTGTAGGCCGCGAGACGCTTTCGCGCGAACTGGCGCAACTGGTCCGAGGTCGCCTCGGAATTCGCCCGCAACACCACGACGGCGGCGACGTTCTCGCCGAGCTTTGGGTGCGGAACGGCAAAGACACCGGCCTCCAGCACTGCCGGATGGCTGAGCAGGACCTCTTCCACCTCCAGCGGAGAGATCTTCTGCCCGCCGCGATTGATGACGTCCTTGATGCGGCCGACGATGAAGAGATAACCGTCGGCATCGAGATAGCCGAGATCGCCGGTCCGGAACCAGCCGTTGCGGAATGCGGCCTGGGTCGCCGCCTCGTCATTGTGATAGCCACGCGACATGTTCGCTCCGCGCAGCACGATCTCGCCGTGCTTGCCGCTCGCAAGCATGCGGCCCGTCTCGTCCATGATCGCGATCTCGGGCCCTGCAGCGCGGCCGACCGATCCGACCTTGCGCAGCTCGAACGGATTGGCGGCGATCTGCGAGGCCGCCTCCGTCATGCCGTAGGTCTCGAGCACGGGAACGCCGAACGTCGCCTCCAGTCCGCCAAGGATCGCGGGCGCGAGCGAGGCCGAGGCCGAGCGGATCACGCGCAGCGACGAGGCCCGGGCACGGTCCGGATTCGCTTCCGCCGCCGTCAGCAGCGCGCGATGAATGGTCGGTACCGCCGTGTACCAGGTCGGTTGCAGCTCCCGCATCCAGCCGAAGAACGACGAGGCGTCGAAACCGTCGGTGCAGATCACGCTGGAGCCCGCGGCCAGCGCCGTCAGGAGGCCCGAGATCAGACCATGGGCGTGAAACAGCGGCAGGACGTTGAGCAGGCGATCATGGGATGTGAGCGACAGCACGCGGCCGGCATTGGTGGCGGACAGGCACACATTGCGATGCGTGAGCGGCACCATTTTCGGCCGCGCCGCCGTGCCCGACGTCAACAGGATGAATGCATCGTCGTCGCCGCGCGAGGCGCCGCTCGTGCGCGCCGGACCGATCGTGGGGCCCACGAACGCGCAGCCGCCGAGATCGTCTTTCGGCCCCGGCACGAAATCGATCACCGCGATATCGAGCGCCCTGGCGACGTCGCGACTGGCCGAGTTCATGTCGGCCCGGGTGACGAGTGCCGTCAGCTTCAATTCGCTGAAATAGCGTTGCAGCTCGTCCGCGGTCAGATCAGGATTGACGGGGACGCAGGCGCCGGTCGAAGCGACCGCGATCATTGCCAGCGCGCTGTCGGCGCCGCGCGGCAACGCCACCGCAATCCGGTCACCCGGAGCGATGCCGAGCCCGCGGAGCGTGCGGACCAGATCCTGCGTCCGCTCGCCAAGCGCGCCGTAGGTGAGGGCCGGCCGGCCAGGGGCGAGCAGGGCGGGCGCCGCCGGCGTCCTGCGGGCGTAGAAGTCGAGAAGGCCGCCGATATGGGAAAAGATCTTCGTTTCGCCGCTCGCGCCGACCGTTCTCGCTCCGGATGCAATGTCCGACAATGCCATTCCTTTTTGATCTGATTGAGCTATTCTTCCTAGAAGTTAGGGAATGCGTCCAGTCTGAGGTGAAGTTCGGGCCCCAAAATCTGTGGTTGAGGGGCCTAAAGCCCTTCGACGGAGTGAAGGTTGGGCAGAATCACCATGCTGGAGAATGAGCCGGGCACCGAAGCGGATGGCGGGCTGAAGCGCTGGCTCGAAGGTATCGGCCTTGCGCACTACTCCGATCTCTTCGCGCAGCACCGTCTCGATCTCGATGTCATGGGGGATCTGACCGAATCCGACCTGGTCGAGCTCGGATTGCCTCTTGGCGATCGCAAGCGGCTCCAGCGGGCGATGGCGGCGCTGTTCCGGGCTGAAACGGCGGAGGCGCCCGCCGCGGCGGCACCTCCGCCGACCCGGGTGGAGGTCGGAGCCGAACGGCGCCAGCTCACCACCATGTTCTGCGACATGGTGGATTCCACCTCGCTCTCGGCGCAGTTCGATCCGGAAGACGTGCGCGACATGATCGCAAGCTTCCGCGAGACCTGCGTCCGCGTGGTCAAGCATTACGAGGGTTTTGCCGCCCGGTTCGTCGGCGACGGTATTTTGGTCTATTTCGGCTATCCGACCGCACATGAGGACGACGCCGAGCGCGCGGTGCGTGCAGGGCTCGAGATCGTGCGGGTGCTGTCGACCGCTCGCGCGATCGAGCCGCGTGGCGCGCTCAGCCACTCGCCCGCGGTCCGCATCGGGATCGCGACCGGTCTCGTCGTGGTCGGCGATCTCGTGGGACAGGGCACCGAAGAGCGCGACTCCGCGGTCGGAGAAACCGTCAATCTCGCTGCGCGCCTGCAAGGCCTGGCGCCGCCCAACGGCGTGGTGATTTCCGCCTCGACCCAGTCGCTGCTGAAGGGGAAGTTCGACTACCGCAATCTCGGCGTCCATGCGCTGAAGGGCATCTCGGAGAAGGCGCAAGCCTGGCACGTGGTGCGCGCTTCGCGGGTGGAGACCCGCTTCGCCGCCGCGATGGGCACGCGGCTGACCCCGCTCGTCAACCGCGAGGAGGAGATCGCGCTGCTGATGGGCCGCTGGCAGCAGGCCAAGGACGGCGACGGCCAGGTCGTGGTCAAGTTCGGCGAGCCCGGCATCGGCAAGTCGCGCGTCATCCAGGAGATTTTCGAGCGGATCGCGGGCGACCGCCACGGACAGGTCTCGTTCCAGTGCTCGCCCTACTACACGTCCACCGCGTTCTATCCGTTCGCCGAGCAACTCAAATTCTCGCTCGGCCTCGACCGCGAGGATGCGTCCGCGCTGTCGCTGGCGAGCCTGGAGACCGCGATCGCCGCGGCTCATGGCGACATCGAGCAGGTCACGCCGCTGTTTGCCGCGCTGTTGTCCATACCGACCGGAGACCGCTATCCGCCGCTCGAGCTGTCGCCGCAGCAGCAGAAGGATGCGACGGTCGCGGCGCTGGTCAATCACTTCCTCGGCCTCGCGCGCGAGATGCCGCTGGTGATCGCGTTCGAGGACCTGCACTGGATCGATCCGACCTCCCGCGAGGTCATCGACCTCCTCGTCGACCGGGTGCAGAACCGGCCGATCCTGGTCGTCATCACCGCCCGCTCCGAATTCCAGCCCAGCTGGAACGCGCATTCGCACATCACCACCCTGGTGCTGAACCGCCTGAGCCGGCAGCTGCGCGCGACGCTGGTCGAACGCGTCGCCGGACGGGAGCTGCCCAAGGAGGTCGTCGAGGAGATCATCGTCAAGACCGACGGCGTGCCGCTGTTTCTGGAAGAGCTGACCAAGACCGTTCTCGAATCCAACCTCCTGACCGAGCGGCACGGGCGCTACGTGCTGTCGGGCCCGTGGCGGCAACTCGCGATCCCGGCAACCCTGACGGATTCGCTGATGGCGCGGCTCGACCGGATGGGCCCGTTCAAGCGGATCGCGCAGATCGGCGCCACCATCGGCCGCGAGTTCTCCTACGAGACGCTCCAGGCCGTCGCCGACACGTCGGCGGAGCAGATCGAGGCCGCGCTCAACCATCTGGAGGAAGCCGGGCTGATCATGCGCCGTGGCCATCCGCCGGATGCGCTCTACTCGTTCAAGCACGTGATGATCCAGAACGCCGCGCATGCGAGCCTGCTGCACAGCGAGCGGCGCAAGCTGCATGCCCGCATCGCGCAGGTGCTTGCCGAGATGTATCCGGAGAAGACCGAGCGCGAGCCGGAGCTGCTCGCCCATCATCTGACCGAATCCGGCCAGAGCGAGGGTGCCGCGAGCTTCTGGCTCAAGGCCGGCAAACAGGCGGCCAAGAGCGGCGCCAATCTCGAGGCGATCGGCCATCTGCGCCGCGGCCTCAGCGTCGTGCAGGCCAATGCGCGCATGCAGGGCGCCGACGAGATGGAGCTCGAGCTGCGCATCGCGCTCGGCAACGCGCTGATCGCCGCCAAGGGCTATGCCGTGCAGGAGGTCGAGGAGAATTACATCCGCGCGCTCGAGCTCGGCCAGCAGCTCGATGACGACGAAAAGGCCTTTGCCGCCACGCGCGGCCTCTGGGTCTGCCATTTCATCCGTGCCGATCTCACCCGCGCGCACGATCTCAGCGTCGAGCTGTTGAAGTTCGCCAAGCGCGAGCGGCTGAACGAGCGGACGCAGCCGGCACAGCAGACCGGCTATCTGATCGAGGCGCATCGCTCGATCGCGATGACCATGCTCTATCGCGGCCGCTTCGCCGCCTCGCAGCATCATCTGCACCGCTGCATCAACCTCTACAGCCCCGATCTGCACTCCGACCTGATGGAGCGCCACGGCACCGATCCCGGCGTGGTCTCGCTGTCCTATCTCGGCTATCTCCTGTGGTTCCTCGGCCGGCCCGACGCGGCGCGCCAGCACAGCGAGCAGGCGATCGCGAATGCCGAGAAGATCCGCCACCCCTTCACGCTCGCCTTCGCGCTCGTGTTCGGCGCCTATCTCTGCCAGCATTTGCGCGACGTCGAGGGCACGCGCGACCACGCCAACCGCGCCATGATCATCGCCACCGAACACAATTTCCTGCACTGGAAGCAGCAGGCCGCGATCCTGCGCGGCTGGGCGCTGACCCAGCTCGGCGAAGCCGACGAAGGCCTCAGCCAGATGCGCTTCGGCCTCGACGAATATGAGGCGATGGATTCCTGGCTCGCCGGCTGCTGGTTCCGCTGCCTGCTCGCGGAAGCCTACGCCAAGGTCGGGATGCGGGATGCCGCCTTGCGCGCGCTGGACGGCGCGCTCGCGACCGCCAGAAGGACCGGCGATCACTCCTATCTTGCCGAGGTCTATCGCCTGCAAGGCGAGATCACGCTGTCGGACGGCGACCCGGCCTCGGTGCAGGAGGCCGAGGATCTGTTCGGCCTGTCGCTGGAGATCGCGCGCAAGCAGGGCGCGCTGTCCTGGGAGCTTCGCACCGCCGTCAGCCTCGCGCGCCTGTCGCTCGAGGCCGGCAAGCGCGAGCACGCAAGGCTCCTGCTCGTGCCGATCGTCGCCAGGTTCAGCGAGGGTTTCTACACGCCGGACCTGAAGCAGGCGATGCAGCTGGTCAACGAGCTCGGGTCGGACGCGCCCGTTCGTGAACGGGCCGATCCCTGACATGAGCGATCTCGCCGCCGCGCGTGCGCGCTACGTGGAAAGAATCGCCAAGCGCGAGCGGATTTCCTCGAAGCGCCTGCTCGAAGCGCTCGCCGCCGTGCCGCGCGAGGATTTTCTGGCGAAAGGACCCTGGCGCATCAAGAGCGAGGCGGCGCGCAGCTACCGGCTGACACCCGACGCCGATCCCGTTCATCTCCAGGACAATGTGCTGGTCGCGATCGACGCGCGCCGCAAGCTCGACACCGGTCTGCCGAGCCTGTGGGCGCATTTCATCGATTTGCTCGATGTCGGGGAGAAGGACCGCGTGGTCCAGATCGGCTGCGGGCTCGGCTATTTCTCGGCGGTGCTGTCCAGGATCGTCGGTCCGAAGGGCAGGGTGCGTGCAATCGAATGCGACGAGCGGCTTGCGGCTCGTGCCGCGAACTATCTTCGCGCCTACCGCAATGTCGAGGTCGTCCGCGGCGACGGATGCGAGGACATCGGCGCGCCCGCCGATGTGATCATCGTGCATGCCGGCTTCTCGCATCCGCATCCGCTCTGGCTCCAGTCGCTCCGTCCGCGCGGTCGCCTTCTGGTGCCGCTGACCCAGCGGGACCGCGAAGGCGCCGTCATCAGGATCACGCGCAAGGGCAAGGGGTTCGAGGCGGAGCCGGTCCAGCAGATCCGGATCTTTCCCGGCCGGGGCCGCGGTACGACCGCGCTCGACGACCGCGTCGCCGACTGGTGGCAGCGCGCCTCCGCCCTGGCGCCGCTGCGGTTTCGCGCCATCGAGCAGGGGCTGCCGTCGGATGGCTGATGCTTCGTTTCACTTTACCTTGATTCAGGTTGCGAGTTTCCCCCGCCTCCGGGTGCGGTTATGACTGGGGCTTGATGGCCATTTGAGCACGCTCTATGCATTCCGTTGCACTGCTGACTGCCAGCTATGCCAAGGATATCGAACGCTTTTCGCTGCTCAGCGAGAGCATCGACACCTGGCTGACGGGATATACGCGGCATTATGTTCTCGTTAACGATGAGGACGTGCCGCTGTTCGAGCGGTTCGCTTCCGACAAGCGCGTCATCGTTCCGGCCTCGCGATATCTGCCGAAATGGCTGTTCGCGCTGCCTCCGGCGCTCCAGTTCATCAGCAAACGACGCGTCTGGCTGTCGCTGCTGTCGTCGCCCGTGCATGGCTGGCACATCCAGCAGATCCTGAAGATCGCCGGCGTCCTCAACGCGCCCGAGCAGCGCGTCTGCATCCTGGATTCGGACAATCTGTTCTTCCGCGAATTCGACGTCGGCCACTATGCCGGCGGCGAGAAGACGCCGCTGTTCGTCACGCGCAGGGGGATCGACGCCGACCATCCGTTGCATGTGCTGTGGCTGCGCACCGTCGATCAGCTTCTCGGTGTCAAGGAGCGTGCGTTCCCGGCGGACGATTATGTCGGCAACGCGCTGGTCTGGGACAAGGACACAGCGCGCGCGATGACCGACGCCATCAAGTCGGCGACGGGCCTCAGCTGGGCTCTCGCACTGTGCCGGAAGAAGAAGTTTTCCGAGTACCTGCTCTACGGCCACTTCGTTGCCAATTCGCCGAAGCACCTGGCCGCGCACCGGGTGACGGAAGACAGTATCGCGGTCTCGCATTGGGATGACACGCGCCTCGACCGTCCGGCCATCGAGGCGATGATGCACGCCGCCGCGCCCGAGCAGGTCGCGCTCTGCATCCAGTCCTATTCGTCGACCTCGATCGACGACATCCGCGACGTGTTCCGTCTCAGCTCGCGCGACCGTCGCGGACCGAGCCTGTCTCCCGATCATATGGGGGACACGGCCGAATTCGAGACGCCGAAGACGCGCTAGAGCAAGCTGCTCTAAACGTCCTTTGTGAACTTGCTGATGACGTCCATGAACGGCTTCGGCTTGAACTCGCCGTCGAGCGGCAGCGGGCGGTTCGGCTGCTTGTCCGCGCGGGCGAAGGTGCCGTTGATCCAGCTGTAGCGATCCGAGAGGCCCCAGGTCAGGATCGAGCGCACCGGACCGCTGGCCGAAATGGCCGTCAGCAGATCGTCGACGCGCTTGGCGACGATGGCGTCGCGTTCGGCCGGATTGCCTGTCAGCTTCTGATCGTCGACGTCGAGTTCGGTGACGAGAACGTCCAGCCCCCACGAGCGCAGCTCGGTGACGAATTCGGCCAGCCCATGCGTGTCGATCTCGAGCTCGGCATGCAGATGCGATTGCAATCCCACGGCGTGCAGCGGCACGCCCTGGTCGAGCAGCTCCATGATCAGGTTGCGGTAGGCTGCGCGCTTGGCGATGAAGGAATCCTTCGCCGATTCGATATCGTATTCGTTGATCGCGAGCTTGACGAAGGGATCGGCCGCGGCCGCCGTGCGGAAGGCGAGCGGGATCCAGCTGCTGCCGAGATGCTGCGTCCAGAACGTGTCGCGCCGGTCTTTCGGACTGCGGGGATTGTCCGGGATCGGCTCGTTGACGACGTCCCACGACGTCAGCTTGTCCTTGTAGTAGGAGACGACGGTGCCGATGTGGTCGAGATACGCACGCTCGACGCCCTTGGCGTCCTTGATCTGCTTGGTCCAGTCCGGAATGTCGTGATACCAGGCGAGCGCGTGGCCGCGCATCGTCAGATCGTTCGCCTGCGCAAAATCCAGGATCGCGTCGGCGCGTTCGAACGCAAACGTGTGTGCGTTCGGCCGCAGCATCGGCCATTTCAGCTCGAGCACCGGCACGACCTGCGTGCAATAGGTGCTGATGGCCTCGCCAAGCCGCGGATCGGCCTGCAGGTCCCAGAGCGTGGCCGCAGCGCCGAAGCCGGGACGGCGCCGGGCAAGTTTCGATGCCGGCAAGGCCGACGCGGATGCGCCCGCCGCAAGCGTTGCGGCGGTGCCGAGAAGGAATTCGCGTCTGTCGAGCCTGGCCACGGCATTCCCTCGGGAACCAACGCGCCATCGTACCAAGCGGGGCCGTGCGACGCCGGGGTTTCGTCGTGTTGGGTTAACCTTTGCCGGGTATCCGGCGCGTCAACGCGTATACCGCCACATCGCTGTTCCGGCGTGGTCATGCGCTGGAAAAGGTCGCACGGCGCCTGAATCATGGTTTCTTTTCGGTGATCGCGGCAGCCGGTTCGAGGAAAGGGCAAATTTAACGCTAACGCGCGAAATCCGCCGCGTGGCTCCATTCGCGGCCCGATTTGCAGACTTATGTGACACTCTTCGGGGATGCTGCGGCGCAGTCGATCGCCACGCCAAGGTCCGACTGATTAACGGCCGCAAAACTCGCATGACCGCTTCCGGTCCCGTGCCCGCATGCTGAACCGCCATTTCTCCATCTACCTGGTCGCCTACATCCTGCCTGCGGTGGTGGGCTTCTTTGCGGTCACCGCCTACACGAGGCTGCTGACGCCCGCAGAGTACGGCGTCTATGTCGTCGGCATCAGCCTTGCCGGCATTCTGGGTGCGATCTTCTTCGCCTGGATCAAGCTGTCGGTGTCCCGTTATCAGGCGATGTCGGCGGAGGTGGATTTTCGCGGCACGGCGATGGTCGCCTTTGGGCTCACGGTCGCGGTGCTCTGTGCCGCGACCCCGCTGGTCTTCCTGTTCCGCAGCGACGTCAGCGTCGAGCTGCTGCTCGCCAGCATGTTCGTCGCGATCATGGCCAATGCGGTCGATGTCGGCCAGGAGTTCGAGCGCGCCAAATTGCGCCCCTACCGGTTCGCGGCGATTTCGATCGTCCGCAGCGTATCGAGCGTCGGCTTCGGTCTCTTCGGGATCTGGCTCGGCTGGGGCGGCATGGGCCTGCTCGCGGCGTTCGGGCTGGGCTCGCTGACCGGCATCATCCTCAATCTCGTCGGCGACCGCACCAGGATCGCAGGCTTCCAGCGCAGCCAGTTCATGCAGCTGGCGCGCTATGGCCTGCCGCTGACGCTGGCCGGTCTCTCGGTCGCGCTGTACTCGACCTGCGACCGTCTGATCGTCGCTTATCTCCTCGGCAAGGACGCCGCCGGCATCTTTGGCGTCGCCGCCGATCTGCCGCGCCAGTTCATGGTGATGATCGCCTCCAGCGTCGCCGCGGCGACCGTTCCGCTCGTGTTCCGATCGCTGTCGGAGAAGAACAATGAGACCACGCGCGAGCGGCTCACCGAGAGTCTCGAGCTGCTGCTCGTCGTCGTCGCGCCCGTCGCGATCTGGCTGGCGCTGGCGGCGGATCAGGTCGCAGGCACGCTGGTCGGTGTCGATTTCCGCGCCGGCGTGTCGGCGCTGCTGCCGACCCTGGTGCTCGCCCGCTTCTTCGGCATCGCCAATCAGTTCTACGTCCAGATCAGCTTTCAGCTCGCCGAACGGCCCTTCATGCTGGCGGCGCAGTCGTTCCTCACCCTGGTGGTGAGCGTCGCGCTGATGTTTGTACTGGTCGCAGGTTACGGCCTCAATGGCGCCGCGCTGGCGACGCTTGCGACCGAGGCGATCGGCTTCGTGGTCGCCGTCGCGCTGATGCACCGTGCCCATCCCGTGCCGTTCGACGTCAACCGTCTCGCCGGCGTTGGCGCCTCCGCCGCGGCGATGGCGGCTGCGATCCTGATCGCGCGATCGCAGGTCAACGGCACCGGCTTCGTCGCGCTGATCATCGTGAGCCTCGCCGGCGGGCTCGCTTACGCCGCCGCGGCGTGGCTTCTCAATGTCGCAAATGTGCGAACGCTGTCGCTGCGCCTCCTGCGGACCTTCAACCGGAAGGCGCTGGGCGTCTAGCCGGAGCTGACGAGGCGCCCGGCGCAGGCCGGCAGTCGCGAACTGCCGTCCCGGACCTTTGGCCGCGAATCTATTGCAGCGGCGACCGCACCCCGGTCGCAGCATCGTAGACCAGGATTTGCAGCATCGGGAACCTGCCGAGCAACTCGGCGCCGGCTTCTCGGGCAGCCGTTTCGCTGTCGTAGCGGGTCTTGAAGTGGCCATCGACCACAAGCGTGAAGCCATCGGCCGGTGCGACGTCCGCCCTTTGAATGATTCTCGGCGCGATCTCGTCGACGTGCGCGGTCGGCTTTTTCATGGGGTACCTTCATATCGTTGCAGGAGACGGCTCGAAGCGTTCTTGCCTCCAACCGTCTCAGTCGTCCCTCACGATCTCAGGCTTGTCATACAAGACCGCGTTCAGGAGGGAACTGTGAACCTCGATCTTGCCGTTGTAGGTGATGAAACCGAGCTTGCGAAACTTGTTCATGAAGAAGCTGACACGTGAGCGGGTTGTCCCGATCATCTCTGCGAGGGTCTCCTGACTGACCTGCGCCGAGATGGGCTGCGGGGCGCCATCCTTGCCAAAATTCGCCAGCAGCAGGAGAAGACGCGCAAGCCGCTTCTCGCTCGAATTGAACAACTGATCGATCAGGTCTTCTTCGATGCGGCTGTTTCGACTGAGCAGATACTCCATGAACAACTCGGAGAACTTTGGTTCACCCTTGAGTGCCGTAAGCATCGCCGATTTCGCGATGGACGTGATCACGCACCGCTCCATCGCCATCGTCGTCGAGATCCGCAAGGGATGGCCGTTCAGGCAGCCTTCGCCGAAGAATTGTCCGGGCTCCATGATCCCGACCACGGCTTCCTTGCCCTGCTCGGAGACGACGAGAACCTTGATCCTCCCCTTCTGGATGTAGAAAACGGTATCCGCGGCGTCGCCTTGCGAGAACACGACCTGGTTCTTGTCGAAATTCAATATGGCCTTGCCGTCGCCGACCTTGGCGAGAAAGAGTTTTGGGTCGAACGCGCTTTTCACCGCTCTTGGCATGACGTCGTCAAAAACCTGGTGGAAGGACCTTCAGTTTAGCAGGCCCGGTGCCGGGCGCGTTAGGCAAATCTTGCTTCCACCCACGGGCCTGCCGGTGATCCCGACGAGGCAATTGTGGCGGCGGCTTCGGCCGGCTCGCCATAAGCCTCGCCTGCGCTCAATGCCGTACGACCGTCTGATGCCGGTCCTTCATGAGTGCGGCATCCAGCTCCGTTTGGCTGATCGCATAGGACTGGATCAGCAGTTGGGAGGCAGACCTCGCGGGCGTCTGAAACAGCGTCGCCACGCGCCGATAGGCGATCCTCGACAACCCTTCGATCTGCTCGTCGTCTGTGAGGACGACATATTCACCGGCGGGCTGAGCGCCCTCCAGGCCCTGAAGCACGAAGGGATTGGCGAACGAGACGGTGGTCCGCGTTGTTCTGATGGTCAATATGAGATCTCCTGGACCAACCTGCAGAGGCATAGCCGGTCACTTGCCGACGCGGCTCGTCGCGCCGGTCGGGAGGCGCCGTTAGAGACTGTATCGGTTGGCTCGCTCTGCCGCAGAGCAGAATTGCTCACCTTTGAAGGAATAGTCCGCAATTGATCGTGAGCCGCGCCGATCACGCGATCGGCATCTGAGCAGTTTTGCACATCATCCACCCCTGCTCAGGTCTAGGCTGACCGGCGACGGAACACCGCTTGGTCGTCCGTTGGTGAGGATGTGAAAATGAACATCTCTGGTGAAAGCCTTTTCGTCATATTGGTTGTGGGCATCGCGGCCGGTTGGCTTGCGGGCCAGATCGTCATGGGCACGGGCTTGGGTCTGGTCGGCGACCTCGCCGTGGGAATAGCGGGCGCCTTCATTGCGAGCTGGCTATTCCCACAACTGGGAATTCATCTCGGTTCGGGGATCGTCTCGCAGATCATCGACGCTGCGGTCGGCGCGGTCTTGCTGCTGATGATCATGGGGCTCGTCCGCGGACGAAGAGGGTGGGGCGGAAGCTGGGGCGGCGTTTGGCGCAAACGCTGGTAGGCGCGCGTCGTGAGAGTCTGCCTGGAACGAACGTCACCGGGGTGACTTGGTGATGGCGACCGGATGTGATGCCCACTCATCATATCTGATGAATGGCGGCCCTGGTTCGCACCCCCGTGCTGGGGCCGCTTCCTCGCGCGTTTCCCTTCAGCTGCTACCTGGCTGATCTCATCGGATCGTCCATGGATATTTTGCGGACGTTCCCGCACCTGGAGCATTCGAAGATTCGCAGATTGGGACCGTCGCAATTTGCCCCGACGTGGACCAGAATCATGCGCCTTTGGCAGGCCGGGCAGAGTGGCCGGGGTATCGGAATCAGCGTCGGTTCTGGACGAGCATAGACCTCGGACATATGAAGCTCCTGCCCATATGGCGGGGTGTGCTGGCCGCCGCCGATAACAGCCGATTCGACGGCTGCGATGTGGTGAGCATGCCGCGCTCGCCCGTCAGCCTCTGTTCTATATTGCTCACATTGCCGGAAAATCGCCGGCCGACCGGCGAATGCGTCCGACCTAACCCTTTCCATCTCAGTCGCGCTGTGTCATGGGGGGCAGGCTAATTCGGCGACAACGCCGGCTCCCGGCGTGAGCAATATTGCTCAGCAGGACATCCTGGTACGGATCAATATGAGCGCGTGCGGGGCACGATCTCATGACTGCTGCCGGAGGCGTCCGTGGGCGATAACAGTACTTCTTCGGTGGACATCGGGAGCAGACCAGAAATGACTAAAGGAACGCCGGAGATCCGCGCGTCGGCGCAGTTGCTCGCCCGCTATCGCGAGGCCGACAGTGCGCGCGGTGTTCTCGAACTGGTGATCACGGCGGTGCCGCTCTGCGTCATCTGGGCTCTGATCTGGGCTGCTCTTGACCACGGCTATTGGTTTGCTCTGCTGCTCGAGGTGCCCGCGGCGGGTTTGCTGGTCCGTCTGTTCATGATCCAGCATGATTGCGGACATGGCTCGTTCTTCCGCGGCCGCGTTGCGAACGACTGGGTCGGCCGAGCCATCGGCGTGATGACACTGACACCGTACGATTACTGGCGGCAAAACCATGCCCGCCATCATGCCAACTCCGGCAATCTCGATCACAGGGGCTCGGGGGACATCGATACGTTGACCGTGCGAGAGTTTCGCGACCAATCGCGATGGCGCCGGATGCTGTATCGTTTGTATCGGCATCCCATCGTGATGTTTGGCGTCGGTCCCACGTATTTGTTCATCTTGAAGCATCGGTTGCCGGTCGGGCTGATGCGCGGCGGCTGGAAGCCCTGGCTGAGCACAATGGGCACGAACGTCGCGATCGCGATTCTCGTCGCCGCGATGATCTGGCTGGTCGGCTATGGGCCATTCCTGTTGGTCCACCTGCCGATCGTCGTTCTGGCTGCGTCGATCGGTGTCTGGCTGTTCTACGTCCAGCACCAGTTCGAGCACACCTACTGGTCCCATGACGAGACCTGGAATTTTCACGACGCTGCGCTGCACGGCAGCTCGCACTACCAATTGCCGGCTGTCTTGCGATGGTTCACGGCAAATATCGGCGTCCACCACATCCATCATTTGAGCAGCCGAATTCCCTGCTATCGCCTGCCGGACGTGTTGCGGGACCATCCGCAACTCGCCGGCGTCGGACGGATCACGCTGCTCCAGAGCTTGCGGACCGTGCGGCTGACCTTGTGGGATGAGGAGCGGCTGCAACTCGTCTCCTTTGGAGAGGCAGCCTTGACCTCAACCGCCTCGCCGACGCCTGCGGCCGCCTCGCGGCGAGGCCGCTGACGGTCGTGAAGGTGCGCGCCCCGCTGTGGCGCTTACCGCCGAGGGTAGGCCGGAAGGTGCCGGGCATTTAGCCACCTTCTCAACCAAAGCCTGCCGGTTCAACGAATATAGGCCGGTTTCGGTCCGCATCGCTGAGACCCGGATTGCGATCGCCGCGGCGCTCCACCGCAATGGGGGGACAAAACCGGCGGATCCGCCCCCTCGAAGGCGGACATTCTGCCGCAGCGATCGCCGCCAGCCTCAGGCCAGCCTCGGCCGCGAGCCACCCTTCCGCCTGCGCAAGCCGTCGTATATGAGAGATTTGTCGCCGGAACGTGCCGAATATCGCCACAGACGGAACGTATGGCGGCTGCGATTTCTTAATCCAAAGATCGCAATCTGAGACGCAATCGACATGAGCGCGGACTGGCATTTCGACCGGGGCATGGCATGAAAAACCGACTGACGACGGCGCAATCCACCCTGGCGATGCGGCGTTGGGCCCATCCCGGCATGATTGCGCTTGCGACGCTGGCCGTGCTTGCCGTGGCGAACCCGGCGACCGCGGCCAAGCAGGCGCGCCAGCCGGCCGAGGCGGTGGCGCCGCGGGAGGCGGGCGAGCCGATCATGGCGATCGTGTCGATCAAGAGCCAGCAGGTCACCTTCTACGACGCCGACGGCTGGATCCTGCGCGCGCCGGTCTCGACCGGCACCACCGGGCGCGAGACGCCGGCCGGCGTTTTCGCCGTCGTCGAGAAGGACAAGGACCACCACTCGACCATGTATGACGATGCCTGGATGCCGAACATGCAGCGCATCACCTGGAACGGCATCGCGCTGCATGGCGGGCCGCTGCCGGGCTATGCCGCCTCGCACGGCTGCGTGCGGATGCCCTTCGGCTTTGCGGAGGGGCTGTTCGACAAGACCAACATCGGCATGCGCGTGATCATCTCGCCGAACGACGCGGCCCCGATCGATTTCACCCATCCCTCGCTGTTCGTGCCGAAGCGCGAAGCCATCGCGGCGGTGCCGAGCCGGGCCGACAAGCTCTCCGCCGAGGCCGAGGAGGCGACCCGGGCCGCCGACGAGGCCAAGAAGGCCGCGGCAATCGCCGCGAAGGAGGCTGCATCGCTTCCCGCCTCGCTGCGCAAGCTGGAACAGCAGAAGGCCCGCGCCGATGCCGAGCTCGCCTTCGCCGACAAGTCGCTCGCGGCGGCAAAGACCGATCAGGCCCGCGCGAAGGCCGAGGAGCTGAAGCAGAAGGCCGCCACCAGGGCTGCCGATGCGGCAACGCAGCTCGACACCGCCAAGGCCGCTGCGCAGCCGAAGCGCGACGCGGTCGCTGCCACGAAGGAGGCTGCGAAGGCGACTGCGACCAAAAAGGCCGATGCGGTCAAGGCGGCGACCGACGCCAAACTCGCGCTCGAGCCGGTGTCTGTCTATATCAGCCGCGCGACGCAGAGGCTCTATGTGCGGCGGAACACGCACAAGCCGGCGCCGGATGGCGGCGGCGAGGTGTTCGACACCAGCATCGAGGTCCCGGTCACGATCCGCAATCCCGACCGGCCGCTCGGCACGCATATCTTCACCGCGATGGCGAAGAACGATACCGGCCTGCGCTGGAGCGTCGTGACGATCGAAAACGGCGACGACGCCAAGGACGCGCTCGACCGTATCACCATTCCGCAGGACGTGTGGGATCGCATCGCGCCGACCGCGTTGCCGCGCTCGTCGATCATCATCTCGGACGAGCCGCTGAGCAGCGAGACCAATTACCGCACCGAATTCGTCGCGGTGCTGAGCAACCAGCCCCAGGGCGGCTTCATCACGCGCAAGCCGACCGCGCCGATGGACATTGCGAGCGACGACAGCTGGGACAATGGCGGCAACGGCTTCGGCTTCTTCTTCCAGCGCGATCCGAACCCGCAACCCGTCAACCCGCGCCGCCAGCGCGGCGGCTACCCGTATTATCAGCCGGCGCAGCCGATGCCGCGGAGTTTCTGGTAGGACGCTGGACGCAAGCTGAAGCGTCCCGCAACTACGGTTGCGCCGTGATCACCAGCGCCTGGATCTTGCCCTCGACCGGTCCGGCTCCATGGCGCGTTCGGATCGCCTCGGCAACGGCGTCCGTCGCAGCCTGAAGCTTGCTCGCATCCCTTGCCTCGATCTCGTTGCGCAGCGGCGTCCCCTGGCAGTATGCGAACGCCACATATTCGGGTGTCGGCGCACGGCTCACCGCGGGAAGTGTTTCAATCGAGATGTGACGAAAGCCCGCCTGCTCCAGATCGGCCTTGATGACGGCCTTGTCGTGATAGCCGTGCGGCGTCCGCGCCATGAAGCGCGGCGGATCGTCGGGAAAGATTTTTCCGAGCACGGCCGTCGCCTCGTCGGCGAACACGTTCTCCTCGATGCGGTCCCAGACGTTGAACACGAACGAGCCTTGCGGCCGCAAGACCCGCTTCGCCTCGGCGTAACCCTTGATGCGATCCGGAAAGAACATGGCGCCGAACTGGCAGCAGACCACGTCGAACGTGGCATCGTCGAAAGGCAGCGCGGTGGCATCCGCCTGGCGCCAGGACATGCGCTCGTCTTCGCCCTGGCGCTGCTCGGCGATCGCGAGCATCGGCTCGTTGAGGTCGGTTGCGACGTAACGGATGCCGGCGGGGAGCGCCGCCGTCACGGCCCGCGTCACCGCGCCAGTGCCTGCGGCGGTTTCCAGCAACGTGGACGGGGCGAGCGCGGCGACACGCCTGGCGATGTCGGCGGCGTAGTGGGAAAAGATCAGCGGGACGAGATACTCGTCGTAGATTTTCGGGATCGAGCCGGCGAAGACCTTGTCGGTGGAGGACATGTTTGCCTCGCTGAAGGTTCGGACACGGGATCAAGCTACCATGGAACGCCATCTATCGCGCGAGCAGCGATGTGAACCCCGCCGGTTCCTGCATCCGGGCATCCACGTTCTTCGTTCCGCCTGGCTGGAACGTGGATGGCCGGGACAAGCCCGGCCATGACGCTGCGGAAGCTCAGCACACAGAACGCCCACCTCATAGGCGGACGCGGTGGCCAGTGACCGGTCCTACGATTTCGCGACAACCTCCCGGATCGGCCGCGTGCCATCCCAGTTCATCGCCGCCTGCCGGACCTTCTCGAAGAACGGCCCCTTGGTGCCGCTGATGTCGGAGATCTCGATCACGGTGCCCGGATGCGCCTGGGTGTCGAAATAGGCAAAGCGTCCCTTGTCGCCGCCGATCTGGCCCTCGTGGCCCACTTTGTAACCGAGCGCGAGCGCCCTGTCGTAGAGCGCCTGATAGTCGTTGCTCCAGTACGACATGTGCTGGAGGCCTTCGTGGCCGGCGTCGAGGAATTCCTTGTAGAGCGAGGGCGCGTCGTTGCGCTGCTGGATCAGCTCGATCTGGAGATCGCCGGAATTGGCCAGCGCAATGCTCATCTCGACGGCGGAGTCCTGGCCGCGATGGCGGAACCAGTCGGTCCGGACGCGGTCCATGTAGTACCAGGGGCCGACGCCCATCACCTCGACCCAGTGCTTCATCGCGGCCTGGATGTCCCGCACCACATATCCGTTCTGGCGCACCGCGCCGAAGATGCGGCTCATGCCCGCGCTCCTCTTGCCGCCTTGTTCACTTGACCTCGATTCACTTGACTTCGATGCCGGCGTCCTTGGCAACCTGCTTCCAGGCCGCGATGTCGCGCGCGTTGATGTCGCGCTGCTCCTCGCCGGGAACGAATTGCGGCGTGATGCCGAGCGCCAGCAGCTTCTCCTTGACCTCGGCATCGCCGAGCGCGTCCTTCAGCGCCGCCGAGAGCTTCTTCGCAACCGGCTCGGCAAGACCCGCCGGCGCATACATCGCCCACGACAGGCTACGGTCGAACGCCACGCCCTGCTCCTTGTAGCTCGCGACGTCAGGCAGGCTCGGCGAGCGCTCGCCGCAGGCGGCCAGCGCCTTGATCGAGCCGTCCTTCACCAGCGGCGTTGCGGTCGCCATGTCGAGTGTCGCAAGCGAGATGTGGCCGCCGAGCAGGTCGCCGGCGAGTTTTGCGATGCCGTTGAAGGGCACGTGATCCATCTTGATGCCGCTCTGCTGCATCAAGATCTCCGCGCAGAATTGCCCGGTCGAGCCGACGCCCCAGCTGCCATACTGGATCGGCTCGCCCTTCCTGGCGAGCGCGATCAGGCCCTTGATGTCATTGGCGGCAAAGTCCTTGGTCGCCACCAGCATGATCGAGGAGGTGCCGACGCGGCCGATCGTCGTGAAATCCTTGATCGGATCGTAAGCCAGCTTTGGATAGATCGCGGGGGCCAGCACATGCGTGGTCATGCCACCGATGGTGATGGTGTAGCCGTCGTTCGCCGCCGCCGCTACCATCTGCGTGCCGAGCGTGCCGGCCGCGCCGGTGTGGTTCTCGATATAGACGCTCTGTCCGAGCGACTTGCCCATCTTGTCCGCGAGCAGCCGGCCGATCACGTCGCCGCCGCCGCCGGCCGCATAGGGCAGCAGCATCCTGATCTTGTGGGTGGGGTAGGCGGCGGGGTCCTCGGCGCGCGCAGTGAGCGCCGCGGGCAGCAATGCGAGCAATGAAAGCGTGACGGTGCGCAGCATCATGATGGCATTCCCTTAATTCTCGAAACGAAATCGGTAGGCGTCGCCGTGCCGGATCACGCGCCCGGCCGTCGGGGCGGGAAAATGGCCGGTGAGCAGATAGCTCGGCGTGTCCGCGAGCGCCTCCAGCAGCGCCAGCCGGGTTGCGATGGCCGCGGCCGGATCGGCATCGGCGGCATTGGACAGCCACGGCGCGGCGCACTGGATCGGATGGTGGATGACGTCGCCCGACATCACCGCGTGGTCGTGGCCGCCATTGAGATGGATCTGCATGTTGCCGGCGGTGTGGCCGGGTGCCGGCGCGAAGCGCAAGGCGGCGTCGCGGTCGTCGAACAGGTGATGGTCGGTCTCGACGAACTCGGCGAGGCCCGCCGCGACCACCGGCAACACGGAATCCTCGAACGAGCCGTGGTTCACCGGGTTCTTCGGCGCCGCATTGTGCGCGGCCTCGAAGTGCCGGTACTCCTGGCGTCCCATCAGGTAGCGGGCGTTGGGGAAGGTCGGCACCCAGCGGCCGCCGACGAGCCGCGTATTCCAGCCGACGTGATCGACATGCAGATGCGTGCACATCACGAAGTCGACCTCTTCGGGCGCAACGCCGAGCGCCCGCATGTTGTCGAGATAGGGCTGGTTGAGGTCGTTCCACACGGGCACGCGCGGCCGTTTCTTGTGATTGCCGCAGCAGGTGTCGACGATGGCGGTCCAGCGCGGCGTGCGCACGAGATAGGAGTGGTGGCTGAGGATGAAGCGGCCGGTCTCCGGCTCGATATAGCGGTGATCGAGCCAGCTGCGGTTCTCCGCGATCACCGCGTCGGTGACGTTGGCGAACAGCCAGGTCTTCTCAAAAGCGAGCGTGGGGATCTCGCTGACGAGATCGACCCGCATGCTGCCGATCCGCAACCCCCGCATGTGGTCAGTTATTCAGGAGGTCGCCGAACGGCACCCAGCGCGTGCCGTCGAAACGAATGAGCTGGAGGCTCGTCATCGGCGTTGTGTGCTCGGGCGAATTGTTCACCGCGGTGCCGTTGATCAGCATCGGCAGGTGCACGTCCTTCAGGTTCGTCGCCTGCTTCATCACGTTGGCGCGGGTGAGGTCGTTACCGGATGCCTTCAGCACCGTCACCAGCGTCTGCGCGATGGTGTAGCCATAGACGTTGAGCCAGTCGCTCTTGTTGGCTTCCGGCAAATATTTGTCCATGAAGGCGGCCCACTCCTTGTAGCCGGCATCGTCCTTGAGCGCCGGATCGGTCGCGTCCTTCAGGTACTGACTGGAAATGACGCCGGTGGAATTGTCCTTGCCGGCCGGCTCCAGCACGCCGCTGATCGAGGCCGAGACGTTGGAGATGATGGTCACGGGCTTCCAGCCGATCTCGCCGATCTTGCGGATCGCCTGCGCCGCAAACTTCGGCGTCGCCGCCACCAGCACGACATCGGCGCCCGCGGTCCTCAGTTGCAGGATCTGGGTGTCCACCGTCGGCGCCGAGGTCTCGTAAGCGGCGCGCGCCACGATCGCCTCACCACCGCCGAGGCCTTGCTCCAACGCCTTCAGATAGTCCTTGCCGAGATCGTCGTTCTGGTAGAGCACGCCGATCTTCGCATTGGCGTGGCTCGCCTTGATGTACTTGGCATAAGCGATCGCCTCGTCGCGATAGGTCGGCTGCCAGCCGACGGTCCACGGAAAGTTCTTGGGATCGTCCCACTTCGCCGCGCCCGAGCCGAGGAACAACTGCGGTACCTTGCGGTCGTTGAGATATTTGTGCACGGCGCTGTTGGTCGGCGTGCCGACGCCGCCGAAGATCAAGAGCACTTCCTCGCTCTCGACCAGCCGCCGCGTCTGCTCCACCGTCTTCGGCGGGCTGTAGGCGTCATCGGCGATGATCATCTCGATGCGCCGCCCGTTGACGCCGCCGTCGTCGTTCACTTTCCGGAAATACGCTTCCGCCGATTTCGCGATTTGGGCGAAGGCCGAGACCGGGCCGCTCAGCGGCGCGGTGGTGCCGACCTTGATGGTCTTGTCGTCCGCGCCGGGATCGTATTTCGCGGTTTGGGCAGAGGCGTTGCTGGCTGCGAGCAGCGGCAACAGAATGCAGGCCGCACGAAGGCTGGCAAAGCGCGCCATGACGTCGTCTCCCCAGATTTGCTCTCTGCCTCTCGACGGGGCGGAGTTGAAACGCGAGAACAGCGCCCGCAACCAGACTTGCGGGCCGCGACCGTCGCCGCCAGACTGGCAAACGAACGATCGTTCGTATGCTTGACTAACGAACGATCGTTCGTTAGTCAAGCCGCATGGCTGTCCACACCTCCAGCGCGGCGGCAGCGGCTGCGCCTACGACCCGCGAGCGCATCCTCATCGAAGCGCTCAATCTGTTCGCGCAGAGCGGCTATGGCGGCGCCTCGATGCGCGAGCTCGCGCGCCGCGTCGGTATCCGCGAGAGCAGCCTCTACAATCATTTCGCCGGCAAGGCCGCGATCCTGGAAGCGATCGTCGCCGAGCACGGCCCGGCCAGCTCGGCGAGCCGGCTGGAGGAGCCGCGCTACAAGCAGCTCGCGCGCCAGCCCGCCGCGTTCTGCCGGCAGTTTGCCTTGGACCTCGTCGAGCAATGGTCCGATCCGCGCGAGCATCAGTTCCAGAAGGTGATCACCGCCGAGCGCAACCGCGTGCCCGGCATCCGTGCCAAGTTCGCCGACCATTTTTACGCGCGCGAGCAGAGCCTGATGACGGATTACTTCCGCGGCTTCGCGCTCGCCGGCCTTGTCTCGACGCCGGATCCGCGCGAGACCGCGCGGCTGTTCGCGGCGGGCCTCATCTACATCCGCCTCGAACATTACGTGATGGGCGCGACGCCGTCGCCGCGGCCGAAAGTGATCGAGGCGATCGACCGCTATCTTGCCTTCTTCCTGTCGTTGATCGCGGCAGGCGACGGCGACGACAAGAAACGAAAACCCAAGGGAGAAACGCGTGGCAAGGCTGCCCCTGATTGATCCGGAGACGACGAGCGGCGACATCCGCGCCTCGTTCGACCGCATGCCGGTCAAGCTCAACATCTTTCGCATGATGGCGCATGCCGAGGCCAACATGATCCCGGCGATGCGGCTCGGCAATTCGATCCTGCACAAGCAGAAGCTCTCGGCGGTCAACCGCGAGCTCCTGGTCCTCCAGGCCGCGCAGCTCGAAGGCGGCGCCTATGAATGGCGCCAGCACGTTCCGATCGCGCTCGGCGTCGGCTGCACGCAAGCGCAGATCGATGCGGTGGAACGCAGTGACTATGATGCCGCCGGCTTAAGCGATGCCGAGCGCGCGCTGCTCAAATTCGGCCGCGAGGTCGTCGAGAACGTCCGCGTTGGCGAGGCGACCTTTGCCGCCATGCGCCGCCATTTCAGCGACCAGGAAGTCGTGGAATCCATCGTCGCGCTCGGTTTCTACATGATGATGGCGCGCGTCACCGAGGCGACCGAGACCGATCTCGATCCCGCGGCCGGCATGAAGGTCTATGACGGCGGCAAGAAATAGGCGGGGCGCATGGCTGAGAATTCCGAGATCAAGCCGGAGCGTTATGTCCGTCCGCCGAGCGCAGAGTCGCTCGGTGAGGCGCCGGGGAGGGGACGTCTCAACGGACGCCGCATCCTGATCGTCGGCGGCGGCCAGCGCGTGTTCGATGCCTTGACCGATCCGATCGGCAACGGCCGCGCCATGAGCATTCTTTGCGCGCGCGAGGGTGCGAAGGTCGCGGTGGCCGATCTCAACCGCACCTCCGCCGATCAGACGGTGAAGCGCATCACCGACGAAGGCGGGGAGGCTTTTGCCATCGCGGCCGACGTCACGAGCGAAGCCGACGTCGTTCGCATGGTCGACGAAGCGCACCGCGCGATGGGCGGGCTCGACGGCATGGTTTTGAACATCGGCACCTTCGGCAAGGTCGGTCTCGAAGCCGTCAGTCCCGAGGAGTGGAACAGGATCTACGACGTCAATGTCCGCGGCCCCATGCTGTGCTGCCGCGCCGCCCTGCCGAGATTCGACAATGGCGGTGCCATCGTCTTCATCTCCTCGATCGCGGCGCTGAAAGCGGGCTCGCAGATGGCGGTGTACGATTCCTCCAAGGCCGCGCTCGGCGGCCTGATGCGCAACATCGCCCATCTCGGCGCGCGCCGCGGCATCCGCGCCAACCTCGTCTATCCCGGCCTCGTCGATACCCCCAACGGCCGCGAAGCCGGCGCCGGCCGCCCCTCGCGCGGCAAGGGCCACGTCCCCTTCGGCCGGCAGGCGACGGCGTGGGAGATCGCCTATGCCGTGCTGTTCTTCCTCTCGGACGAGAGCGTCTATGTCACCGCGCAGACGCTCGCGGTGGATAGCGGCCTGAGCGGGATGTAGGATCTGATTCCGTAGCCCGGATGGAGCGAAAGCGTAATCCGGGAGCGCTGCCTCATCGCCCGAACTGACCCGGATTGCGCTGCGCTCCATCCGGGCTACGGACGCGAGCGGCGGCGAGTGCCTATCGCCCGTGCGATCGTGCACGACAGATGAGATGGTCGAGCGAGAGGCTCCCCGGCCCGTAAGCCATGATGCCGAGCGCCATGGCCGCCCAAGTGAGGTGGATCGGCCAGCCGTCGGGCACCGTGAGCTCGACGATCACTGTCATGAACAACAGTCCGAGTCCCGCAAACCGCGTGCCTAGTCCCAGCACCAGCAGGATCGGGAACACGATCTCGCCCGAGCCCGACAGGAAGGCCATCACCGCCGGTGCCGGAAAATGATACGGCCCGCCCGGCAGATGCAGCATGAACTCGTCGCTGAACAGCGTCACGGCGGTGTCGTTGAGCCGAAGGAAGCCGCCCCATTTGAGCATGCCCGAGCGCCAGAACGGCACTGCCAGAGCGAAGCGCAGCACGAGCTGAACCACCGACGGTGCCGCAATGGCCTGCACCAGTTGATTGGCCTTGTCGACGAGCAGCCCGAGGGGTGGAAGGCTGCCGCTTGCGGGCATGCGCTGGTCCGTAATCATGCTGGATCTCCAAAAGCAATTGAGGTGAATGCGCCGGATTCGATCAGGCCGGCGATGTTCTCGGCGATGTCGAAATCGGCAGACGTGTCGAACGCCGCCATTGCGGCCGCGCCGAGCGGTTGGCCGGACATCAGGCTGGCGGCAAAGACGGCGCCGCCGGGCGGAAGGTGGCGCACCATGACGTCGAATTCGGCCCGGGTGATCAGGGCGTCTTCCGGCGTTGACGCGTCGATGCGTGCCACGGGCGCGCTGTCGCGGTTGGCGGCAAAGATCGTCGCGGCCGCATATTGCGAGCGTACGATCCGTGTGGCCGGATGCGGCGTGAGGACGAGACCGCCAAGCCGCTCCAGCGCAATGGTGGACAGAAGCGCAGGCGCCAGCGGCAATGCGTCGGCAGCATGATAAGCATCGAGCCAGGCGCGCTCGATGCGGGCAACGTCGGCCAGCCAGGGCATGTCTTGCGCATGCGCATAATTCGCGACGAAGTCCGGGAAGTCGCGGCCGTACTCGAACAGCAGCGGCGAGGTCGGTGGGGTATTGCGGACGTGGAAGCGCGCCATGGCGCGGAAGAAATCGGTGCCGGTGATGCGCTGCACGGCCGGATAGGTCGCAGCCAGCGCATCGATCAGGCTGACCGTGACGTTGTTGCGGTAGACGTCGTAGCGTCTGCCTGCCGGCTTGCCGTTTCGGCCGATCACGGCTGTCGGCGCGTTACGCGCGGGGTCGAGTAGCGGCGGCGCGAAGGCCGCGGCAAATCCGAGGTCAGCTTCAGGCCGCACGGCGATCCTCCGCCGTTGTGGCCGTTTGGCTGCGGTCGAGGATCGCCTGCGCGGCGACAGCCTCGGCGCGCAGGATCGGCCAGTCCGGGATATTGCTGTCCCATTCGATCAGCGTCGGCACGGGACCGCGCCGCGCCACGATGATCTCGAACAGCTTCCACACGGCGTCCGCGACCGGGCCGTCGTGGCTGTCGATGAGGAGGAGATTGCCATCGTCGTCGGTCTGCTCGGCATGGCCGGCAAGATGAATTTCCTCGACGTGAGCAAGCGGAAAACCGGCGAGATAGTCGAGCGCGGAGAAGTCGTGATTGGTTGCGGACACGAACACATTGTTGATGTCGAGCAGCAGGCCGCAGCCGGTGCGCTCGACGATGCCGCGAATGAAATCGGTTTCGCTCATCGACGACTCGCGGAAGGTCACGTAAGTCGACGGGTTCTCCAGCAGCAGCGGGCGGCGGATCGCCTCCTGCACCTCGTCGATGTGATTGCAGACGCAAGCCAGCGTCGCTTCGGTATAGGGCAGCGGGAGCAGATCGTTGAAGAAGCTGGACTCATGCGTCGACCAGGCGAGATGCTCGGAGACCAGCGCCGGCTGATAGCGCGCGACGAGGCTGCGGAAGCGCGCCAGATGCGCCTTGTCGAGCGGCTGCGGCCCACCGATCGACATGCAGACGCCGTGCAGGGACAGCGGATGGTCGCGGCGGATCGCTTCCAGCGCGCGATGCGGAGGACCGCCCGCGCCCATGTAGTTCTCGGCATGCACCTCGAAGAAGCCGGCTTTCGGGCCGGCTTCCAGAATCGCCGCAAGGTGTTCTGGCTTGAAGCTGGTTCCGGCGATGCCGCCGATTGGTAGCGAAAAGCGGAGCGGCACGGAAGCTGGCTTGAGGGCCGTGATCATAGTGCTTCTCCGCTTTGTCCTGTTGACGGGATGTGTTGGTTGGCCGACGTCAGACCGGCTTCAGCGACCCCTTCTTGCCGCCCGGCAGGTCGATGCTGGTGCAGGTGCCGCCCTGGACGAATTTCCAGGCGTTGCCCTGGAAGTCGACGGTCGAGGTGCCCTGGCAGGTCGTGCCCGGTCCGGCGGCGCAATCGTTCTGGCCTTTCAGTGCGACGCCGAAGCACTTTTCCTTCTTGGCGGCGACGGCGGCATCGGCTTCGGCCTTGGTCAGCGGGCCGGCGGCGGCGAGGGTCGCCAGCGCGGTCGACATGGCACCGGCGAGCGCGAGCGTGGTGATGGCGTGTTTGGCAGACATCGGAGTTCTCCTTTCGAGGTGCATCGCCTGGCAGGCGACAAGCGCATAGTCTCGTTCGCTTCGTACGCAGGCTGCGTTACCGCAGGGCCGCTCACGAGTCCGTGAGACCGATTGGGTCGGGCGCATGTGTGGTGCGCCTGGGCCGGGATTAGCGGGCAATCGCCGGCGCAAATCCAATGCCTTGGCGCTATCGAGACGTTAGCCACAGGGCATTGGCGAGGACGGCTCGCACCTGCCACACGTAACGAATGAGGGCCAGCAGCGTAGATGTCAGAGGATGCGCAGGTCCGCGAAGGCGAAAACGGCGATGAATGTTGATCCCGGACGGCGGCTTCAGGCGATCGCGAGGCTGACGGTCAGCATCCGTCTCGCCGTGTCCGCGCTGGTGCTCGCGGCGATCCTGCTGACGGCTGCCTTTTCCAGCCTGTTGTGGTGGCGCACCGCGGAGGCGACCAGCCGGCAGCTCGCCGCGACCATCAACGAGCAGATCGTGGCGGCGGTACGCAAGGAGGTCTCGGCCATCGTCGACGAGGCGCGTGCCGCGCACACCGCGATCCGCACCCTGTTCCTGCAGAACGTGCTCGATACCCGTGAGGCCGACAAGCGCGAGTTCGTCTTTCTGTCGCAGTTGCAGTCGCAGGCGACGATCTCCTGGGTCGCTTTCGGCTGGCCCGACGGCTCGTTCTTCGCGGCGCACAAGCTCGGCGATCGCCGCCTGGAAATGATGGAGATCTCGCTGACCGATCATCCGGGCCAGCGCCGCGTCGATGAATATGATGTCGTGCCCGGCGACATCGAATTCGCCAATCGCCGCTTCGAGCCGACTGATTTCCGCGTCGCCGATCAGGCCTGGTTCAAGGCCGGGCTCGCCGGGGACGAGCCGCAATGGTTCAGGGTCACGGGCCATCCGACCGGCGAGCGGCCATCGATTGCCTTTGCGGGCCCGATCGACGTCTATCAGGAGCGGCAAGGCGTTCTGGCTGTCATCATCGAATATACAAGGCTTGCACGCTTCCTGTCGCAGCTTGAGGTCGGTCGCACGGGAACGGCCTTCATCGTCGATGGCAGCGGCGAGCTCGTCGCCGCGCCGGACAAGGATGCCGACGAGCTGCATCCGGCGGGCGGCGACACCACGCTGCTCCCGCTCGCGCGCGCAGCGCTCGAAAAGGCGGGTGAGGCCGGCCGCAAGGAGGCCTGGCGTAGCCGGCTCACGTCAGGCGGTGCGGCCTACGAGGTTGCGCTGACGCCGCTGCCGTTTCCTGGCTGGTCGCTCGCGACCGTGATCCCCGAGGCCGAATTTCTCGGCCCGGTCGAGACGACGCTGCGGCGCCTGATTCTCGGTCTTGCCGTCGGCGCCGTGTTCGCGGCGCTGGCTTCGGCAATGCTGGCGCGTTCGGTCATCGCCGCGCCGTTGTCCCGCGTCGTCGGGGAGCTTCGCCATGTCGAGGCGTTCGCGCTGGAGCAGGTCCGTCGCCATCCGTCGCGGCTCAAGGAAATCGCGAGCCTGTCGGGCGCGATTGCCGAGATGGCGTCCGGACTATCCGCCTTCCGCAAGTTCATTCCGGCCGATCTCGTCCGTGACCTGCTGCGCCAGGGCGTCGAGGCAAGGCCCGGCGGCAGCATCCAGGAGCTCAGCGTCATGTTCATCGACATCGCCGGCTTCACCGGACTGTCCGAGCGGCTGGGCGACCGCGTGGTGCCGCTGCTGTCGCGCTATCTTGACCTCACCTCGGAAATTATCGTCGCCAACGGCGGAACGATCGACAAGTTCATCGGCGACGCCGTCATGGCGTTCTGGGGCGCGCCGCAGCCGCAAGAGGACCACGCTGCGCGATGCTGCCGCGCGGCGCTGGCCTGCCGCAGGGTGATCGACCAGTCTGGCCTTGCCGACGATCTCGGCCAGCCGCTCCAGATCCGCATCGGCATCAATTCCGGCCGCATGCTGGTCGGCAATATCGGCTCGGAGCTGCGGCTGAACTACACCGTGATCGGCGATGCCGTGAATGTCGCCAGCCGGCTGGAGAGCGCCAACAAATCCTACGGAACGCAAATCCTGATCGGCGAGGCGACCGAACGTCTGGCGCGCGGTGCCATCGTCTCGCGTGAGATCGACCGCATTGCGGTTTACGGACGAGAGGAGGGGCTCTCGGTCCACGAGCTCGTCGGAATCGCGGATGAAGGCCCGGTCGCGGCGGGATGGATCGCGGACTACGAACGCGGTCTTGCCAACTACCGCTCGCGCCGGTTTGCCGACGCGCTCGCCTGTTTCGAAGCCGTTCTGAGCGAGCGCGGCGCCGATCGCCCGGCCGAACTCATGCGCGACCGCTGCCGGCAGCTTGCTGCCGCCGCGCCCGATGCGGCGTGGCGCCCGATCGCGGCGCTGACGACAAAATAGTCGCGGAGGCGAGGACCGGGCGGCCTCCTCAACGTCGTCCTGGCTTTCGCCAGGACATCGCGATTTGCTGTTCCAGGATCGCAAGCCTTGGGCCATTGTGATATCGGGCCACTGCCTTTCCGGACGGACTCCAGGACATGAAGACCACGCTGCTGAAATCCGAAGACTACACCCGCTCGCCCTGGAAGAACGGCGGCGGCATCTTCACCGATATCGCGGATGCCCATCGTGCCGGTAGCCCGGCGAAGGATTGGGACAGCCTGCTCTGGCGCTTTGCGTTCACGCCGATCGTGGCGCCCGGTCCGTTCTCCTACATGCCCGGCATCGACCGCTTGCAGATGGTCGTCGCGGGGCGCGGGCTGGTGCTGAAAGCACCAGGACAGGAATTCGACGAGCGCGAACCGTTCACGACCGTGCGCTTCACCGGCGAGCTCGAGATCGTGACCGAGCTTGAGGCAGGTCCCGTCGAGGTCGTGAACCTGATGGCCCGGCACGGTGCGGCGGAGATCGCGCTTGTGGCGCTTCGGGAACCCGGCGATCGGCCATTGTCCGCCGGCACGCATCTGGTTTACGCGGTTTCCGGCAATTGCAGCATTCGCCTCAATAGCGAGGATTTTGTCATCCCCCACGGCAGCACGCTGAAGGTCGAGCTGACCGAGGCATCGCAACTCGCGCTCGTTTCGGGGCTGGCGGTGCTGGGATCGATCCGGCTCGCCGGCTAGGCGGCAACCGCGCAGCCGATGCGCACAATCCGGGCAACTGGCTAGGTTGACGCGGTCGCGCCGGAGCACGATATCTCCTCACGTGCAGACCGCCGCGAAGGGGCAGGATATGAGCGCGCCAGACAAAAATCCGCCCGCCACGCTGTCCGACGGCGTCGTCGACTGGCTGACCAACGGCACGCGCGACGAACGCTTCATCGACAATATCTTTGCGCAGATGTGTCTCCGCCTCCAGCAGGCCGGCATTCCGCTGAAGCGGTCCACGCTTCATGTCCTGATCCATCATCCGCAATGGCTGGGGGCCCGCTTCATGTGGTCCGACGGCATGCGCGAGGCCGAGATCGCGCGGGTCGATTATGACGTGCGCGAGCGGTCCGAATTCATCGGCAGTCCCGCCAACGAAATGTTCGAGGGGGCGACCGAGGTGCGCGAGAACCTCGAACGCGATCCGGCGCTCGGCCGCAAGCACGCCCTCTATGACGAGATGCGGTCCAAGGGCCTGACCGACTATGTGGCCTGGCCGCTCTACCACACCCTCGGCAAGCGCCATCTCGTCACCTTCGCGACCGACCGTCCCGGCGGTTTCAACGACGCGCACATCGCTGCGCTGAAGAAACTGCTGCCGGTGCTGGCGCTGGTCAGCGAAATCCGCATCAAGAACCGCCTGGCGCGAACGCTGCTCGAGACCTATGTCGGCTCCCATGCCGGCGAGCTGATCCTGGCTGGCGCCACCAGGCGCGGCACCGGCACCACGGTGCGCGCCGCGATCATGATCTGCGACCTCAGGGATTTCACGAAAATCTCCGACAACTGGCCGCGCGACGACGTCATCGACCTGCTCAACGACTATTTCGACGCGATGTCCGAGCCGATCGCGCGGCACGGCGGCGAGATCCTGAAGTTCATCGGCGACGGCCTGCTCGCGATCTTCCCGCTCAGCCAGCCCAATGCCTGCGCAAACCTGCTGCATGCCGTGACCGAAGCCCGAGCGGCGATGGTCGCGCTGAACGAGCGGAATAACGGCAGCGGCCGCGCGCCGCTGAACTACGGCATCGGGGTCCATGTCGGCGACGTCATGTACGGCAATATCGGCTCGACCACCCGGCTCGACTTCACCGTGATCGGCCCCGCCGTCAACATGGCCTCGCGTCTCGAGGCGCTCACCAAGCAGCTGGGAAAAAAGGTGCTGCTGTCCCGCGCGTTCGCCGATTTGGTGGAGCCGATATTCGAGCTGGAGCGGGTAGGCGAACACGAGGTGCGGGGATTCAGCGAACCGATCGAGCTGTTTGCGTTTGAGCCCCCCACGACGTGATCGCGAGCTGACGCGAGCGCTATCGGCAAATCTTCGATCGGGGAGTCTTGTTGCCAACGCGGGAATGTCCGACTACCCTTTACCCTGGGTAGCCCAAACGTTCCTACGATTGGCCGCGCGTTCATGCCAAAATTTCTTCGCATCGGAGTCCATCAGTCCAACGTCTCCGGATACACGTCGAAGGCCTGGTGTGTCAGGCGCGTCGGCTCGGCGGTTTTCCTGAAGTGGGGCGCCGTGGAGGTCCATGGCGCCGGAGACGGGCGCAAGGTCTACTGGTCGCGTCTGCCGCAGGAGAAGACCATTCGTTGCGGCACGGCGCAGCGTGCCCAGGACTACGCCAAGGCCGCGATCGCGCGGCGCCGCAACCATCGCTACGAGCCGCTGGCCGGGCCGATTGCGAACCGGCGCCGGTCGGGCGGCGGCAGCGCCGAGCCCAAGCAGGCACTCGCCACCATCCTGATCGTCGATATCGTCGGTTCCACCGCAAAGGCCGCCAAGCTCGGCGATGCGCGCTGGACGAAGATCATGGGCCACTATTACGCGGCCGTCCGCAAGGAGCTGAAGACTTCGCGCGGCAAGGAAGTCACGACGACGGGCGACGGCGTGCTCGCGACGTTCAAGGCGCCGGCCGCCGGCATCAGCTGCGCGACTGCGATCCAGAAAGCCGTGCGCACGCTGGGCCTCGACATCAGGGTCGGCCTGCACGCCGGCGAATACACCATCAGCGGCGGCGAAATGGTCGGTCTCGCCTTCCACATCGGCACCCGTGTCGCCGCCAAGGCGCGCGCCGGCGAAGTCCTGGTGTCTAGCGCGGTGAAGGATCTGCTGAAGACGCAGTCGGCGATCAGCTTCAGGGATCACGGGGTGCATCAGCTCAAGGGCGTGCCGGAGAAGTGGCGGCTGTGGCGGGTGGAGGAGTGAGGCGGCCTGTTATGAGCGGCAGGATAGCGTCCGTCATGCTTCTGTGATTTTGCTGCGCTTTCGTCTGCGTTTGATCGTGTTCGTTGTGTGTAGGAACCGAGCTCGCGTTTGACAAAGTCGACACTGCGCCGCTACCTTCGGTCAAAAAGCGGCACGTTGCGCAATTTGCGCATTGGCACGCGGTTAACTGGTGTCATCGGCCGGGCCGTACACGCGCCCTGATCGACACGAGGTCAGGGAGGACAAGTCATGAGCGGCTTTGCGCTTTCGCGTCGTTCATTGATCGGAGCCGGTATCGGCGGTGCAACGCTGGCGAGCCTCGGCGATTTTTCCGCTGTGGCGGGGGAGTTGCGGCTGCGCATGTTCTGGTGGGGCGCCAAGGAACGGGCGGAGCGCACCGACAAAGTCAACAAGCTCTATGTGAGCGGCCATCCGGAGGTGACGATCGCCGGCGAGTCGCTGGGCTGGACCGACTACTGGGCGCGGCTTGCGACGCAAACCGCCGGCCGCAATGCAGCCGACGTGCTGCAGATGGATTACCGCTACATCTACGAATACGCCCGCCGCGGCGCCCTGTTGCCGCTGGACAATTACGTGCCGAACGCTCTCAACCTGACGGATTTCAGCCCGGCCGCGGTCGACAGCGGCAAGGTCGACGGCAAGATCTACGGCGTCAGCCTCGGCCTCAACTCAACGGCGATGGTCTACGACAAGGCGCTGATCCAGAGTCTCGGCTTGAGAGAGCCGGTCTGGAACATGACATGGAGCGAGATTGGCGATCTCGCCGCCGCGATCACCAAGGCCGCCAAGCGCGACGGTTTTACGGGCATGGAGGACGGCGGCCGCAACGAGCCGCTGCTCGAAGTCTGGCTCACCCAGCGCGGCAAGTCGCTGTACACGGGCGAAGGCAAGGTCGGCTACGACGAAAAGGACATGGCCGAATGGTTCGCGTTCTGGAGCGACCTGCGTAAGCGCGGCGCCAGCGCCGCGCCGGATACTCAGGCGCTCGACCGCGGCGAGATCGACTCGAACCTGTTGTCGATCGGCAAGACGGCGATGGCCTTTGCCCACTCCAACCAGCTGGTCGGCTTCCAGGCCATCAGCAAGAGCAAGCTCGGCCTCTCCACCTATCCCGACGGCGGAAAAGGCGCGAAACCCGGCCAGTATCTGAAGCCGGCCATGATGTGGAGCGTCGCGGCGCAGTCGAAACAGGCCGAGGCGGCGGTCAAGCTCGTGAGTTACTTCGTCGCCGACCTCGAAGCCGGCAAGGTGCTCGGCGTCGAACGCGGCGTGCCGCCGTCATCAGCGGTGCGCAACGTCGTGACGCCGACGCTCGACGACCTCGGTCGCGCCATGGTCGACTACATCGGCCTGGTCAGCGACAAGGTTGGGCCGTTGCCGCCTCCGCCGCCGCGCGGCGCCGGCGAAATCCAGAGCGTGCTGCGGCGCGTCAATGAGCAGGTCGGTTTCGGCCGCCTGACCCCCGCCGACGGTGCCAGGCAGTTTGTCGCCGAGGCGGCCGCCGTGCTGGCCCGCGGATAGACGCGGTGGCGGATACGCTGATCGACGCTGCCACACCCGTCGCGGCCGCACGCTCGCCCGAATCCTCCTGGCGCGACAGCGCCGCGGGCTATCTGTTTCTCGCGCCCTGGCTGATCGGCTTTTTCGCGCTCACGCTGGGGCCGGCGCTGGTCTCGCTGTATCTGTCGTTCACGGATTACGATCTGCTTAGCAATCCGCGCTGGGTCGGCGCCGCCAACTACGTGCGCATCGCGACCAGCGATCCCAAGTTCAGCGCGGCGATGCACGTCACCTTCCTCTATGTGGCGCTGGCTGTGCCGCTCAAGCTCGCCTTCGCGCTGCTGGTGGCGATGATCCTGAACCGGGGCCTCCGCGGCCTGCCGCTGTACCGGGCGATCTTCTATCTGCCGTCGCTGATCGGCGCCAGCGTTGCCATCTCGGTGCTGTGGCGCCAGTTGTTCGCCGGCGACGGCCTGCTCAACCAGGCGCTGAAGCTCTTCGGGATTCATGGACCGAGCTGGATCTCCAATCCCGACACCGCCCTCTACACCCTGGTGGCGCTGAGCGTGTGGCAGTTCGGCTCGCCGATGATCATCTTCCTCGCCGGCTTGCGCCAAATTCCGAAGGACGTCTATGAGGCCGCCGAGATCGATGGCGCCAGCCGCAGCCAGCAATTCTGGCGGATCACCCTGCCGCTGCTGACGTCGGTGGTTTTCTTCAACGTCGTGGTGCAAACCATCGACGCCTTCAAGGCGTTCACGCCGGCCTTCATCATCAGCGGGGGCACCGGCGGCCCGATCGATGCGACGCTGTTCTATACGCTCTATCTCTACCAGGAGGCCTTTGCCTATTTCCGCATGGGCTATGCCTCCGCGCTGGCCTGGGTGCTGGTCGTGATCATCGCGGCCTTCACCGCGTTGTCCTTCCTGTCATCGCGTTACTGGGTGCACTACGATGGTTGATCTCGCGACATCGGATGAGATTCCGCACCCTCGCAACGGACGCGGCCGCGCGCTGATCCATCATGTCGTGCTGTGCCTCGCCTCGATTGCCATGCTGTATCCGCTGTTGTGGATGCTGGCGAGCTCGTTCAAGCCGGACAGCGACATCTTTGGCGACGCCTCGCTGTGGCCGCGCAATTTCAGCCTCGACGCCTACTGGCGCGGCTGGTCCGGGCTGCAGGTGACCTTCGGAAGGTTCTTCCTGAATTCGCTCGTGGTTTCGCTGTGCAGCGTGGTCGGCAACGTGATGTCGTGCTCGCTCGCAGCCTACGCGTTCGCCCGACTGAAATTCCGCGGCCAGAAGTTCTGGTTCGCGCTGATGCTCGGCACCCTGATGCTGCCGTATCACGTGACGTTGATCCCGCAATACATCCTGTTCCTCAACCTCGACTGGGTCGACACCTTCCTGCCGCTGATCGTGCCGAAATTCCTGGCGGTGGACGCCTTCTTCATCTTCCTGCTGGTGCAGTTCTTCCGCTCCATCCCGCGCGAACTCGATGAGGCCGCGATGATTGACGGCTGCGGGCCGTGGCGCATCTACTGGATCGTGATCCTGCCGCTATCGGTGCCGGCGCTCGCCACGGCCGCGGCTTTCACCTTCATCTGGACCTGGGACGACTTCTTCGGGCCGCTGATCTATCTCAACGACATGAATTCCTACACTGTGCAGCTCGGCTTGCGCAGCTTCGTCGATTCCACCGGCAAATCCGACTGGAGCGGCCTGTTCGCCATGTCGACGCTGACGCTGCTGCCGCTGTTCGTCCTCTTCCTGCTGTTCCAGCGCCTCCTGATCGACGGCATCGCCACCACGGGGATGAAGGGGTGACGATATCGGACGCATCCCCGCATCGACTGCTACCTAAGGGAGAAAAGCCATGAGCAAACTGCGCTTCGCCGCGATCGGCATCAATCACGCTCACATCTATGGCCAGGTCGATTGCCTGCTGCGCGCCGGCGCCGAGCTGGTCGGCTTTCATGCCGTCGAGGACGATTTGGCCAGGGCCTTCGCGGCGAAATATCCGCAAGTCCCGCGCGTAGCCGAGCGGGCGAGATTGCTCGACGACAAGACCATCGCCCTGATCCTCTCGTCCGGCATCCCCGCCGACCGCGCTCCGCTCGGCATCGAGGTGATGCGCCACGGCAAGGACTATATGAGTGACAAGCCGGGCATGACGTCGCTGGAGCAATTGGCCGAGGTGCGCCGGGTCCAGGCCGAGACAAAGCGGATCTATTCGATCTGCTACTCCGAGCATTTCGAAACCCGCTCCACCGTGAAAGCCGGCGAACTGATCGCGGCCGGCGCCATCGGCAAGGTCATCAACACCGTCGGGCTCGGCCCGCACAAACTGAAGAATCTGCCGCGGCCCGACTGGTTCTATTCGCGCGAGCGCACCGGCGGCGTGTTGACCGACATCGCCTCGCATCAATGCGAACAGTTCCTGTTCTTCGCCGACGCGCTCGATGCCAAGGTCGTCAGCGCGACGGTCGCCAACCGCGCCAATCCTGATAGGCCGGAATTGCAGGACTTCGGCGAAATGCTGCTGCGGACCGGTGATGTCACCGGCTACGTCCGCGTCGACTGGTTTACCCCCGACGGTCTGCCCAATTGGGGCGACGGCCGGATCACCATTCTCGGCACCGAGGGGTACATGGAGCTGCGCAAATATATCGACGTCGCCGGGCAGCCCGGCATTGACCATCTCATCATGGTCGACCGCAGGGGTGTCCACCGGATCGACTGTTCCAATGTCGAACTGCCCTATGGCCGCCAGCTCATCTCCGACGTGCTCAATCGCACCGAGACCGCTATACCGCAGGCACGCTGCTTCAAGGCCATGGAGCTGGCGCTCACCGCGCAGGCGACGGCGGAAGGAAGGGCTTAAGGCATGTCGAAACGCTACACCGTCGCCGTGATCGGGTTAGGCATCGGCCGC
The DNA here is from genome assembly GCF_000472645.1 of Bradyrhizobium sp. WSM2254. Classification (NCBI taxonomy): domain Bacteria; kingdom Pseudomonadati; phylum Pseudomonadota; class Alphaproteobacteria; order Hyphomicrobiales; family Nitrobacteraceae; genus Bradyrhizobium; species Bradyrhizobium sp. WSM2254. The sequence continues at coordinate 182,167 of NZ_KI421447.1, read as the reverse complement.
AACCATATCACCGAGGGCTATGCGCGCTTGCGCGATCAGTACGATCTGCAGGTGATCTGCGACCTCAGCGAGGAGCGCCTCGCCAGCGTCGGCGATGAGTTCGAGGTCGCACGCCGGACCACCTCATTCGACGAGGTGCTGGCCATGGGCGACATCGACATCGTCGATATCTGCACGCCGCCGACGCTGCACTTTCCGCAAGTTATGGCGGCGCTCGCCGCCGGCAAGCAGGTGGTCTGCGAAAAGCCGCTCGTCGGCTCGCTGCACGAGATCGACCAGCTCACCGCCGCCGAGGCCGGGGCGCGCGGGCGCATCATGCCGGTGTTCCAATATCGTTTCGGCAACGGCCTGCAGAAGGCGCGGCGGATTGTCGAACTCGGCCTCGCCGGCAAGCCGTACCTCGCGACCGTCGAGACCGCCTGGCTGCGCGGCGCCAAATACTATTCGGTGCCGTGGCGCGGCCGCTTCGAGACCGAACTGGGCGGGGCGCTGCTCACCCACGCCATCCACTCCCACGACATCCTCACCTGGCTGATGGGTGACGTCGCCTCGGCGTTTGCGCGCACCGCAACGCGCGTTAACACGATCGAGGTTGAAGACTGCGCCGTGGCAAGCCTTGTGATGGAAAGCGGCGCGCTGGCCTCCTTGGTCGCAACGCTGGGTTCGGCCAGGGAGATCAGCCGCCTTCGGCTTTGCTTCGAGCACGTCACCTTTGAGAGCTCGCTCGCGCCTTATGCCCCCGGCGACGATCCCTGGCAGATCATCGCCACCTCGCCCGAGGCCGAGGCGCGTATCGCTAAGGCGCTGGAAGGGTTTACGTTCGTGCCATCGCGGTTCGAAGGCTTGATGGCGGCCTATCATCAGGCGCTGGAAAGCAACGGGCCGTTGCCGGTGACGCTCCAGGACGCGCGGCGTTCGCTGGAACTGATCACTGCGCTCTATCACGCCGCGGAAACCGGAACAGTGGTGGCGCTGCCGATCGGCAAGGAGCATCCGAAATATGGCGGCTGGCGCCCCGGGGCAGCGACCGCGCCGCGGGGGTGACTCTCGAGAAGCGTCCTTTTGCGCCACGCGACCGATCACCGGCGGCATAGAGAAGACCGCCACGAACCGCTAACAGGCTTCAACCGCACGGGTCCGCGTTTCGTCCGCCATGCCGCTATCGGGCCCACAGCGGACTCGGCAGAGATGAGCGTTTGAACCATCTGCAACATCGGCCCTGATGTCGAACGGCCCAACCATTAGACCAATAATTTCATTGCGGCATCGACCAGATCGCCCCTCAGATCTGCGGGTTGCGCGATGAGGCCGGTGACGTATGCGCCGTTAATGATCAGCGCTATCTGAGATGCGGTACGGTTGGAATCACCGACGCCAAATTTGCCAAGTATGGCCGTGAGCCTCGTCCGCATTTCCTCCTTGTTGCGCCGGGCGATGACGCGGCCCGGATGTTTGTCGTCAGGAAATTCCGTCGCCAGGTTGAGGAACGGACAGCCACGGTAGGCGGGGTGCAGGATCCGCCTTGCGATACCGGACAGCAGCGCCTCCAGCAAAGCGCGCGGATCATCGGCGTGCTGTTCTTCAACGTGGTCCCACCACGCCCAGAACAACCGATCCTGTTCCTCGGCGAAGGCAGCGATCAAGGCGTCCTTTGATTCAAAGAGGCGATAAAGACTCGTCTTCGAGACGCCGGAACGCTCGACGACCGTGTCGACGCCGATGGCACGGATGCCTTCACGATAGAACAATTCGCTCGCCGTCGTGAGGATGCGCTCGCGAGCGCTGATTTCGCCCTTTGGCGGAGCGCCGCGTCGGGGGCGCGCTGACTTCTCCATAACCGTTTGATCTCGTGTTTCAATTTCGCGGTTGACAAAGTAACAGACCTGTATGTAACTTCAAGTTACAGACAGGTCAGTAACTTTAAAGGAGCGAGAGCGATGCGCGCGATCCAGGCGGGGACATTGTCGGGTTACAACGGGCTGCGGCAGGTAGAGCTGCCCCAACCGAAACCGGCAAAGGACAGGTTGCTGGTTCGTGTCGCCGCCGCCGGCGTCACGCCGCTCGATCACACAATTCTGTCGGGTGGACTGCCGCGGACCACGGCGCCTCTGGTGCTCGGCAATGAAGGCGTCGGCGTGATCGAGGATGCTGGCGACTCCAGTTTTTCGGTGGGAAGCCGCGTGATGTTCGCCGGTCCCTATGGCGTCCGTGAGAGTGGCGCATGGCAGGAATGGTTGCTGGTGAGGCCCGAAGATGCAGCGCTCGTCCCCGACGCGATCGACGATGTGATCGCCGCCAGCCTTCCGGTGGCCTACTTGACGGCGCAGATCACACTGACGCTCGCCGGATTCAAGCCGGGCAAAACAGTGCTGGCTCCGGCAATCGGTGGGTCAGTCGGCAACGCGACCTATCAGCTCGCGCGAGCACAGGCCGCCGGCAAGGTGATTTCAACGGCCGGCAGCGCGGCGAAAGCTGCCAGAGCACGAGAGCTTGGCTTCGAGGACGTGATTGACCTTTCCACTGAAGGTCTTGCCGAAGGCGTTCGCCGGATCACGGCCGGCAAGGGAGTCGACATCGTTATCGATGGCATCGGCGGCACCGTAACCAGCGAGGCGCTGAGCAGCCTCGGTCTTGGCGGTGTCCTGATTACGTTAGGCTATTCCGCCGGGCGCAAGACCACGATCGATGTGACAGACCTGATCTGGAAAGGCGCGCGGATGAGCGGATTCTCTTTATTTGCCCAGTCACCGCTCGGCGTCGCCGCCGCGTGGCGGGATATTGTTCCGTTGATCGCGGGCGGATCGGTCAAGCCGGTTGTCGAGCGGGTCTATCCCCTCGCCGAAGCGGCCGAAGCCTTGCGTCATCTGATTGAGGATCGACCGTTTGGCAAAGTTGTCCTGGAGCATGATCCGGAAAAGTGTGCAGCGGTTTCCCGAAAAGATCATGCTCAAACAAAGGGCTAAAGCGCGATGACGATTCAACTCAAAATCATCGCGCCTTAGCCGGATAGTCGACATGCCAACCTTGTCCACGCAGCTCCCGCGCGAGCGCACAATTCGTTGGGATGATCCCCGAGCCTTGGCTGCAACGGGGCAGACGATGAGCGGGAGAGATTTCCTCGAAGCTATGCTTCGAGGCGAGCTTCCGTTGCCGCCGATCTGCCATCTCGTAGATTTTGCTATTGATAGGGTTGATGACGGCCTTGTCGAGATGGTGCTGAGACCGCAGGAATCGCAATACAACCCGATCGGTTCAGTGCATGGCGGCATCATTGCTACGGTGCTCGACTCGGTGATGGGCTGCGCCGTCCACACCAAGCTCCCCGTCGCGCGCGCCTACACGACACTGGAGATCAAGGTAAATTACCTCCGGGGCGTCAATCGCGAGACCGGGCCGATGAAGGCGATCGGACGCGTCATCCACCTGGGCCGTCAGACAGCGATGGCGGAAGCAAGCTTGTGGGATGCGAGTGGTAGACTTTCCGCTCAGGCAAGCACCACCTGCCTGATCTTCGAGGTGGTACCGCCTGGACAACCGTGACTGCAGAGAGTTCTCCTGCTTGTCCAAAATATCGATCGGATTTCGCCGTCAACTGGACGCGTCGGAATTGGAGTTCACTTTATTCCTGAGCCCTTGAACCCGCGAAAGCGGTCGGAGTAGTTGAGTGTGCTGGACTGCACCCCGCAAGATAACGCGTCAGGACAGCCGACCGAAAACGAGAGCCATCCCGCGATGACGACCTACGTGGCCCTGCTTTACAGTGTGGTTCTCCCGCTCGGCCGGCGATTGGCGATGGCCGAGCTACGCGACATGGCGCAAGGCCTCGGCCTCCATGACGTCAGAACCATCGGCGCGACGGGAAATCTGACATTCGAGAGCGACGAGGCGTCGATTGGCAAGCTGGAGACAAATCTCGAAGCGGCCTTCGACGCGCGGTTCGGCAAGCATGTCGCGATCATCGTTCGCAACGCCGACGCATGGCGACGCCTGCTACGCGCGAACCCGTTTCGTGCTGAGGCGACCGCCGATCCGGCAAGGGTCGCCGTTCGCGTGATGCGCAGTCCAATTCCGAGAGGCGGCGCAAACGCCTTGAAACCCTATATCAGCGATGAACGAATTGCGGTTGCCGGTGGCGATCTCTGGATCCACGTTCCGGGCGATCCAGCGCGATCGCGTTTGCTTTCGGCGATAGGCGCCGGGCGCCTGCAAGGCGTCGGCACGTTGCGCAACACCAATACGCTGAGGCGAATCGGTGACGCCGTGACGTCGGCCAGATCCAGCCCTGCTGATCGAAAATAAAATCGATCACCGAGGCGATGCAGCGGCCGCGGCAATACAGAGGCCGTCAACCCAACATCACCGCACCCCGGTGCCTTTGCATCGCTGGCACTTCACCACCTTGTCGCCCTTCTTGAGCAAACCTTTGCCCTCGCAATTTTTGCATTTCTGCTTCTTCTTGATGTTCGGGCCTTTTTCACTAACCATGAATTTCTCCTGCCGCGAGAGAGCGGTCTTGTGCGGGTGCTCAGCGGAACAGCCGCGCGTCGTCGGGTCAACCCTGCAGGGTCATTTATGCCGGCTTCGGCACCACCAGCACCGGCACGCTTCCGTCCACCAGGACCTCGGATGTCTGGCTGCCCAAAAACAGCTTCCTGATGCCGCGACGCCCATGAGAGGCCATGACGATCAAGTCGCAGCCCCTCGACTTTGCCGTTTCCATGATCGCAGTCGCCGGGTGCGCATTCGGAACATGCAGGAGTTCTGCAGAAGCACCGATCTGCTCGGACATGGCGCGCGCTTCGTCAAGCACTTTGCCCGCACGGGTCTTGCAGGCTGCGTCAAAGCTGTCAATCTCGTCCTGCGTCGGAATCCATCCCGAGTCGTGTCCGCCCCCATAGTCGACCGGCAGCGCTTCCGTCACCGTGATGATCGTCAGCTTGGCGTTCAAAGCCTTCGCCAGGGCAATGCCGTGCTCCACGCCTTTTCTCGCGACGTCCGATCCATCCGTGCTCAAGAGAATGTTGGCGTACATTCGCTGGCTCCCTTGCTCGTCGAACAAAGTGATGCCCGGGGAGTATGATCCTATGCGCGGCGCGGGTCCATGCGCGTTCTCGGCTATGGTCTCGCCGTCAAAGCCTCGAAGGGCGGCTGTTACGGTGATGGTGCGCTTGATTCATGAGCTTACGAACCTTGCGAACGCGGCTTGCGCTATTGAGTGCACTGTCACCGTAATCCAAGGCGGATTGGGTCAATGGAGTGCGCTGTCGGGCCGCGAAGGCAGAGCGGTCATTGCTTCCAGCTGCGCTGTTCGCGTTGCCAACATGGCGAGCAAGCTCTTGTGCAGCCGATCCCCGGGTTCGAAATTTTGCGCGAGCCTTCGGACGGTCTCGACAAATCGCATGCGATACGTCGCCGCTCTGTCGACGTCTCCGTACTTCGCGAAGATCTCGGCGGCCGTGCGGTACACCCGCCAGGAAGCAATCGGGAAGTCGGCACTGTCGACGATCTCCAGCGCGCGGGACAGCTGCAACTGAGCCTCCGCTGAATTGCCCAAGGCAAGCGCAGTACGCGCGAGCAGTCCGTGGGCCTGGGCCAGGTGATTGAGATCCGGGGCGGTAGCCACATAGTCGTGGAGCTGGCGAGCACAGCTCTGAGCCTGCGTAAAGTCGTCAACCTGCAAGTAATATTCGCCGAGGCAATGATACACCTGCGTCGCGGCGGTAAATTCGATGTCGATGCCTTCTTCAAGCCGGCGGCGCTCAATATCGTGAAATTGCCTGCGAGCTCCCGAAGGATCGTTCAGGCCGACATAGGCCTTGGCAAGAACGGCCCGCTTGTGGAAGTAAGTCGACTGATCGCCGACCAGCAGACTATCGTCGACGCTTTCGCAGAGCTCCCGGGCGCCATCAAAGTCCATCGCTTCGACGTGCAGCCACGCAAGCGTCAGCCGGCACAATGCGCTGCTGGGGCCGTTCGCGTTCCTGACGGCCAGTTCGAGGCCGGCCGTGATTTCACGTCGCAATTCGCGCCATTCGCCCAGATGAATAAGCGCGATAGACTCGAGAACGTTGAACAGAACGAAAGTGTAAACGTCGCCAGCCAGACGCGCCAATCGCTTGCCTTCCGTGCCGGCGCGCCGACACTCCTGGTACCGCGACCTCCAGCAATCAACGATACCGGATATTCCGTTGCGCCTGATCAAGATGCCATAATTCGTGGCATTCGCGCTCAGCTCGATCGCCCTGTCGCAGAGCGTGGCGTCCTGTTTGCGCCAGCCGTTCAGGAACAGGTTGACGCTCGCGCTGCTGCCCTGGACCAGGGCCTTGAACGTGTCGTCCGCAAGCGCCTGGCTTCGCGACAGTACATCTTCAGCGGCCTCAAGGCAGGCGTGGCGATCCACGCGCAAGCATAGACTGCTCACAGCCGTGAGGCCGTTGAGCTGTTGCTGGACATCGCCCGCTTGTTCGGCGCAGGCAATCATGTCTCGCAGATCACGGATGGAGCCGACGAGGTCGCCGCACGAGCGATGCGCCCAGCTTCGCTGCCGCAGAAGAGCGACGCGGGTTGAGAATTTGTCGGCAGCATCGAAACGATCGAGTATGCCAAGCGCGCGGGTGAGATAGCTTGCGGCCTCCGCATGGCCGAGGCGTTTCGTCGAGCTCTTTGCCGCTTCCTGGAGGTAGCGCAACGCGCTCGGAAAGTCGCGACCCAGCTCAAAGTGAAGTGCGAGCGCGGGCGCTATTTCGGAGGTGCGGCCGGCATAGGCCTCCTCCAGCCTCTTGCCCAAGCGCTTGTGCGTTTGTGCGCGGCGCCCGGGCGGAAGATTCTGGTAAATGATGTTCTGATAGAGAATGTGACGGAAGGCGTAGGAGCCCGAATATGTGCCATCGGGCCACTCGGAAACCCCCGAACGAACGAGGATTTGATCCCTCCGGATCGACGCTTCGATGTCCCTTTCAACGTCGATCGCATCGTCGGACAGGCCGGCCGCAACGAGGGCCGCAGAAAATTCTTCGCCGGCAACGCTGGCGACATCGAGCAGACGCCGCTCGTTGTCGGTGAGGCGATCGAGCTCGTGGCCGATCATGTTCACGAGGCTGTCTGGAATGCGGTCTTGCGTAAATGCCGCCTGTGAGGACAGGCGCCATCCGTCGTCCATTTCGACTATCGACTCCTGGTCGATCAAGTGTTTGAGCAGCGTGGCAACAAACAAGGGATGTCCCAGCGTTCGGTCGAACACCGGCTTTGACAGGCTGGAGGCAAGTTCCTCGTCGTCGAAGCGCAATGCCAGGTAACGCTCGACCTCCGAGCGCGACAACCGATCGAGGCGCAATTCGCTGCAGTATCCATGAATCTCGAGATCCCGGTGCAGGCGAGGAATGGGATGCCCGCCGACGGAACTGTCGGCCGGACGATAGGAGCAGAGGACCAGCACGCGCGCCTTGCCGTTCCCGCGCGCGAAGCGAGACAGTACGTCGAGGGTCGCGAAGTCGCTCCAATGCAGATCTTCGAGAACAAGAACCCAGGGGCGGTCGATGCTCAGCGCTTCCAGAAGATCGCAGAATTCGCGCAGCATCCGTTCGCGCGTCGCGCCGAACACTTCGTCCTGGAAAGCCGCGCGTTCCGATGCGTCGATGACGCCGGGCAATTGCAGGATCCAGGTGGGGGCGTGGGCGCGAACTGCCGAAATCAATTCCGGACCGTTTGCGCGATAACGGCTCACCAGCGCATCGATGAGTGGAAGAAAAACTTCGTCTGTGCCGAATCGTTCGGTGCAGCGCCCATAGAGCTGATCGAAGCCCTGGTCCGTCAGCTGCTCGACCGCCTTGGCGATGAAAGCCGTCTTGCCAATTCCGGCTTCTCCGGTGACAAAAGCCATCTGCCGTTTGCCGGACAAGACGTGCCGTGTCATCTGGTCGATCGTCTCGAAGGAGGGTGTCCGGCCGACCACCAGGGTGGAGATTTCGGTTTTCAGAGGTACGACCGCGTTCTCGACCTCCCTGGCCGCTTCCCGCACCGTGCCGATAAAGCGGACGCCTTTGCGCGGCAAGGTCTTGATCAGCCGCTGCATCTCGCCGGAATCGCCTATTCCCGTACGGGCTGCGTTGATGCGGGTGGTGAGCGCTGACTCCGAGACGATGCGCCCGCCCCAAATTGCACTGATCAGATCGTCCTTCGTCACCACCCGGGTGCGGTGGCGGATCAGATATTCGAGGACGTCAAAAACCTGAGGCTGCAACGGGATCGTACGTCCGTCACGGCGCAATTCCCGCCGGTCGGTGTCGAGGACAAACTCGTCAAATAGATACAGCAAAACAATGCCTTCGGAGGTGCGCGCGAGGCGGATATTCAACCGGTACACCGGCCCGAAATCAAGCACACCCTTCAGAATCAAGGAAACGATAAGAACAAATTAAGCTCGCCTTAAAGCGTGGCGCGGCGTCCCGCCCGATACTTCCAGCCGTATCCAGTCACTCACACAAGGTGCTCGTGTCATGCGCTTGGAAGAGAAGGCGCGGCGTCTCACCCGCGTGTTCTATAGGCTGTTGCTTCACAAGATGTTTCAGTCGATCGTGGCATCCTCCGTACCATTGTTCAACAGCAGAGCTTCAACCAGAAGCGATGCGCTATTTTCAACGAGTTCGTTTGGCGCCTCCACGGGCTCTTCCCGAAAAGACGGCTGGTTTGGGCACCTCCTTCAAGCGCTCCACCATTCGCGACGCCTGCAGGCAGAGCGCACCCTTCGACAGAATCGTCACCTGGTCGACAGTGGGTGGCCCCAATTTGCCTCTCGGTCAGATGTTGGAGGGCGCGACAATGCCGGTCAGTGAAAAGTCGTCCGAACGCAAGCTTCCGATTTCGGCGCCGGGCGAGAATACGCTGCTCGCAACGATCGCCATCTGCGTTGTCATTTTTCACATCCTCGCAGCCACGATGTTGACTTCGATCCGCCAGAGCGATGCCGGGGCACCGCCCGAGCCGCCCGGACTGTCGTCCGGGGACTAATCGCCAGGTCGCTATTCCAGGATTTGAGAGACAAGAAGGGTTAGCTCATGGGCGACATGGCGTCGTTTTGCCTGCTCAGTATCGCTGTGTTTTGCGGCGCTTTCGTCTCGGGCCTCGCGGGCTTTGCCTTCTCGGCGGTGGCCGGCGCGATTCTCCTTCACGTTCTCCCACCACGGGAGGCGGTCCCGCTGATGATGGCCTGCAGCATCACCGTGCAAGCCGCGGGTCTTTGGGCCTTGAGAAAAAGCATCCGCTGGAAACAGAGCTCGGGACTGGTCGTCGGTGGATTGCTTGGCGTTCCGATCGCCGTGTGGTTGCTGCAAGCTGCAGACGCGCGGATCTTCAGAGAGAGCTTTGGTATCGCCGTCGCCTGCTACGCGGCCTACACGTTATTCCGGCCGGTGCTTTCTCATCGCTTGCAGATGAATGCGGGACGTAATGCATTAATCGGCTTCGGCGGAGGCTTTGTCGGCGGGTTGACGGCAATGCCGGGTGCAATACCGACCATATGGTGTGACATCCACGGCGTGCCAAAAACCGAGCAGCGCGGAATGGTTCAACCCTTCATCGCCGCCATGCAGATATTGGCACTTGTTCTCATGCTGATCCGAGGAGATCTGTCGACAAAGGTCCTGGTTGACTTCGCCGTCACCATCCCGGCGCTCCTTGTAGGAACGGCGCTCGGGATTTTTGTCTTTCGCTGCGTCAATGACGCGCTGTTCCGGCGAATTATTCTCAGCATCTTGCTGGTTTCGGGACTGTTGCTGGTGTTGTAGTTACGCCCGTCGCGCCACCAGGCGAGGGTGACGAGGCCCGCAACGGTTCCAGGATCCTCGTCACCCGGTTCAGCTCAGCCCGCGCTTTTCGGGACCGGTGTGTTGAGTAGCTGCTGCTCCCACAGGAACGCGATGCCACTGCCGCCGGCATGCTGCAGGATCACCTCCGTCAGCTTGACGGCTTGGTCGGCCCTGGCCCAGTCGCGCTGCCATTCGGCCGCCACTGCCAACCAGGTCATCATGTTGGCGCCGGCGGTAATCATGCGCTGGATGGCGACCTCGTGGGCCTCGACCGAAACGGCACCCGACGCATCTGTGACCACGGTGACGTCCCAGCCTTCGCCGAGGGCCTGGATCGTCGGCATCGCGACGCATATCTCGGTCCACAGACCGGCGATGATTAGCTGCTTGCGGCCCGTGGCCTTGACCGCGTCCACTACCTTCTTGTCCTGCCAGGTGTTGATGAAGGTCCGGTCGATCACCTCCTGTCCGGGGAACACTTCGGTGATCTGAGGGAAGAGGAGGCCACCCCGCTCGGCAATCACGCTCGTCAGGATCGTGGGGACACCGAAGGCCTTTGCTGCCTTCGCGAGAGCTGCCGTGTTGTTGATCACCATCTGCGGTTCATGGCTGTTCACGTTCGCAAGCTGGTAGGGCTGGTGGTCGATCAGAACGAGCACTGAGTCTTCGGGACGAAGCAGCGAAGCAAGGCCGTTACGAAGTTTCATCATGACATCCCTTTGTTGCCGTTGAATGCGGCATCGGTTTTGGGGAGACGCTCGCCAAAGGCGGCGCCACCTGGAGGGCTTATTGCCGTTCCCGTCTTCGATGCGGTAGTACCGTTTCGTGGCAAGCTGTGTCGCGAAATGAGGAACGCCAAAGTGGACATCGAAGAGCTGCGGACATTCGTAGAAGTCGCCGATGCTGGCGGAGTTTCGCCTGCTGCGCTTCGGCTCGGCGTCTCCAAGTCGATCGTCAGTCGACGGCTCTTGCGGCTTGAATCGGAACTTGGCGTCCAGCTTCTTGCACGAACCACCCGTGGCGCCGCTCTAACGGAAGCTGGCGCGACGTTCCGAGACTATGCTGCGAGGGTCTGCACCGAGATCGATGTGGCCAAAGAGACGATCCTGCCTGCCGGCGAGCTTCGTGGACGCTTGCGAGTTGCTGTGCCGCTGTCGTTCGGCTCGAACTACTTCGCTCCCGTGATGGCGGAAATGGCGCGACGACACCCCCAGCTCCAAATCCACACCTGCTACAGTGACCAATTCGTCGATCTCATCGCAGGAGGTTATGACTGCGCGATTCGGATTGGCCATCTTCAAGACTCGAATTTGATCGCCAAGCGCGTCGGACCGATCTACGGCAAGCTCGTTGCGAGTCCTGGCTACGTCAAAGAGCACGGGTCGCCTGAGACACCCGAGGAACTCATCGCCCATCAAGCTCTGATGCAGGGCACCGAAACTTGGCAGCTCATGGACGGCGACAAGATCATCACGGTTCGTCCACAGGGGCGCTTCAAGGCCGACAACGGCACAGCTCTGGTGGCCGCCGCAACGGCAGGACTCGGGATTGCCTACCTCCCCGATTTCCTCACTGATGAATTGTTGGCATCGGGGGCGCTCGTTCCAGTCATGACCCGTCATCCACCACCTCCGGCGGGTGCCTATGTCATCCGCCCGCCAGGCCAGCATCCCGCGCGGAAGATCCGAGTCCTCACGGAATTGCTGATCGAGCATTGCGATCGGGTCAAGTGATTGATCCGCTGGTGGGCCCGGCAGGACTCGAACCTGCAACCAGACCGTTATGAGCGGCCGGATATGGTGCAGCTTCGTTGATCTTGCTGTGCCTTTGTTCGGGTTCGATCGCGTTCGTTGCATTTTGGCGCGGTCGTTTCTGGTGCGAAACTGGTGCGGTGCGCGTGGTGGTTGGTGGGAACGGCGATTGCGTCGATCTCCGTAAGCGAGCAGCAAGAGCTGCGTCGCGGTACGGAGCGCTGTCGACCTCGCCTTGCGGACAAGGGAAAACGACCCCGCATCAACCATCTGCAACGCCGGCTCACGCCCGTCCTTGTGGCAGAGGTGGTTGGCTACCTGTCGGCGCAGCCCCAGATCACGCGTCCCGCCTCAATTCAATGTCGGCGCCACAGCTCGCCATTTTTTGTGATGCGACAGGTAGGCTTGGGTGCTAAATTGTTCTTCAGGCGTCTATTTGGAAGTCTCGGCAAGCGGTGCTCACAGTCCGGCTCGAGGCGGTGCGATGCCCAAGATCCTGCTGGTCGAAGACAACGAGATGAACCGCGATATGCTCTCGCGACGCCTCGTGCGCGGTGGGTACGAGGTCATCATTGCCGAGGACGGAGCACGCGGCGTCGCGATCGCGACGAGCGACAGGCCAGATCTCATTTTGATGGACATGAGCCTACCGGTGATCGACGGTTGGGAGGCGACGCGCCAGATCAAGGCGACGCCCGAACTGCGCAAGATCCCTATCATCGCGCTCACGGCGCACGCCATGGCGACCGACCGGGACAAGGCCCTCAAGGCCGGCTGTGACGACTACGACACAAAACCGATCGAGCTGCAGAGGCTGTTGGGCAAGATCGAGACGCTGCTCGCAGCTACGGGACAATGGAGGAGCTAGAAATTCCGGACAGATGACGAGCTAGCTACACGGCTTCAGGAGGTTGTCGTCGCCATATTGCGGCCGGCGTAAGAACACACAAAATGGCCGCTCGCCGCGCTCCAGATGGGATGGACTCTGGCCAGGCGGTGGGTGCAGTCCTGCGAATTTCATCGCCGGCACCGGCGATCAGCTACCCTGCTCAGGCGGACGTCCTGACCGGGGCAGAGGCCCGATCGGGGCGGAGAGTTTGTCTTTGTGATGGAGACGACTCATGAAAACAGCGCAGTACAAGTGGTCCAAAAGTGACGGGTGGCGGCCGAATTTGCCAACTGGCGAAGTCGGACGTCAGAGTGTCGTGTTCGTTTTCGGTGCTAGGTCGTTGGTGCAGGCAGGCAGCCTCGTGGGCGAGTTGCGCGACCACTTCAAAGGGGCCGCCATGCTTGGTTGCTCGACTTCCGGCGAGATTCTCGGCGACGTGGTCGTCGACGACTCAGTGAGTGCCACCCTTGTCGACTTCGAACATACGCGACTGCGGTTCGCCTCCGCTACGATTGGTGACGCAAAGGCAAGCTACAACGTCGGCAAGGAGCTCGCGCAGCAGTTGAACGACGCCTCGTTGCGCCATGTGTTCGTGCTTTCGGACGGCTTGCACGTCAACGGCTCCGATCTGGCGCGCGGTCTCGCGAGCGGCGTCTCGGAAGGCGTGTCGATCACTGGCGGCCTTTCCGGAGACGGAACCAACTTCGCCGAGACTTGGGTCATTGCCGACGGTGGCGCTGGCCCTCAGCGCGTGGCGGCGGTCGGTCTGTATGGCGACGATTTGCGCATTGGCTACGGATCGATGGGCGGCTGGCAGGCATTTGGGCCCCTGCGCACCATCACACGGGCCGAAGGCAACATCCTCTATGAGCTGGATGAGCGTTCGGCGCTCGATCTCTATAAATCGTACCTGGGCCCCCACGCCGACCAGTTGCCAAGCTCTGCCTTGCTTTTTCCCATCCTGGTTACCGAGGCAAAGGGCGGCCAGGGTGTCGTCCGAACCGTCCTGTCTGTGGACGAGCAGAAAAAGTCAATGACGTTCGCGGGCGACATCCCACAGGGCGGAACGGCGCAGTTGATGAAGACCAATGTCGACGATCTGGTCGACGGCGCGACGGCTGCCGCCAACGCCAGTCTCAGCGGGCTCGGCGGCAGGCGACCGGACCTTGCAATTCTAGTGAGCTGCGTCGGTCGTAAGCTCGTGATGAAGCAGCGCACCGAGGAAGAAATCGAAGCAATTCGAAATGTCTTCGGGGCGGATGCGAAGATTTCCGGGTTCTACTCGTACGGCGAGCTTTGCCCCTTCACGCATGGCGGCGACTGCCGCCTGCACAATCAAACCATGACAATTACAACTTTCGCCGAGGACTGAACGGTCACAGGGCACCGATGCACAGGCTGCTACGACGCCAGCTCAGAAAGCACCTCGGTGTGGAGGGCGAAGTACCGGCTGCGTTGCAGTCTTTCGTGGCGGCCGTCGATTCCGCATACACCGATTTCGATAGCGATCGGGCGATGGTCGAGCGCTCGCAAGAGCTGAGCTCGAAGGAGCTGTCGGAGGCACGCGACAAGGCAACAGAGGCGCAGCGCCGGTTGGTCGACGCGATCGAGAGCATCTCCGAGGGTTTCTCGCTCTACGATGCCGACGACAAGCTGGTTATATACAACCGGCGGTACCGGGACATGCACGGCACCGCCAGCATCAATGTCGTGAATCAGGGCGTATCGTTCGAGACAATCCTCCGCAACGCGACCGCGAGCGGCGAGATCCGCGACGCGGAGGGGCGCGTCGAAGCCTGGATCGAGCAACGCCTCGCTCAGCATCGCGATCCCAAGGGCACGCATGTGCAACGCCGCTCCGACGGGCGCTGGATCCAGATCAACGAGCGCAAAACCGACGACGGCGGCACCGTGGCGACCTACACCGACATCACCGACGTGAAGAAGGCGGAGCAGGCGATCCAAGAGAGCGAACAGCGGCTGCGCGTCATCGCCGAGGCCGCGCCTATGGCGGTGGCGATCGTAACCTTTGATGACGGGATCATCCGGTATGCCAATCGGCGCTTCAGCGAGATGTTCGAGCTCGAAGGTTCGTCTGCCCTGGGCCTGCAAGCGAAAACCCTCTACGCAGACCCGCAACATCGCGAGCGCTTCATCGGCGCGCTCACCGAGCACGGCCATGTGGAGGGCATGGAGATGCTGCTCAAGCGGGTTGGAGGCGAGGAGTTCTGGGCGCTCATAGCTTCTCAGCGCGTCGAGTTCGAAGGGCGCCCGGCGATGATCAACGGCCTCGCCGACATCAGCGACCGCAAGCGCATGGAAGGCGAGCTGCACAAGGCGATCTGGGCGAGCGAGCAGGCGACACGCGCGAAGTCGGACTTCGTAGCCAACATGAGTCATGAACTGCGCACACCCTTGAACGCGATCATCGGTTACAGTGAGATCCTGTTCGAGGACGCCCAGAACGCCGGCCGCGAATCGGAGATGGCGGACCTGCGCAAGATTCAGGATGCCGGCAAGCATCTGCTCGGCCTGATCGACAACATCCTCGATCTTTCCAAGATCGAGGCTGGCAAGATGACGCTCTATCTCGAGACCTTCGAGCTCCACCCCATGATCGATAGCGTCGCGGCGACTGTCACCCCGCTGGCCAAGAAGACCGGCAACACTCTGGTGGCGAACTGTGCTGACGAGATCGGCACGATCCACAGCGATCTGACCAAGGTGCGGCAGACCCTGTTCAACCTTCTCAGCAATGCCTGCAAGTTCACGCGGAACGGGACGATAACGCTGACCGCGCTGCGGGACACGAATGCGGCTGGCGAATGGATCGAGTTCCAGGTGCGCGATACCGGCATCGGCATGACGCCAGATCAGCAGGCCAAGGTGTTCGAGGCCTTTACTCAGGCGGACGACTCGACGACCCGCGTCTATGGTGGTACGGGGCTGGGCCTCGCCATCACCAAGAGCTTCTGCCGGCTGATGGGTGGCGACGTGACGCTGACGAGCGAAGCCGGCAAGGGGACGGCGTTTGTAGTTCGTCTGCCGGCGGTAACACGCGCTGCATCGGACACTACAGTCTCTGCGGCAGAAAAGCGTTCCGAGGGTCCGCAGGCTGCCGAGCCCGAGCATGCGCCGATCGTTCTCGTGGTCGACGATGATCCCAATGCGCGTGAGCTGCTGCGCCGACACCTGCAGCGCGGCGGTTACGCCGTTCGCGTGGCTGCCAATGGCGAGGAGGCGATGCAACTCGCCCGCACGCTGCACCCCGATGTCGTCACGCTCGACGCCCTGATGCCGCAGATGGATGGCTGGGCCGTGCTCAGCGCCATGAAAGAAGATGCGGTACTCGCGGAAATTCCTGTGATCATGGTCACGATCGTCGACAACCAGGGCATTGGCTTCTCGCTCGGTGCCGCCGATTACCTGGTCAAGCCGATTGATCGCGACAGACTGGTCAGCGCGGTGGAAAAGTGCTGCCCAAGGGGCGCGCCGCGACACGTGCTGATAGTCGAGGATGACGCGTCGGCCAGCGAGCTGATGGGGCGCGCCTTGCGGCAGATCGATTGCATGGTGACGCAAGCAGAGAATGGTCGGATTGGTCTTGAGCGTTTGAATGAGGCTTCACCCGATGCAATTCTGCTCGATCTGATGATGCCGGAGATGGACGGGTTCGAGTTCATCGCACGGGTGCGAGCCGAGTCCCGCTGGCGGAGCATCCCAGTCATCGTCGTCACCGCAAAGACGCTGACCGTTGAGGATCGCTCGCGCCTCAACGGCCAGGTACAGCATTTGGTGCACAAGGGCGAATACAGCGGCAAGGCCGTGCTGGCGGCGCTTGACGAGCTGGTACCCCTGCACGCCCGGCGCGCGCGCGCGGATCGGCCATGAGTATCATTGACACCGACAGCGCGCGCGCTTGGCGCATTCAGCTTGCCCATCTTCGCCAGGAACTGCAGTCCCCGGTCAACGCCTTGCTCGGCTACGCAGAGATCCTGCACGAAGAGGCGTCCCGGAACGGGCGCTCGGACATCCTCCCCGATATGAACCGTATCCTCGGCGCAGCCCGGGATCTCGCCGGCAAGGTCGACCGGCTGATGGACGGCGATCGCGCCAAGAGCCCGCCCGGCTCAGCGGCCACCACGCAAGAACAGGATCTTCGTCACGAGCTGCGCACGCCGCTCAACGCGATCAAGGGCTATGGTGAGATGCTGCGCGAGGATGCAGCCAGTTTCTCAAGCGACTCCCTGCGGGGGGATTTCGATCGCCTGCTGGCTGCGGCCACCGACCTGTTGCTGCGCCTCGATCGCATCGTGCGATTCTCGGTTGATGTCGAGGAGACGAGCTTGGCTCCCGATCAGACCGGCGCGGTCATGGTTAGCGACCTGATGCGCAGCCTCGGGCCGGTCCGGCAGTATGCTGCCACCGAAACCGGTTCTATTCTCGTCGTGGACGATATCGAGGCCAATCGCGACCTCCTGTCGCGCCGACTGAACCGCGACGGCCATCGCGTCTCTTCGGTGGCCGGCGGCCAGCAGGCGCTGCAGGCGCTGGCCAACGATGAGTTCGACCTCGTCCTGCTCGATTTGATGATGCCCGATATCAACGGGCTTGATGTGCTGGTGCGCATGAAGGCGGATGAGCGGCTGCGCCGCATTCCGGTGATCATGATCACGGCCTTGGCGGAGACCGAGAGCGCCGTCCGCTGCATCGAGGCCGGGGCCGAGGACTATCTGCCGAAGCCGTTTGATCCGATCCTGCTGCGCGCACGGATCAATGCTTGCTTGCACAAGAAGCGCTGGCGCGACCGCGAGCAGAAGTATCTTCGCCGCATCGAGGAGGAGACCGCCAAGTTTGAGCGGCTGCTGCTGACAATCCTGCCAAGACAGGTGATTGGCCGTCTGAACCACGGCGAAGCCATGATTGCCGACCGCTTCGAGGGTGTGAGCGTTCTGTTCGCCGAGGGCTTCACCGAGCATTCGTCACGGGTCACGCCTGCAGCGATGGTCGAGTACTTGAACCGGTTGTTCTCGGAATTCGACGCGCTTGCCCGTGAGCTCGGTGTCGAGAAGATCAAGACCATCGGCGACGCCTACATGGCCGTCGCCGGTTTGCCCGATCCGAACCCCGATGCGATCGCAGCGATCGCGAAAATGGCACTTGGCATGATCGATCGACTGGGACGCGTCAACAGCCATTTCGGCTGGCCGTTGCAAATCCGGATCGGCATACATTCGGGCCCCGTGGTTGCCGGCATCATCGGCGCACACCGCTTCATCTACGACGTGTGGGGCGATACCGTAAATGTCGCCAGCCGGCTCGAGGCCTACTCTCTGCCCAATCGAATCCATGTGTCTCGGGATATCGCCCGCCACCTCGTCGGTCGCTTCGCGCTGGAGCCACGCGGCAGCATTGACGTGAAGGGCAAGGGCAAATTGGAGACTTTTTTCTTGAGCCGGATTTAGGCTCGGCGTGGCTGCGCCACGCGTAGTCCGACGAAGGGCGAAGCGTGGTGGGCCCGGCAGGACTCGAACCTGCGACCAGACCGTTATGAGCGGCCGAAGATTGGTCAGCTCCGTTGATCTCCTGCGGTTTTGTTCGGGTCCAAGTGCTTTCGTTGCGTTTCGTTTACGCCGGTTCTGGTACGAAGCTGGTGCGTGCTCCGAAACTTGCCTGAAGGCCCTAAGTCGGCGATCGACAGCGTTTGGTGGTGCAAACCTTCGGACGAACTCGCAAGTTGCAGAATAGTCCGAGAGCGGACCAAATCGGCCATGATTGCTTTCACGATTGGCCTTCTGCGATCATCGCGGCACGGGTCTGGAGTCCGATCTAATCCGTCCATCGAGGCATGGGCCGGACAACGGCGCGCGCTTAATGGGCGCTTAATGCTTTTGCGCAACAGATAGATCACCAGCGCGGAATTAGTCCTAGTTACGAGTGCGAGCCGAGCTCCCGAGGAGGGGAATCGGATGGGACTGTTATTTGTCGGAGTGCTGGCAGGAGTCCTGATCGGCTTTGGCTGGTTCGCGCCGTCCCGGGGGTATTTCCTCGGGTGCGCATCACGACCCTGTTTCGACAGGGGCGCTGTCGCCCAACCCGCGCAGCCGATGCCGACTGCGTTGGCGCCAGAGCCTGCGGTTGTCAGATCGAATTCCGCAACGCAGGCAAGGCCCGGCAAGACATCAACTCCGAAGAAACGCGGATCGACCGATCTTGCCAAAGCGGCGTCCCCGCGGACGAGGATCAGCGTCCCGGCACCCGAACGGACCGCGGAAATGTCGGATCCTGCTCTGGACAAGGCGAAGGTTGCGATCGCGACGCAGATGGGGGACCCAGAAACGGTCGAACTCAGCGACGTGAAGCGCGCAATGCGAAAGAACATGCTTGGACGCCGCGTGGATACGATTTGCGGGCGCGTGAAAGGAAGAATCGCGTCAGGCGGCGAGACTGGAGAGAGGCCGTTTCTGTATCTCGTGAAGGAGGATGAAGCATACGTCGTCGACGGTAGGTCAGGGTCGGCGGCCTCAACGGCGTATCGAAATATCTGCAATTAGGGATGCGTCGACTGCGCCACCGCGCGGTACACGCCAAAATGATTTGAGCGGAAAGAATTTCCACCCAGGTGTCAAGTGATCCCGCAGTGGATGCGGCACTAACGGCGGCACTGCGCCGCTCTCGTGATGATGCATTCAGGATGAACGCAGCAGCACGGGAGACGCAATACGGAATGGGAATATAGCGGAAATTCTTTTCATCTCGAGGGCATCATGCACGACATAATCAACACGTCAAAGCGGCTCAATGAATCGCTTCACTTGCCGGTTCTGGTGATCATCGAGCCGCTCGTGTTGCCTCGTACATGCATTCTGCACGTCCTCAGGAGGGAGTTGGACGAACTTGAGATCCTTGACATGGCAACGGTCCAAGGCCTGGACTGCACGTCAGCCCGCGATGTTCGTCTGGTGATGCTGAGTATCGCGGACAAGCCCATCGGCGATCCCTCGGTTGAGGACGATCTCGCCTTCGTTGCGGAGTGTTGTCCCAACGCCGCCACTGTTGTCCTCTCAAACCATGACGACGAACCGACCGTGCAGGCCGCGATGCAGCGGGGCGTGCGCGGCTTTCTTTCCACCTCGCTACCGATCGAGATCGCCATAGCTGGCCTGCGCCTTGTTCTTGTCGGCGGCGCCTACAGGCCGTTGCCCGTGGCCGGGATGAACAGGATACCGGATTTCGAGCCACCGGATGCGCGCGGGCTTGTGCCCGCATATCTGATTAACGAGGGAGCCAGAGTGGCTATCGACAGGAGGAGCGTGACCGATCTCACGCCTCGTGAGCAACAGGTTCTGGCGGAACTGGAGCTCGGCCTGCCCAACAAGCTGATCGCCGCCAAATTGGGCCTCTCGGAAAGCACAGTCAAAATGCACATTCAGCATATCATGAGGAAATGTGCTGCGCACAATCGCACGGAAGCCGTCCTCCGCTGGCGCGGCCGGTTGCCCGCGCAGAGTCGCGATCACGACCCCGGTGCGGCTCTAATGCCGGAGACCTAAAGCATGATCCGGACCCGGAGGGCCGCGTTAGCGCAAGGTGCGCAGCGGTTCTCCCTCGCGACAAACGCGGAACGCGTTTGCGTGGAGATCATGCTCCAACAACAACCTAAAGCGCGATGACGAGTCATCCCAATCTCATCGCGCTTTAGTCCTCTCTGAATGCACCACGGAAGCTGTCGAGCAGGGGCCTGAGCGCGTAGAGAGCCACGGTGCCTCGCCCGGTCGTGATGAACACTTGAACCGGCATGCCGGGGACGATCTGGATGTCGTTTGCCGCGATCTGCCCATCGTCGATCCGGATCTTTGTCGCGTAGTATGGCTGGTCGGTACGCTTGTCGAGGAGCCGGTCTGCGGATACGTGCACGACGGTTCCCTTCAGGCGAGGCACGCGACGCTGATTGTACGGTACCAGGTGAACCTCGGCACTGAGGCCGGGATGAACCACATCGATGTCCTCGGGCCTCAGGCGCGCGGTTACGATGAGACGGTCTTGCCGGGGCACCAGGTCCATGAGCGGAGCACCTGCTCCGATGACACCGCCGGCTGTATGAACCCGCAGATCGGTTATCACGCCGTCCTCGGGCGCCTTGACCTCCGTTCGCGATAGCTGATCCCTGGCCGCAAGCAACCGCTCGCGGAGCTGGAATATCTGGTTCTGTGCTTCACGAAGCGACTGTGCGATCTCGTTCTGCCTCTCGCTCTCGAGCTTGAACAATGTGGCCTGCTGTTCGCTGATGACCTGCCCGGCGCGGGCAATCTGCGCGGCGATCTCGCCGCGGCGGCCCTCGACGTCGGCCAGCTCCCGCTGCAGGTTCAGAAGCCGCGGCCGCCGTTCGAGCCCCTTGTTGACGAGGGTCGCGACCATATCCAGTTCCTCCCGAACGATGTCGACCCGCTGCCCGGTGGCGGTTTCCTGAGCCTTGAGACCTTCGATCTCCTTCTCGACTTGATGCCTTCGTTCGCGAATGACCGCAAGCTGCGACTCGTGAACCTGCATGCGTGCCTGAAAAATGAACTGCTGCGCCGACACCGCAGCGGCGGCCACTCCGTTCTGCCTGCTGTCCTGTTCCAGCGCGTCCGGGATTGCGATCCTCTCGAATCTCTGCTGCTCGGCTTGAAGCCGTGCGGCACGAGCAGCAGCATCCCAAAATTGACCTTGGAGGCTTTGCATCTCCGAGCCGGCCCGGGTGTCGTCCAGCGCGATCAGCGTTTGGCCGCTGCGCACGATATCGCCATCCGAAACCAGGATCTTCCTGACGATACCGCCTTCCAGATGCTGGATCGTCTTGCGGCTCGATTCCGATTCCAGGACGCCAGACGCGATCGCGGCGCTCTCGAGAGGCGCGAGGCTCGCCCATGTACCAAGCCCCAGCATGAAGCAGAGCACCAGCAGATTGCCCGCGACGGTGATGCCGCGAAGCCTTCCGCGCGGAGAGGTCGGCGTGGGCGTCGAGCACCATGGAAATTCCAGAGGCTCGAAATCGTCGATTGCGGTCACCACGACGCCAAATCGCCGAGCGGGCGGGGGGCTCGCCGGCGCTCGCACGAGCTGATCCCTGATCATGGGAAGTCTCGAGACGGCGGGAAGTTTCCAGATGGTGAGAGAATTCCAAATCATGGCGCTATCTGTGAAGTAACCTGGGGTCGGCTCAGGTGCCGTTCAAAGATGTCCTCGCGGTCGCCGAACGCGGCGACCGCACCGTCCTCCATGATGGCAATCTTGTCCGTAGCGGCGAGAAGACCCATCCGGTGAGTGATGACGACAAGGATGACGCCTGCGAGCTTCATGCGCTCGACGGCATCCAGGAGCATTCGCTCGCCCCCGTAGTCGAGGCTGGCGTTGGGTTCGTCGAGAACGATGAGGCGTGGACTGCCGAAAAAGGCGCGGGCAAGACCGAGGCGCTGCCGATACCCGCGCGAGAAGGTTGCTTCACTCTGAACCACCGTGTCGTAACCCAGCGGCAAGCGCATGATCGCCCCATGGATACCGACGAGCTTGGCCGCTTCGATGACCTTCCGCCGATCGGCATCGTCAAGGCGTGCGATGATGTCGTTGATCGTGTCGCCGAGGAGGTTGATGTCCTGGGGGAGATATCCGAGGCGGTCGCCTTTTAGGCCCTCGCGAAACAGCGAGACGTCGGTATTGTCGAGGACGACACGGCCATGCGTTGGCATCGACAGCCCGGCGATCACCTGGCCGAGCAAGGACTTGCCTGACCCGGACGGACCGATGATGCCAAGGCATTCTCCGGGCATGAGGCTGAACGAGACGCCGTTCAGGAGCAGATGGTTGGTCCCCGCAAGCCTCACGTCAACATTGTCGACGACGAGGCCGCTTCGCGCCTGCAGCGGGGAAACCTCCGGGCTCTGCTGCCGGGCGACGGGGAATGCGGCGAGAAGTGCGCCGAGCCGCTGACAAGCGCTCACGGCCGTCACGAGTGATTTCCAGCCTGCGACCGCACTTTCGACCGGCGCGAGCGCCCGGCTGAACATCAGCGTTGAAGCAAAGATGATTGCCGGACTCTTCCCGTGATCGAGGACGAGCCATGCGGCAGCCCCCATGATCAGGACCTGCGACAGCGCGCGAACCGGCTTGGCGGCCAGTGAGACGATCTCGCCTCGCCGGAGTGCCACATCGTGCTCTCTGCGGGCGTGCTGCGCGTCACGGTGGATCATGCGCGCAGCGCTATCGAGCATTCCCATGGCGCGGATCATGTGGATGTTGCTCGCTGCAGTCTGGAGGCGGCCGCAGCTTCTGGATAGCGCTGCGCCGGATCTGAGCAGAACGTCTTCCGTGACCAGCTCTCCGGCAACCGTGAGCGCGAACAGGAAGGCGACGCAGCAGGCGCCCACCACGCCAAGCAGGGGATGGATCAGAAAGAGCACAAGGAGGAACAAGGGCGCCCAGAGCGCGTCGAACAGCATCGGACATGCGCCGGACTCGACGAACTGGCGCAGCACGGTGAGATCCCGATACGCGCCCGACGCCCGCGTCCAATCGCTGCGAAGCGCTGATTCGAGGCCGGCCGTAAGCACGCAAGGACGAAGGCGATCGTCGAGCCATGCGCCAAGGCGTCCAAGGACGGCGCGCCGCAATGCATCGAACACGCCGCCGACGACCACCGTGATCGCGACAATGAGCGTGAGCAGCAGCAACGTATCGCCACTCCGGCTCGACAACACCCGGTCGTAGATCTGAAGAAGATAGATGGAAGGCGCAAACAGAAGCAGATTGTAGCTGCAGCTATACGCGAATACGAGACCGAGCGGTCCAGCGCAGGACCGGAGGGCCGCGTGCAGTGGCGTCCCGATCTGCGGCAGGATAGGCAACCGAATGGGCGGCATCAGCATGATCGTCACCGCCTGAAAGCGAGGTCCGGCGTACTTGACTGATGGCCAACGCCATCTGCCAACGGGTCAGCAGGGTATTGGCTCGAACTTCAGGACCGGTGGCGGCGGCCACCGGTCCTGGCAGCCGGACGAGCCGGTGGTCAGAACGTATCGAGATGGAAGCTCACTTCTCCGCCCAGCGCGGCGTTGCCGTCTCCGCCATTTCCGCCGATGCCGGCCACGACCTCCTGGTGCTGATCCACCGCGACCTTGTTGATCTGGGTGGCATCTGTATTGGCGTATACCTTGGAGGTATCGTAGCCGCTGTAGGACTTCTGGCTTCCGTTCGACTCGGCGTCTCCGCCATGGGCCTTCGAAAACCACGAGGCCTTTGCGTTGGCGCCGCCCGCATCCCAATCAGCCGTCTGTTTGACGTGATCGCCGGTGTTCACGTGCACGTCGGCACCGACCGCCTTGTTGGTTGGATCGAAGTTGAGCGTCGGCTTGCTGATGATGGCTCCCTTGAAGGTGCCGTCGCCGCCATTTCCGACGTTCTGACCACCGGTGCTGATCGATTTGAATTCGATCGAGTCCGAGATGTTGATCGCTTTGGGCATCATGTGTGCCTCCCTCTGTTGGCTTTCGTGCATCATCCATCCCGATCAGGCGGACGCGCGCGGCAAGTCTGATCCGCCCACGCGCGATGGCGATAGATGTCAAAACGGACACCATCCGGCTTGGTCGACCTATGTACGAAAGTACGACATTCATTGCGCCGCATCGGAGTTCGAAACATCCGGGAAGGCCCGCAGAGCATCGACGCAGCTCGCGATCGGGTTTGTGATAGGGGCACGATGTGCCGCTATCCCATCAGGTGAAGATCCGACAGAAGATGGGCGGAGAGATCGCCACCCAGTGCGAGATTGCCGTTGCCACCGTCCCCGCCAAGTCCGGCGATCTGGACCGCACTCTGGTCGATGTGCACGTTGTTGACCTGATCGGCTACGGCTGTCGAATGGGGGCCCGCGATCGCGATATTAATGGGTGCATAGATCGCGACGCTGACATCGATCAGGCTGCCGGCAAAATATCCGTTGCCGCCATTTCCTGCGCCGTTTGAACCGGTCGCGATCGTGTCGGAGCCGCCCCACAGGCTATGGGAAAGAAGGCTTGCATGGCCGCCCGCCGCGACGTTGGCGTTGCCACCGTGCCCGCCAATGCCGACGATCTGAACGATGGATTGATCCACGTAGGCGTCGTTTGTCTGGACCGAATGAACGTTGGAGCCATAGCCCGCGACTGCGATGTTGATCGGGTCGTACAGGACGAACGAAGTATGGACGAGCCCGCCGTAGAACGCGCCGTCGCCGCCATTGCCGGCCTGGCTTCCGCCGGTCTGAATATCCGGGACGCCCCCTCCGTTGCTTGATCCCCAACTGGGGTCGAGCGTCATGACGCTGCCGCCGGCGGCCACATTGCCACTTCCGCCACTTCCGCCGACACCCGCGATCTGAGTGGCCGACTGATCGATGTCGACCGTGTTCGATTGGCTTGCATGCGCAGTGCCGCCGGAGGCCGCCACCGCAATATTGATCGGATGATAGATCACCACGGGAGCGTCCACTATCGCACCCGAGAAATAGCCGCTGCCACCGTTTCCGGCGCCGTTGTCTCCGCTCGCGATCACGCCGGCGCCTAAGGACGTACCGATGCTGCCTCCCGATACAACATTATAATTGCCACCATGGCCCCCGACGCCGGCCATCTGAAAGGCTGATTGATCGACATTCAAATTGTTGGACTGGTTGGCCAGGACGACCGAGCCGTATCCCAGGCTCATTGAGATGTTGATCGGTTCATAGATCAACAGGGACGCGTGAATGATACTTCCGTAAAAGTAGCCATCCCCGCCATTCCCGGACGTGTTCGCCCCACTCTCGACCGAAGCGACGCCCATCCCGGGATGTGATGCGCCGGAAGCGGGCGTAGTGGACGAAACATCCAGACCCGCCGTAGCGTGGTTGCCGGCGTGGCCGCCCGTGTCGACCCCCGATGTGAGATGTTTTGATTGAATCGGGTCGGAGTCATTGTGCTGGGTATTCGCGCTCGCGGCGTGCGATCCAGGACCTGCAAATTGACCTGCAAACGGGCCGGGACGATGGACTAGGGCGCCACCGCCGACCGCGTCTGCCGCGAACGGGGCACTCGGCGCAGGGCTCTGTTCGTCCTCGCCATCGTACCCATCGTGGTGAAGAGAGGCGTGATGCAGCCGGATTCCATCCGACATTCGCGAAAAATCCATCGTGGCCTCCCTCATCGCAATCGCTCCATGCAATCGGACGGGTTCTGCACTCCAGACAGAATGTCATCCCGGGAAGGTCGAAAGCCCAGTCGTCAGTTCGGATATGGCGCTTCGTCTGGCACCCGTAACATCGGCTACATCCGTTCGGGTGCGGTTACAGCCTTTGCTGGCGCGGAATTCGTAACTGCGCCAGGGCAGGTGGAGAAAAACTAAAGAAGTGTTTTCCCATGCTCCAGATCAGGATCTATGACGCGCAGAAGAATGCGCGCGAGGAAATCTACCGGGGTTCCGGGTACTCGACCAAGCTATGCACGAGGTGGGGCGGCAAATTGAGACGAGCGGACCGATCTAACCTTAGGAAAAGTCCTAACTGTCGGGGGTAGTCGGTGTCGTGTGCACTGGGAGATCAAGAAAAATCAACGCAGAGTCAGTTTTGGGATGGTCGCGCTCGGCCGTTACGGCGTGCTCTTTAAGTTGGCGACTTGCCCGAGCTTGGGACGCAAGGATAGGCGGACGATCGGAGGAAATATCGCAGATTTGCGTCGTGTGGGGAAAGGCGGTAGCGGTCTCCTGACTCGAACGCCCGACGCCTCATCTTGTAGGTTTTCGCGAGGTGCGCGTATTTGCTACCAGTGGCTCTGTCGGAGCATCTCCACCCGATGAGTGGGCGACGATTACATTCACCCTAAGTCGGTCTAGCGCCATCGAGTGGATTTGCGATGCGCGAACTTACGCACGAACGAAAAGTGGACGTATCTGGTGCGGTTTCTGGTGCAGTCGTCGCGGTGCGGGCAACGAAGACCAAGCAAGTCACTGATATTCTTGGTGGGCCCGGCAGGACTCGAACCTGCAACCAGACCGTTATGAGCGGCCGGCTCTAACCATTGAGCTACAGGCCCCGCCGCGAGACGGCCGCATTGGCAGCGGCCGGCAACGGTGCGCGGTTCGTTTACAAGGCTGGAGGCGAGGGTGCAATCCTCAAGCGTTTTCAAGCGAAGCGGCCGCCGGCCCGCGTCGGGGAAAACGCGTCAGGCAAAGGGCCCTGATCGAGGCGGAACGCCGGGGCCGCGCGGAAAGCGTTGCGCATCGGCTGATTGCGGGATTCGGAATAATCGCATTTTGTCACTGTTTTGCCCGACGAGTCAAATGGCCCCCGCGATCATCCAGCCGATGCCTGTCTTTTCGCTTCCCTAACCCGCTGTGATTGCTCACGTCTTCTACTGTGCATGGGGTTGTTTTCGCAACTTTTGTTGCGAGAGGGCCTGTCGGCCCCCTCAAACGTCCTGCCGGCGAGCGACGGGCCCCTCGCGGGGCCGCTGCCTAATCCACCGAAACCCCGGCGAACTCCACCACCTTGCGCCACTTCTCGGTCTCGTCCGCGACCAGCTTGCCGAACTCGGCCGGCGTCATCGGCTTGGGGATGCCGCCGGTCTCCGCGAGGCGGGCGACCAGCTTCGGGTCCTTCAGCGCTTCGCCGACGGCCTTGTTGAGGATCTCGACCACCTCGCCCGGCGTGCCCTTCGGCGCGGAGATGCCGTAGAAGCCGACCGATTCGAATCCCGGCACGGTCTCGGCGATCGCGGGCACGTCGGGCACACTAGGCCAGCGCTGCGGCGAGGTCACGCCGAGCGCACGGACATTGCCGCCCTTCGCCTGCTCCAGCGCGGACGGCAGGTTGTCGAAGATCAGCTGCACCTTGTTGGAGATGATGTCGGGGAAGGCGATCGCCGAGCCGCGATAGGGCACGTGCACCATGTCGCACTTGGTCATCACCTTGAACAGCTCCGCCGACATGTGCACCGAGGTGCCGTTGCCGGACGAGGCAAAGGAGATCTTGCCGGGATTGGCCTTGCAATAGTCGATGAACTCCTGAACCGTCTTCACCGGCATCGCGTTGGAGACGACCAGCATGTTGGTGAGCTGCATGATGCTCGCGACCGGCACGGTGTCGCGCAGGAAGTCGTAAGGCAGCTTCTTGTAGAGCGAGGTCGAGATCGCGTTGTTGGGCGCGACGAACAGCAGCGTGTAGCCGTCGGCCGGGGCGTTGATCGCGGCGGCGGCGGCGATGTTGCCGCCAGAGCCGGCGCGGTTCTCGACGATGAATTGCTGGCCGAGACGATCCGACAGCCACTGCGCCATGATCCGCGCCACGATGTCGACCGGGCCGCCGGCGGCGAAGCCGATCATCCAGTGCACGGGGCGGTCGGGATAGGCGGCGGAGGCGGGAGGTGTAGCGCTGAAAAGACCTATGAGAACTGCGAGCCCGAAAACACTGTTACGCAAAATTCGCAACATGACGCCTCCCGTTGCATTATTGTCGTTGTGCTGCATGCTTTCACAAAATCGGGCTGCTGCCTACATCGTCGCAAGTCGGTGTTGACGCAGGTCCGCCGGGAACGACCATGAGATTCGCAATCATCCTTCTCGCGGCAGTGCTGCTCTTAAGCCCCGCCGCTGCTCAAACCGGAGGCACGGCCATTCCGACCACGACACTCAGCCATTCGCTCAGTCTTGGCACCGCGACGCCCGGCGGCGGCTTTCCGCTCTATGGCAACGCCTTCGCGGAGGTGATGAACGCGGCCGATCCGCAAATCACCATCGCCCCGCGCAACACCAAGGGCAGCAACGAGAACATTCCGCTGCTGGAGAAGGGCGAGCTCGATCTCGCTTTGGTCGCGGGCGAGCCGGCCTACGAGGCCTTCGCCGGCATCGGCCGCGCGAAGGTGTCGCTGAAGATCCTCACCGCGATCTATTCCAATCCTGGCATGTTCGTGGTGCGCGCGGACGGTCCGTACAAGACGATTGCCGATCTCGTTGGCCAGCCGGTGGCGTTCGGCGCCAAGGGCTCGGGCCTGCCGATTCTGGCGCGCTACGTGCTCGATGGCCTCGGGTTGAGGCAGGACGAGGACTTCAAGGCCGTCTATCTCGACCGCGCCGGCGATGGTCCCGCGATGGTCGAGGACGGACGCGTTGCCGCGCTGTGGGGCGCCGGCATCGGCTGGCCCGGCTTTGCCGCGGTCGCATCGAGCGCGTCGGGCGGGCGCTTCATCGCGCCCAGCGCGGAAGAGATCACGCGCATTCGCGCCAGGCATGCGTTCCTGAAGCCGCTGACCGTGCCGGCGGGCTCCTACCCGAAGCAGACGGAGCCGATTGCCTCGCTCGGCTCGTGGAGCTTTGTGCTCACGCGCGAAGACCTGCCCGATGATGTCGCCTACCGGCTGGCAAGGACGCTGCACGGTGCCGAGGCGACGTTCTGCAAGAAGCTCGCGCAGGCCTGCGAGACGACGGCGGCGAACACCGTCGCGGCGGCACCGAAGGCGGAGCTGATTCATCCGGGCGTGATGAAGTACTTCCGCGAGATTGGGGTGGTGAAGTGACGGTCGCTCCTTAAGCGGCCGTCATTCCGGGGCGCGCAAAGCGCGAACCCGGAATCTCGAGATTCCGGGTTCGGTCCTGCGGACCGCCCCGGAATGACGATCGCTTTTAAGCGATCGTCACTTCTTCACCATCGCACACGCCGGGTCCGGCGGCCCGAACGCCTTGTCGCCCGAGATGGTCGTGAGGATCTTGTAATAGTCCCACGGATATTTGCTCTCCTCCGGCGTCTTCACCTGCACCAGCCAGAGGTCGTGCACCATCAGATTGTCCTCGCGCAGTCTGCCGTTGCGGGCGAAGAAATCCTCGATCGGCTTTTCCCGCATCTTGGCCGCGACCTTCAGCGGATCGTCGGTGCCGGTCTCCTTGATGGCGTTGAGATAGTGCATCACGCTCGAATAGACGCCGGCCTGCCACATCGACGGCATCTTGTTCATCTTGGCGAAGTAGCGCTTCGACCATTCGCGCGTCTTGTCGTCCATGTCCCAGTAGAACGAGGTGGTCAGCAGCAGGCCTTGGGCGGCCTGCAGGCCGAGGCCATGAATGTCGGTGATCAGCGCCAGCAGCGCCGCCATCTGCTGGCCGCCCTTGAACACGCCGAACTCCGAGCCGGTCTTGATCTCGTTCATGTTGTTGGGGGGGCCTGCCGCAATGCCGATGATCTTGGCCTTGGAGGCCTGCGCTTGCAGCACGAAGGATGAGAGATCGGGCGTTGCCAGCGGCGGCCTCACCGAGCCGAGCACCTTGCCGCCATTGGCGGTGACGACGCTGGAGGCGTCGCGCTCCAGCGAATGGCCGAAGGCGTAGTCGTCGGTGATGAAGAACCAGCTGTCGCCGCCGCGCTTGACCACCGCATCCGCGGTGCCGACCGCGAGCGCGCGGGTGTCGAACACCCACTGGATCGCGTAGGGCGAGCAGAACTTGCCGTGGAAATCGGCGGTGCCGGTGGAGTGGGTGATGAACAGCCGCTTCTTCTCGTTGGCGACGTTCTGCACCGCGAGCCCGACCGCCGAGACCGGCACGTCGACGATCAGATCGACCTGGTCGACGTCGTACCAGCGCCGCGCGATGCCGCCGCCGATATCGGCCTTGAGCTGGTGGTCGCCGATCACGATGCTGATCGGCTTGCCAAGCACGGTGCCGCCGAAATCGTCGATCGCCATCTGCGCCGCCGTCACCGAGCCCTGGCCGGTCGGCGCGGAGGCGGGACCGTTCATGTCGGTGAGCACGCCGATCTTGACGACGTTGTCGGAAACCTGCGCCGACGCGGCACCCGGCAGCAGCGCCGCCGCCAAGAACGTCGCTGCAAAGCCTGCCGCGACCGGCAGTCGAAATCTTGCTGGATTCACGCTTGTCCTCCCCTGATCCGGCTCGTTGGCCGGTGTTGCCCGGGTATGCCCGGCTGAATTGGTTTCTTTTGCAACTATTTGGGGGCGGGCGTCAATGTCAGGCCGCGAAGCGGATCTGCCCCGCCGGCGAGGGGTCGTAGCCGGTCAGCTCCTCGGCGCGCTGGCGCAGCCGCCGTTCGCTCAGGAACCGGATCAGGGCCTGCATGGTGGGGCGGAAATAGCTGCGCTGCCGCATCGCGAGGTCGAAATTCTCCCAGACCAGCGGCACGAAATCGAGGCCGGCCGAGCGCGCCGCCGCGCGTGTCGCGACGCCGCAATCGGCCTGGCCGGCGCGGACCATTTCGGTGAGATCCGGCCCGGTCAGGGCCGGCGTCTCCAGCCGGCGCAAGTCGCGGGTGGTGGCGTCCGCGCGCTTCAGGAGCACGTCGAGCAGCATCTGCGCGCCTGTGCCCTGTTGTCGCATCGCCACCCTGGCGCCGAGCGCGAGCACGTCGGCGAGGCCGCGCAACCGCTTCGGATTGCCCGGCGGCAGCACGAGACCCTGCTCGCGGCGCGCGAATGCGACCAGCAGCGCGTCATGCAGGCACGGCGCGTCGCGCAGCGCCGTCACATTGGCGTCGGAGGCAAGATTGCCGGCGGCATCCAGGCTGTGGAAGTGCATGGCGACAGCCGTCACCTCGTCGCGCTGGAGGCGCTCGAGCCCGCGCGCGCTTCCCTCGCTCATCGATCCCAGGCCGGAGCCGGATTCGCGCAGGCTCCAACCCAGCAATTCGTCCTGGCTGCCGCCCATAACGGGTGGCGGCTCCGTGGCCAGCATGCCCGCAGGGCGCGCCAGTCCGGACAGCACCCAGAGATCGAGCTCGTGCCGCGGGAAGAGCCACTTCCCGGTCACCTTGCTGCAGGGGATCGCGCCGGTGGTGACGAGTTCGTAGAGCTTGCGTTCGCCAAGTCGGAGATAGTCGGCGGCTTCACTGGTCGTCAGGAATTCCATCCTGCATTCCTATGCAAATTCTTGCTTCTTTTTGGACTTTCGTCGCAGGTGGAATTCTGCAGTTCATTTTCGGTCCGCGGGAACCATGCCTGATGATCTCGTTGCTTTGCAACACATCCGCAGTCGCGTCTTCCGCTTTGGTGAACGATCCTGAGGTGCTCACGTGGTGCGGGCCTTGCGGCTGTCGCGCGCGCAATCGGTGCCGCTCGGTGCATTGCCGAAATTTCCCGAATGGTAGCGTGCGAGGGGCAAATGCGTCACGAGTGCGGCGCAATCGATCCTCATGATCAAAGCCGTATCCAATGGGAACCAGCTCATGGCCTTTCGCTGCCTGTCCGTTGCACTCGCGCTTCTCTGCGGCCTCGCCGCGGGCATGGCGGCGTCGTTCGCGGAGGACCGCGCGATCGTACTGGCCTCGACCACGGCGACACAGGAGTCCGGCCTGCTCGATCATCTGCTGCCGATCTTCCGCGAGAAGACCGGCATCGAGGTGACGGTGATCGCGCGGCGTGCCGATGAAGTGCTTGACGGCGCGCGACGGGGCGAAGTCGACGTCGTGCTGATGCACGCACGGCCGCAGGAGGAGAAGTTCGTCGCCGACGGTTTTGCCGTGAAGCGCTTTGACGTGATGTACAACGACTACGTGCTGATCGGGCCGAAGAGTGATCCTGCCGGCGTGAAGGGCAAGGACATCGCCACCGCGCTCAAGGCGATCGAGGCCAAGGGCGCGCCATTCGTGACGCGCGGCGATCGCTCCGGCACGCACGCCGCGGAGCTCGCGCTCTGGATCGTCGCCGGCATCGACATCGCCGCCGCCAAGGGCGCATGGTATCGCGAGGCCAAAGAGGGCATGGGCGCGGCGCTCCAAGCTGCGCGTGTCGCAAATGCCTATGTGCTGTCGGACCGCGGCAGCTGGATCGCCTTGAGGGAGCGCGGCGATCTCGACGTCATCGTCGAAGGCGACAAGCGGCTGCTCAACCAATACGGCGTGATGCTGGTCAACCCCGAGAAGTTTCCAAGCGTGAAGAAGGAGCTGGGGCAGACCTTCATCGACTGGCTGATCTCGCCGGACGGGCAGGCGGCTATCGCCGGCTACAGGGTCGACGGGCAGCCGCTGTTCTTTCCGAATGCAGACAAGTCGGCCGGCTGACATCTGCATCTGCGGCGGTTGCCAAACGGAACGATGCATGGTCCATCATGGCGCATGACCCAGCGCCTGCCGCCATCGCTGACACCGCTCGACACCGCGCTTGCCGCGTTGCTGCGAGACGTTGAACCGATCGCACCTGTCGCGTTGCCGTTGACTGAAGCGATCGGCTGTATCACGGCGGACGCCCCGCTGCTGGCGGCCTATCCGCCGCACGACATTGCCGGCACCGACGGGTGGGCGTTGCGCGCCAATGATCTCGTCGGCGCGTCCGCCTATTCGCCATTGCCTCTGGCGACGGCGCCGACCTGGGTCGAGGCCGGCGATGCGATGCCGGCCGGATGCGACTGTGTGCTCGATGCCGACGCCGTCGAGATATCGGGTCCGCTTGCGCAGGTGCTGGCGGAGGGCGTCCCGGGGCAGGGCGTCCGCCGCGCCGGAAGCGACATCGCCGTTCGCACGCCTGCCGGCGCAGACGGATATCCGGTCGGTCCGGCCGCGCTGATGCTCGCCGGTGTCGCGGCGGTGGACAGGCTGAGCGTGCGGCGTCCGCGGCTGCGCCTCGTCAATGTGCCGGGCGCGACGGCGACGGCGCATGTGATTGCCGGGATCGCGCGCGCCGCGGGCCTGGATGTGAAGGCGTTTGAGGCCGCCGCGCGCGATGACGCATCGATCGCCGATATGCTCGATGCTTCCTCTTGCGACCTGCTGCTGATTGTCGGCGGCAGCGGCGTCGGCCGCCGCGATGCCGCCGTCACGGCACTGGCCCGGCGCGGTGACATGATCGCCCATGGCATTGCGCTTCAGCCCGGCCGCACCGCCGCGATCGGGCGGCTTGGCAAAGTTCCCGTCGTTGCTTTGCCCGGCTCGCCGGACCATGCGCTCGCAGCCTGGTTCGGGCTGGTGCTTCCACTCGTCGATCGTTTGTCGGCGCGCCGGCCCCGCCGACAGGTGACCCTGCCGCTCGCGCGAAAGATCGCATCCAGTGTCGGCATTGCCGAAATCGCACTGCTGGCCGGGGAACATCATGCCTGGATGCCGCTTGCGGTGGGGGAGTGGCCGTTCCACGCCATTGCCGGTGCGGATGCATGGCTGATCATTCCTGCCAGCCACGAGGGATTTGCAGCGGGCGCATCCGTCGATGCCTATCTGATGCGGGAGTGATATGGATTCCGGCATGACGATGATCCCGCAATCGCAAGACCGCAGCGCGCTCGAACAGGAGCAGTTCCTGAAGATTCTCTCGCGCGAGGAGGCGATGGCACGCTTCGAGGCGGCGCTGTTTCCGCGCGCGATTCCGAGCGAAACGCGCAAGCTTGCCGATACGCTCGGCGCGGCGCTCGCCGAAGACGTCACGGCACCGATCGACGTACCGCCGTTCGACCGTTCCAATGTCGACGGCTTTGCCGTCCGCTCGGCGGACCTCGCCGCGGCCGGCGAAGGTGCGCTTGTTCGCCTTGCCTTGAACGGCGAGACCATCCACTGCGGCACCGCGCCGAGGATGCAAGTCGCCACCGGCACGGCGACGCCGATCGCCACCGGCGGCCCGCTGCCGCGCGGCGCCGACGCCGTCGTCATGGTCGAGCACACCCAGCCGGCCGGCCCGGATGCGATCGATGTCCGCCGTGCCGCATCTCCCGGACAGTTCGTCTCCTATGCGGGCTCCGACATCGCGCGCGGCGAAGCGCTGCTGCGCGCCGGCACGACCATCGGCTCACGCGAGATCGGCATGCTGGCGGCCTGCGGCATCGCCGAGGTGGCCGTGGCGCGCAAGCCGCGGGTCGCGGTGATCTCGACCGGCGACGAACTGGTCCAGCCCGGCGAGATGCTCGCGCCCGCCGAGATCTACGACACCAACGGCGCGATCGTCGCGGCTGCGATCGACGAGAATGGTGGCGAGGCAATCTTCCTTGGCGCCATTCCCGACGACGAAGCGAAGCTCGAATCCGCCATGCGTCGCGCGCTGGCGGACGCCGACATGCTGGTGCTGTCCGGCGGCACGTCGAAAGGCGCCGGCGATCTGTCCCATCGCATCATCAGCCGGCTCGGCCAGCCCGGCATCGTCGCGCATGGCGTTGCGCTCAAGCCGGGCAAGCCGCTGTGCCTCGCGGTCTGCGACGGCAAGCCGGTGGTGATCCTGCCGGGCTTTCCGACCTCGGCGATGTTCACCTTCCACGACATGATCGTACCGGTGCTGCGCAGGATGGCCGGCCTGCCGCCGCGCTCCGATGCCAAGGTCAGTGCGACCGTGCCGGTGCGCATTGCCTCGGAGCTCGGCCGCACCGAATTCGTCATGGTCTCGCTGGTCGAGGGCAGGGACGGCTTGATCGCCTATCCCTCCGGCAAGGGCTCCGGTGCGATCACTTCCTTCGCGCAGGCCGACGGCTTTTTGCGCATCGATGCGCTCGCCGACCAGATGCCCGCGGGGACCGAGGCCGAGGTGACGCTGTTCACGCCGCATGTGCGGGTGCCCGATCTCGTCATCGTCGGCAGTCATTGCACAGGACTCGACCTCGTCACCGCGCAGCTCGCGCATGCGGGCCTCACCGTGCGCTCGATCGCGGTCGGCAGCCTCGGCGGGCTTGCGGCGGCGAAACGGGGCGAGTGCGATCTCGCGCCGATCCATCTGTTCGACGACAGAACCGAGACCTACAACACGCCTTATCTGGTCGAAGGGCTCGAGCTCGTGCCGGGCTGGCGACGGATGCAGGGCATCGTGTTCCGCAAGGGCGACAAGCGCTTCGAGGGCCTCGGCGCAAAGGACGCGGTTGCGGCCGCGCTCACGGACCCCGCCTGCATCATGGTCAACCGCAACCAGGGCGCCGGCACGCGCATCCTGATCGACCGGCTGCTCGCCGGTGCGCGCCCCGAAGGTTATTGGAACCAGCCGCGCTCGCACAACGCGGTTGCCGCGGCCGTCGCGCAGCACCGCGCCGACTGGGGCATGACCATTGCGCCGGTCGCCGATGCGGTCGGCCTCGGTTTCATTCCGCTCGCGGAAGAGCATTATGACTTCACGTTGGTGACGGCGCGCAAGCAGCGTCCGGCAGTGCAGGCCTTTCTCGACGCCCTCGGCTCGAACGAGGCACGTGTGGCACTGGAGCGAGCGGGTTTTCGGCCCGCGTAGACGATAGACGACGACGCGGCGTTTCAAGCTGCGCGACGCGCGCGCCAACATCTGGCTGAGGGAGAGGACCGATACGAGCTGGTTCTACGGCTACGACGCCTGGTCGGTGCCGCTGGCGGCCTGAGCGGCGGCCGCGGCAGTGCGGCGCTCCCTCGCCCCGCTTGCGGGGAGAGGGTTGGGGNGAGGGGGGTCTCAGCGGGGGCGGTGAGAGTGGGACTCGCGGAGAGTCCCCCTCACCCGGATTGCATCTTCGATGCAATCCGACCTCTCCCCGCAAGCGGGGCGAGGTGAGGCAGCATCGTGATCGCTTTCGCGATCGTCTGGACGCAGCTCCTCAACGAGGTCTCCAAATCGCAAGCCCGCTAGGCCGCGTCGTCCAGCGCCGCGAGCCGCTCGGCCTCGGCGATGTCCTCGACCGTGTTGGCGTTGAAGAACGGATCGAGCGGCTCGGCCGGCCACGTCACCGTCGCGAGCGGATAGCGTGCGGTCCAGCGGTCGATCTTGCGCAGGTCCTCGACGACCAGGGCGTGGCGTAGTTCGTCGCGCAAGGCAACGCGCCACAGCCCGATCACCGGATGCGACTGGTCGCCTGATGCGGCGACCGCGAGCTGCGCGCTCTCCCGCTCACGGGCTTCATGCAGGCGCGCGACGAGATCGCGCGGCAGGAATGGGCAGTCGCCGGCGGCGCTGAGCACCCATGCGATCTCCGGCCGGTTCGCCGCGGTCCAGTCGAGTGCGGCGAGGATGCCGGCGAGCGGGCCGGGAAAGCCGGGCACGTCGTCGGCGACAACCTGCAAACCGAACGCGGCGAAACGCGCGGGATCGCCGTTGGCATTGAGGATCAACCCGCTGCACTGGGGCGAAAGGCGTGCGATCACGCGCTCCAGGATGGTGCGTCCGCCGATGGTGCGCATCGGCTTGTCGCCGCCGCCCATGCGTCGCGCGAGACCGCCGGCGAGCAGCACGCCTTGCGTTGCCGGAATTTCAGTCGTCACCACCTTCACCCTTGCGCTTGTGCTTGGCCGACTCTTCCTCGACGTAAGCGAGGTTCTGGTCGTAGACGATGCGTTCCTCGCCGGCGAGCGCGATGAAGCGCTTGCCGCGGGTGCGGCCGACCAGCGTCAGGCCCACTTGCCTTGCGAGATCGACGCCCCAGGCGGTGAAGCCGGAACGCGACACCAGGATGGGAATGCCCATGCGCACGGTCTTGATCACCATCTCCGAGGTGAGACGGCCCGTGGTGTAGAGGATCTTGTCACCGGCATCGACGCCGTGGCGGTACATCCAGCCCGCGATCTTGTCGACGGCGTTGTGGCGGCCGACGTCCTCGGTATAGCACAGCGGCTCGCCCTCCTTGCAGAGCACGCAGCCATGGATCGCACCCGCCTCCAGATACAGCGAGGGCATGGTGTTGATGGTCTGCGTCATCTGGTAGAGCCAGGAGGTGCGCAGCTCCGCCTTTGGCAGCGCGACGCTCTCGACCGCTTCCAGCAGATCGCCGAAGGCGGTGCCCTGCGCGCAGCCCGAGGTCTGCGTGCGCTTCTTCAGCTTGGCCTCGAAATTGGTGTTGTGCTCGGTGCGTACGACGACCACCTGGAGATCGTCGTCGTATTCGACCTCGGTGACCGCGTCATTATATTTCAGCATGTTCTGGTTGAGCAGATAGCCCAGAGCCAGATATTCCGGATAGTCGCCGATCGTCATCATGGTGACGATCTCCTGGGAGTTCAGGTAGAGCGTCAGCGGCCGCTCCATCGGCACCTTGATCTCGACCTTGGCGCCGCTCTGGTCGGTCCCGGTTACGCTCTGGGTCAGGCGCGGGTCATCCGGGTTGGGGACGATCAGGGGCACCGGGGCTTTGTCGATCTTCATCATGGCCACGACGTTAGCATGACATTCGGGTCAAGCCGATATAAGCATGCTGGCGGAGAGCGAAAATGCCGCCTCGTCGTCATTGCGAGCGCAGCGAAGCAATCCAGGAATGCCCCCGCGGAGACAGTCTGGATTGCTTCGCGGAGCCTGTCATCGGGCCGCGCTTTGCGCGGACCCGGTGGCTCGCAATGACGGTGGAGAGAGCGGTTCCACCAAAGACCCAGTCGCTCGCGGAGACGGATCGGTTATGAAAGTCATCGGCCTTGCAGGCTGGAGCGGCGCGGGCAAGACCACGCTGTTGACGCGGCTGATCCCGCATTTCAGCGCGCAGGGCCTGCGCGTCTCCGTCATCAAGCATGCGCATCACCAGTTCGACGTCGACGTGCCCGGCAAGGATTCCTGGCGCCATCGCGAGGCGGGTGCCGCCGAGGTGCTGGTTGCCTCGTCAAGCCGCTGGGCTCTGATGCACGAACTGCGCGGGGCGACGGAGCCGCGGCTGCCGGAACTCCTGAGCAAGCTGTCCGCGGTCGATCTCGTCGTGGTCGAGGGTTTCAAGCGCGAGCCGCACCGCAAGATCGAGGTCTATCGTGCCGGCAACGGCAAGCCGTTGCTGTTTCCCGACGATCCCGGAATTGCCGGGATCGCGACCGATGCCCCGATTGACACCCGGCTGCCGACCGTCCATCTCGACGATATCCCGGCCGCGGCGGCGTTGCTGTTGCGTGCGGCGATGCCGGTCGAGGAAGCGGTCGCGAAAAGCGCTGCGATGCGCTGACGAGGCACCATGGCGCAACTGTCTGACGACTGCTTTGCCTTTGGCGGACCGATGATGTCGGTCGACGAGGCCGTTGGCCTGATCACGACGCGCGTCAACGCGATTGCCGATCTCGAAACCGTGGCACTGGTCGATGCGGACGGGCGCGTGCTGGCCCGAGACATCGCCGCGCCCCTGCCGTTGCCGCCCTTCACCAATTCCGCCGTCGACGGCTATGCCGTGCGCAATGCCGATCTTCCGGACAGCGCGGAACGGGCGTTCCCGCTCGATGGCCGCATCCAGGCCGGCGGCCTTGTTCAGGCGCCGATCAGGCCCGGCCACACCGCGCGCATCTTTACCGGCGCGCCGATGCCGCCGGATGCCGGGACCGTCTTCATGCAGGAGGATGTCCGCATCGATGATTCCGGCAAGGTCGTGCTGCCGCCGGGGCTGAAGCCAGGTGCCAATGTCCGCCCGGCCGGCGAGGACATTCCCGAAGGGCACGTCGTGCTACGTGCCGGCCAGCGGCTGCGGCCACAGCATGTCGCGCTAGCGGCGGCGTTCGGCCTTATCAGGCTCGACGTCGTCAGGTGCATCCGCGTTGCGGTGTTCTCGACCGGCGACGAGCTTGCGTCGCCGGGCGGGCCGCGCGCGGTCTCGCAGCTGTTCGACTCCAACCGCTTCATGCTGATGGCGATGCTGCGCCGGCTGGGCTGCGAGGTCAGCGACCTCGGCATCTTGCGTGACGAGCGGACCTCGCTTGCCGACGGTTTGAAGCAGGTTGCAGGCAGCCACGACCTGATCCTCACCACCGGTGGCGTCTCGACCGGCGAGGAGGATCACGTCAAGGCGGCGGTCGAGAGCATCGGCTCGCTGGTGCTGTGGCGGATGGCGATCAAGCCGGGCCGGCCGGTGGCGATGGGCATCATCGGCGGCACGCCGCTGATCGGCCTGCCCGGCAATCCCGTCGCGAGTTTCGTCACCTTCGTCCATGTGGTGCGGCCGACGGTGCTGGCGCTTGCCGGTGGCCTGCCGGAGCCGCTGTTGCCAATCCCGGTGCGCGCAGCGTTCACCTACAAGAAGAAGATCGGCCGCCGCGAATATGTTCGTGTCTCGTTGCGGCGGGGAGAGGGCGGCGCGCTGGAGGCCATCAAGTTCCCGCGCGAAGGCGCCGGGCTGTTGTCGTCGCTGGTGGAGACCGACGGCCTGGTCGAGCTCGGCGAGGACATCACGCGTGTCGAGCCGGGGCAGGGCGTGGGTTTCCTCTCCTATGCCGATCTGCTCTGACCGGTTGCGTTGACGCCGCGCACCGGCCCCGCCATGTTGCGCCCATGACCAGAACCACGCTCGATCTCACCGGGCTGAAATGCCCGCTGCCCGCCCTGAAGACACGCAAGGCGCTCAAACCGTTACAGCCGGGCGATCAGCTCGAGGTGTACTGCACCGATCCCCTGTCGGTGATTGATATTCCGAACCTGATTCGCGAGACCGGCGACACGGTGGAGATCACCGAGCGCAACGACGCGCGCATCGTGTTCTTGATAGAAAAAACAAATGGTCCGATAGGCAACGCCAATGGTGCGCCGCGTTCGTGAGCGCGTTACCGCGGTGATACCGACCTTTTGTCTATCGACATCGATCATGGCTTCTGCCCAAATTGACTTTCTCCGTGCGGGCGCGGAGGTTGAGTCTTGTCTGCGATACGCGGATCAACGGGCCAAACACGAAGCCTGCACGTCGTATCGGGCATAGAGCCCCGCTCGAGGGGTTTACTTTTCGGAGGCGTGTGACCGATCCTGGCGCGCGCCGGATGATGATGCGGGGCAGCGGGGGACAGCTGGCTGCACCGTGAATGGCTGAGGATCAGGATCTTAGCGGCAGGCTGCTCAGAAGGGCGGCTTAGGGGAGGACTGTATGTCTACTATTGAGAGCGCTGGAACGATTTCAGGCGCTGGCGCCGGCTTTCTTGATCGTGAGCGGACGATCGCGACCGCCGGCTTTAATCGCTGGCTGGTGCCGCCTGCGGCGCTGTGCATCCATTTGTGCATCGGCATGGCCTACGGCTTCTCGGTGTTCTGGTTGCCGCTCTCACGCGCGATCGGGCTGACCGCGCCGAAGGTCTGCGGGGATATTTCGCTGTTCCAGGAACTGTTCACGACCAGCTGCGACTGGAAGGTCGCCAGCTTGGGGTGGATGTACACGCTGTTCTTCGTGCTGCTCGGAATTGCGGCTGCGGTCTGGGGCGGCTGGCTGGAGCGCGTGGGACCGCGCAAGGCCGGCTTCGTCTCGGCGCTCTGCTGGTGCGGCGGTCTCTTCCTCGGCGCGATCGGGGTCTACACCCATCAGCTCTGGCTGCTATGGCTGGGCTCGGGCGTGATCGGCGGCATCGGTCTCGGCCTTGGCTATATCTCGCCGGTGTCGACGCTGGTGAAGTGGTTCCCGGACCGCCGCGGCATGGCGACCGGTATGGCCATCATGGGTTTTGGCGGCGGAGCCATGATCGGCGCGCCGCTGGCGAACCTCCTGATGAACTACTTCAAGAGTCCGACCTCGGTCGGCGTCTGGGAGACCTTCGTTGCGATGGGCGTCATCTATTTCGTCTTCATGATGATCGGCGCGTTCCGCTATCGCTTGCCGCCGCCCGGCTGGCAGCCCGAGGGCTGGATGGCGCCGGTCAAGGCCAACGCGATGATCTCGAAGAACAACGTTCATCTCAACGACGCGCACAAGACGCCGCAGTTCTGGCTGATCTGGTTGGTGCTCTGCCTGAACGTGTCGGCCGGCATCGGCGTGATCGGCATGGCCTCTCCGATGCTCCAGGAGATTTTTGCGGGCAAGCTGATCGGCCTGCCTGACGTCGGCTTCAACGCGCTCGATGCCACCCAGAAGGCGGCGATCGCGGGCATTGCCGCGGGCTTCACCGGCCTGCTGTCGCTGTTCAACATCGGCGGCCGTTTCTTCTGGGCCTCGCTGTCAGACAGGATGGGCCGCAAGAACACCTACTACACGTTCTTCATCCTCGGCATCGTGCTCTATGCGCTGGCGCCGACCTTTGCGGCGATGGGCTCGAAGCTGCTGTTCGTGCTCGGCTTCGGCATCATCCTGTCGATGTATGGCGGCGGCTTCGCCACGGTGCCGGCCTATCTCGCCGACATGTTCGGCACCCAGTTCGTCGGCGCCATCCACGGCCGGCTGCTGACGGCATGGTCCACCGCCGGCATCTTCGGCCCATTAGTGGTGAACTATCTCCGCGAGTTCCAGCTCGCGGCCGGCGTTCCCCGCGACCAGCTCTACAACACCACCATGTACATCCTGTGCGCGATGCTGATCGCGGGCCTGATCTGCAACTATCTGATCAAGCCGGTCAATCCGAAGTGGCACATGAAGGAGGCTGACGTCGCCAAGCTCCAGGCCGCGAGCGCCAACGCCGCCGCCTCGGGGCCACATGGCTCCTACGGCATCGGTTTTGGCGGGCTCGACGCCAAGGCCGCGATGTTCTGGGCCTTCGTCGGCATTCCCCTCCTGTGGGGTGTCTGGAAGACGCTGGAGAGTGCGGTCAAGATATTCTGATCGCCATCAAGACAGCCGCGGGATGCTCATCATCGGCATCCCGCGGCGTTCGCCTTTCAGACATCATCGAGACTGGGACTTAGGGGGAATTGAAATGCTTCGTACCCGAATTTGCCTTGCGGCCATGTTGCTGGTCGCTGGCCTTCATGCCGCGTCCGCGCAAACCGCGGCGGCACCTGCCACCACAGCACCGGCGGCGGCGACGGAGGCCAAGCCCGGCAAGATCAAGCTCACCATGCAGAAGCTGAAGGACATGAAGGCGAAGTGGTCCGCCAACAAGCCGAAGCTCAAGGCCTGCCGCGCCGACGTGAAGTCCAAGGGCCTCGCCGGCGACGACCGCTGGTTCTACATCGAAGAGTGCATGAGCAAGACCTGAGGCCGGGTTCCGCGAACAGTTCGAGGTAAGGGGGCGTGAGGCTTGTTGGCCGCATGCCCTTAAATGCTTATCGGAACGGATGAATTCTCTTGGCATCTGGTATGCCAAGGGTTAGAATTGGACCTGTTCTAAAGAAGGTTGACGAGACTCATCGATGAGCCATGACGTGCACGAGGTCCGCTCGTTCGAACATCCGGGCGAGGGACGGAAGCGAGCCAAGGCCACGCCCAAGGGGCGGCAGGTCGATCCCACCGCCGCACACGAGATCGAGCAGCTGCTCGGCGATCGCCCGCGGCGGCGCGACCTCCTGATCGAATATCTCCACCTGATCCAGGACACATATCACCAGATCTCGGCGGCGCATCTCGCCGCGCTTGCCGACGAGATGAAGCTCGCTTTCGCCGAGGTGTTCGAGACCGCGACTTTCTACGCGCATTTCGACATCGTGAAGGAAGGTGAGCCTGATATCGCGCCGCTGACGATCCGCGTCTGCGATTCTCTCACTTGCGCGATGCTCGGGGCTGAGAAGCTGCTCGCGGATTTGCAGAGCGCGTCGGGTCCCGGCATCCGGGTCGTGCGCGCGCCCTGCGTCGGCCGCTGCGACACCGCACCTGCCGCGGAAGTCGGACACAACTTCGTCGATCATGCGACCGTCGCCAATGTG
Source organism: Bradyrhizobium sp. WSM2254 (assembly GCF_000472645.1). Taxonomy (NCBI): domain Bacteria; kingdom Pseudomonadati; phylum Pseudomonadota; class Alphaproteobacteria; order Hyphomicrobiales; family Nitrobacteraceae; genus Bradyrhizobium; species Bradyrhizobium sp. WSM2254. Next base: position 139,314 of record NZ_KI421447.1, on the reverse strand, counting down.
ATGGCGGCCGCCAAGGCCGGCGACACCCACGCGCATCTGCCCGAATATATCGACTACGACGCCTATGTCGCGGGCGGCGGCTACAAGCTGCTCAATCGCATTCGCTCGGGCGAATTGCCGAAGGATGATTTGCTGAAGGCGCTCGACGACGCCTCGCTGCGTGGCCTCGGCGGCGCCGGCTTCCCGACGGGCCGCAAATGGCGCGCGGTGCTGGGCGAGCCCGGTCCGCGGCTGATGGCGATCAACGGCGACGAGGGCGAGCCCGGCACGTTCAAGGATCGCGTCTATCTCGAAAGCGATCCGCACCGCTTCATCGAGGGCATGCTGATCGGCGCGCATGTGGTTGAGGCCTCCGACGTCTACATCTACCTGCGCGACGAATATCCGGCTTCGCGCGAGATCCTGGAGCGAGAGATCGCAAAGCTGCCGCCGGATGGCCCGACGCTGCATATGCGCCGCGGCGCCGGCGCCTATATCTGCGGCGAGGAATCTTCGCTGCTCGAGAGCATCGAGGGCAAGCGCGGCCTGCCCCGGCACAAGCCGCCTTATCCGTTCCAGGTGGGCCTGTTCGGCCTGCCGACGCTGATCAACAACATAGAGACGCTGTGGTGGGTACGCGACATCGTCGAGAAGGGCGCCGGCTGGTGGAAGGGCCACGGCCGCCACGAGCGTCACGGCCTGCGCAGCTTCTCGGTCTCCGGCCGCGTGAAAAATCCCGGCATGAAGCTCGCGCCGTCAGGCATCACCGTGCGCGAGCTGATCGACGAATATTGCGGCGGCATGGCCGACGGCCATACCTTCTACGCCTACCTGCCGGGCGGCGCGTCCGGCGGCATTTTGCCGGCATCGATGGATGACATCCCGCTCGATTTCGGCACGCTGGAGAAATACGGCTGCTTCATCGGCTCGGCCGCGATCGTGATCCTGTCGCAGAAGGACAGCGTGCGCGCCGCGGCGCTCAACCTGATGAAGTTCTTCGAGGACGAGAGCTGCGGCCAGTGCACGCCGTGCCGCGTCGGAACCCAGAAGGCGGCGCTGCTGATGCAGAAGCCGGTCTGGGACCGTGCCTTGCTGGAAGAATTGAGCCAGGCGATGCGCGATGCCTCGATTTGCGGGCTCGGACAAGCGGCATCGAATCCGCTTGCCACCGTGATCAAATATTTCCCTGACGAGTTCAAGGAAGCGGCCGAATGACCAAAATCACGTTCGAGCTCGACGGCAAGCAGGTCGAGGCCAGTCCCGGCGAGACCATCTGGCAGGTCGCAAAACGCCAGGGCCGCGACATCCCGCATCTGTGCTACTCGCCGGCGCCCGACTATCGCCCCGACGGCAATTGCCGCGCCTGCATGGTCGAGATCGAGGGCGAGCGCGTGCTCGCCGCATCCTGCAAGCGCACGCCGTCGGTCGGCATGAAGGTGAAGACCGAAAGCGCGCGCGCGGTGTCGGCGCAGAAGATGGTGATGGAGCTGCTCGTCGCCGACCAGCCGGCGCGCGAGACCTCGCACGATCCGGATTCGAAGTTCTGGCACTGGGCCGAGACCACCGGCGTCACCGAGAGCCGCTTTCCGGCCGCCGAGCGCTGGGCGACCGACGCCAGCCATCCGGCGATGCGCGTCAATCTCGATGCCTGCATCCAGTGCGGCCTGTGCGTGCGCGCATGCCGCGAGGTCCAGGTCAACGACGTCATCGGCATGGCCTACCGCAATCACGGCTCGAAGATCGTGTTCGACTTCGACGATCCCATGGGCGAGTCCACCTGCGTCGCCTGCGGCGAATGCGTGCAGGCCTGCCCGACCGGCGCGTTGATGCCGGCCGTGATGCTCGACGAGAAGCAGACCCGCGTCACCTATGCCGACAGGAAGGTGGACTCGCTCTGCCCGTTCTGCGGCGTCGGCTGCCAGGTCACCTATGAGGTCAAGGACGAGAAGGTGATCTATGCGGAGGGCCGCGACGGGCCCGCCAACCGCAACCGTCTCTGCGTCAAGGGCCGCTTCGGCTTCGACTACATCCACCATCCGCATCGCCTGACCAAGCCGCTGGTGCGGCTGCCCAATGCGAAGAAGGATGCCAACGACCAGGTCGATCCGGCCAATCCCTTCACTCATTTCCGCGAAGCGAGCTGGGAGGAAGCGCTCGACATCGCGGCCAAGGGTCTCGTCAAGATCCGCGACACCAACGGCGTGAAGGCGCTGGCCGGCTTCGGCTCGGCCAAGGGCTCGAACGAAGAGGCCTATCTGTTCCAGAAGCTGGTGCGCACCGGTTTCGGCTCCAACAATGTCGACCACTGCACCCGGCTGTGCCACGCCTCGTCGGTGGCGGCGCTGTTCGAAGGTCTGAGCTCGGGCGCCGTGTCGGCGCCGTTCTCCGCGGCGATGGACGCCGAGGTCATCATCGTGATCGGGGCGAACCCGACCGTGAACCATCCGGTCGCCGCGACCTTCATCAAGAACGCGGTCAAGCAGAATGGCGCCAAGCTGTTCGTGATGGACCCGCGCCGGCAGACGCTGTCGCGCCATGCGACCAAGCATCTGCAGTTCAAGCCCGGCTCCGACGTCGCCATGCTGAACGCGATGATCAACACGATCATCACGGAAGGCCTGACCGACGACCAGTACATTGCCGGCTACACCGAGGGCTTCGAGGACCTCAAGGAGAAGATCAAGGAGTTCACGCCGGAGAAGATGGAGGCGATCTGCGGCGTCCCGGCACAAACGCTGCGCGAGGTTGCGCGCACCTATGCGCGGGCAAAGTCGTCGATCATCTTCTGGGGCATGGGCATCAGCCAGCATGTCCACGGCACCGACAATGCGCGCTGCCTGATTGCGCTGGCGCTGATCACCGGCCAGGTCGGCCGCCCCGGCACCGGCCTGCATCCGCTGCGCGGCCAGAACAACGTCCAGGGCGCCTCCGACGCCGGCCTGATCCCGATGTTCCTGCCGGACTACCAGCCGGTCGGCCGCGACGACTTGCGCGGGGCCTTCGAGAAGCTGTGGCAGCAGGATCTCGATCCCGTGCGCGGCCTCACGGTGGTCGAGATCATGAACGCGATCCATGCCGGCGAGATCAAGGGCATGTATATCGAGGGCGAGAATCCCGCGATGTCGGACCCCGATCTCCAGCACGCGCGCCACGCGCTCGCCATGCTCGACCATCTCGTGGTGCAGGATCTCTTCGTCACCGAGACCGCGTTCCACGCCGACGTCATCCTGCCGGCCTCGGCCTTCGCCGAGAAGGACGGCTCCTTCACCAACACCGATCGCCGCGTGCAGCTCGCGCGTCAGGTGATCAAGCCGCCGGGCGATGCGCGGCAGGATCTCTGGATCATCCAGGAGATCGGCAAGCGGATGGGCCTGCCGTGGAATTATGCCGGCCCCGGCGATGTCTACACCGAGATGGCGGAGCTCATGCCGTCGCTCAAGAACATCAGCTGGGAACGGCTGGTGCGCGAAGGTGCCGTCACCTATCCGGCGGACGATCCGAACAAGCCGGGCAACGAGATCATCTTCACCACCGGCTTCCCGACCGCGAGCGGGCGCGGCAAGATCGTGCCGGCCCACGTCATTCCGCCGGACGAGCTTCCCGACGCCGAATATCCGATGGTGCTCTCGACCGGCCGCGTGCTTGAGCATTGGCACACCGGCTCGATGACCCGCCGCGCGCAGGTGCTCGACCAGATCGAGCCGGAGGCGGTCGCCTTCATGAGCCCGAAGGACATGCGCAAGAAGCAGCTCGCGCCGGGTGACTTCATTCGCCTGGAGACCCGCCGCGGCGCCGTCGAGGTCAAGGTCCGCTCCGACCGCGACGTGCCGGAGAACATGGTGTTCATGCCATTCTGCTACGCGGAAGCGGCTGCGAACCTCCTGACCAACCCGGCGCTCGATCCGTTCGGCAAGATCCCGGAATTCAAGTTCTGCGCGGTCAAAGCCGAGCGCGCCGAGATGCGGGACGCGGCGGAGTAGGCGAGGGCTCGCCGGTCTTTTGGCGGCATAATGCTTCCAAATATGCGGTGTCGTCCCGGCGAAGGCCGGGACCCATACCGCGTCATCTGTCGATTGCGGATGGTCGCAGTCCCGAGCGACGGGTCTTCGCAAAACTGCTCCCTGGGGTTATGGGTCCCGGCCCCCCGTGCGCAATTGCGCACTAGGCCGGGACGACACCGGGGGTGTGGCGCGTGCGTGCATCCACGTCGCCGTCCCTTCGCTCCGCGCGGCGGCGGTGGTAAACATCACCCATGTCCAAAGTCACTCCCGCCACACGTGCGCTCGCTGCCGCCGGTGTTGCCTTCACCGTGCACGCTTACGACTATGATCCCGATGCCGAGAGCATCGGGCTCCAGGCCGCCGCCGCGCTTGGCGAGAATCCCGCGCGCGTCTTGAAGACGCTGATGGCGCTCGTCGACGGCAAGCCGGTCTGCGTGATCGTTCCGTCCGACCAGGAAGTCTCGATGAAGAAGCTCGCCGCGGCGGCGAGCGGCAAGTCGGCGCAGATGATGAAGCCGCCGGAGGCCGAGCGCGTCACCGGCTTCAAGGTTGGCGGCATCAGCCCGTTCGGGCAGCGCAAGCCCGTGCGCACCGTGATCGAGCAGAGCGCGCTCGCGCATGACTACGTCTATCTCAATGGCGGCCAGCGCGGCTTGCAGGTGCGGCTCAAGCCCACCGACGTCCGGGATCTTTCGAAGGCGGTCGTCGCGGATGTGCTGGCGTGAAGGCGACGGAGCGGGATCATGAGGCGGGCCCGGCTGCTGTGGCTCGCGGCTCTGCTCGGCGCCTGCTTTCCGGCTGAGGCGCATCAGGTCAACCTCGCGACGGCGCGCGTGGCGCTGACCGGCGATCGCACGGTGACCGTCGAGCTGGGACTGAAGGGCAGCGACGTCGATCGCCTGATCGGCACGAAGATCTATGATGCGCGGCAGGATGCGGTCGATCCCGCCGCGGTCGAAGCGGCCAGGACCGCCATCCTTGCCTATCTCGACGGGCATCTGGCCGTGACAGGCGGCGGCACGGCTTGCGCGCCAGCTGCTGCGGCGATCCTCCCGGACGGTGATGGCATCGTCTATCGCAACAGTTTCGCCTGCGCGAACACGATCGGCGATATCGTCTATCGCTCCACCGTGCTGACCGAGAAGGACAAGGCCGCGCGCCAGATCGTGCTGATCGCGCAGGGCAGGTCCGAGGCGCAGGCCCTGCTCGACGCCGGCAATACGACGGTCACGCTCTCGACTGAACCGCCATCGCTGTCCTCGACCATGCAGCGCTATCTCGTCGCCGGCATCGAGCACATCTTCCTCGGCTACGATCATGTCGCCTTTCTTGTCGCAGTCATGCTCTGGGCACGCGGGCTCGTTCCGGTCATCAAGATCGTTACCGCCTTCACCATCGCTCACTCCATGACGTTGTCGCTGGCGGCGTTGAATATCCTCGTCATCCCGGGCCGCATCGTGGAGCCCGCGATCGCGGCCTCGATCGTGTTCGTGGCGGTGGAGAATTTTGTCTCGCGCGATATCGACAAGCGCTGGCGCGTGGCCTTTCTGTTCGGCCTGATCCACGGCTTCGGCTTTGCCGGCGCGCTTCGGGAGATAGGCTTGCCGCCGGATGCCATTGTCCCGGCGCTGGCCGCCTTCAACGTCGGCGTCGAGATCGGGCAGATTGCGATCGTTGCGGTCATGCTGCCGATGCTCGGCCTGTTGGACCGGCTGACCAGTGCCGGCCCGACCGGGCCGGTGCGAACCGCAAAGCTCGTCTACACGGTGTCCGCAATCATCAGCCTGCTCGGTGGCTATTGGCTGCTGACGCGTGTGTTCGAGGCGTGATCGGGCGGACGATCGGCCTATTGCTTCTGCAACAATTTCAGCCGGCAGCGCAGTGCCTCGCGGATGTGCGCGCGCGCGAGCTGCTCGGCCCTGTCGCCGTCGCGCGCGGCGATTGCGTCGATGATGGCCTGGTGCTCGCCGTGGCTGGTCGTGGGACGTCCCGTCACCGTGAAGGTGGTCGGGCCGAGCAGGGCGATCCAGTCCTGTAGTTCGCGGGAGGCGTTGTCGAGATAGCGGTTGCGCGCCGCGCGGCAGATCGCCTCGTGGAAGGCGCGGTTGAGCCTTGCCATCTCGATGGCGTCGGCCGCGGACGCCTCGACAAAGGTCTGCTCGATGTCCCTGAGTGCGTCGATCTCCGTCGCCGAGGCGTGCTCGGCGGCAAGGCGCGCGGCGGCGCCTTCCATGATCTCGCGCATGGCGTAGAGTTCGAGCACCTCGGAGATGTCGAGGTTGCGGACGATCAGGCCGCGGCCGCCGGCGGGTTCGACGAAGCCGCGCGCCGCGAGACGGCCCAGCGCTTCGCGCACCGGCGTGCGACTGACCTTCAGCCGCTGCGCCACCTCCTCCTCCCGCAGGCGATCGCCCGCGCGGTAGCTGCCGGCCTGGAGCGCCTCGCACAGTGAGCGGAACACGGCTTCGCCCAGCGCGACGCCCGCGCCGCGCGCGATCGATCCTGCCTTTGCCGGGCGTCTGGTCATGCATCCTCGAAGCGCCAAGCGCATCCTGCCCATGCAGAGATGCCGCTTGCGCAGCTTCTGTATATCTTTGTATACAAAAGTACGCAATGGCGGACCGGTTGACCGAGGCCGCCGGCGAGCAGAATGTCTCCAACTTCGTCGCATCGGGCAGACGGCATGAGCAGCAAATACGACGTGCTGGTGATCGGCGGCGGCAATGCGGCGCTGTGCGCGGCGATCGCGGCGCGTCGGGGCGGCGCCTCGGTGCTGGTGCTCGAAGGCGCGCCAAAATTCTATCGCGGCGGCAACACCCGCCATACCCGCAACATGCGCTGCGCCCATGACGCCGCCACCGAAATCCTGACTGGCCCCTACACCGAGGAGGAGTTCTGGGAGGACCTGCTGCGCGTGACCGGCGGGCAGACCGACGAAGTGCTGGCTCGCCACATGATCCGCGAATCCAAGGACATCCTGAACTGGATCGTGGAGCAGGGCGTGCGCTGGCAGCCCTCGCTCGGCGGCACGCTGAGCCTCGGCCGTACCAACTCCTTCTTCCTCGGCGGCGGCCGCGCGATGCTGAATGCGCTCTACCTCACCGCCGAGCGGCTCGGCGTCGATGTCGAATACGATGCCGAGGTCATCGACCTCGTGATCGAGGACGGGATGTTCCTGGCCGCCCGCCTCAAACGGCCGATCAAGGGCGAGACCGAGATCCGCGCGACGTCGCTGGTCGCCGCGGCCGGCGGGTTCGAGGCCAACATCGAATGGCTGAAGCAATATTGGGGCGATGCCGCCGATAATTTTCTGATCCGCGGCACGCCCTACAACCGCGGCTCGATCCTGAAGATGCTGCTCGACAAGGGCGTGCAGGAGGTCGGCGATCCCACCCAGTGCCATGCGGTGGCGATCGACGCCCGCGCGCCGAAATTCGACGGCGGCATCATCACCCGCCACGACTCCGTGGTGTTCGGCATCGTCGTCAACAAGCACGCGCAGCGCTTCTACGACGAGGGTGAGGACATCTGGCCGAAGCGCTACGCGATCTGGGGCCGGCTGGTCGCGGCGCAGCCCGACCAGATCGCCTACATCATCTTCGATTCCACCGTCGTCACGAGCTTCATGCCGACGCTGTTCCCGCCGATCGCCGGGCAGACGGTCGCCGAACTCGCCGGCAAGCTCGAGCTCGATCCGGCCGCGCTCGAAAAGACCGTCACCGAGTTCAACGCCGCGGTGCGGCCCGGCACCTTCGATCACACCATCCTCGACGACTGCCGCACCGAGGGCATCACGCCGCCGAAGACGCATTGGGCGCGGCGGATCGAGACGCCGCCCTATCTCGCCTATCCGGTGCGGCCCGGCATCACCTTCACCTATCTCGGCACGCGTGTGACCAGGGAGGCGCGGATGCTGATGGCCGACGGCAAGCCGTCGGCGAACATGTTCGCGGCCGGCGAGATCATGGCCGGCAATGTGCTCGGCAAAGGCTATGCGGCGGGCATGGGCATGACCATCGGCAGCGTGTTCGGGCGGATCGCAGGACGGGAAGCGGCACGCCATGCGAAGAACTAGAATGAAGAAAAGACTCTGGGAGGAACCATGTCACGCATTGCCATTGCGTCGATCGCGACCCTGCTGATCGTCGGCCACGCCCGCGCCGCCGAGCCGATCACCCTGCGCGACATGGGTTCGTTCCATGTCGGTGGGCGTCTTGTTGAAATCTCCGGCAAGCCGGTGAAAGAGGTCGTGTTCGCGCCTGGCGGCGTACCGGCCAAGGTCGATCCCAACGGCACCTATCAGGTCGAGCAGATGTACGTGCAGTATTTCCTGCCGGCGAACGAGAAGGGGGCCTATCCGCTGCTGATGTGGCATGGCGGCGGACTGACCGGCGTCACCTACGAGACCACGCCGGACGGACGCGAAGGCTGGCTGAACTATTTTCTGCGCAAGGGGTGGGCGGTCTACAATTCCGACGCGGTGGAGCGCGGACGCGCGGGCTGGGCGCAATACCCCGACATCTTCAAGAGCGAGCCGGTCTTCCTCACCACAGCCAATCCGTTCGAACGTTTCCGCATCGGCGATGGGCCAAGTTCCTACGATCCCGATCCCGCCAAGCGAAAGGTGCTGCCGGGCAACCAGTTTCCCGTCGAGGGCTACGAGAATTTCGTCAAGCAGAACGTGCCGCGCTGGACCACGACCGACGATGCGACCATCGCCGCCTATATTGCCGAGATCGATCGCGTCGGCCCCTCGGTGATCCTGTTCCACAGCCAGGCCGGCAGCTTCGGCTTCAAGGTCGCGCAAGCCCGGCCTGACAAGGTCAAGGCGCTGATTGCGATCGAGCCGGCCGGCATCGGCGATCCCGCGAGAGCGGATGCGCTGAAGAACATTCCGACCCTGATCATCTACGGCGACTATATCGAGCACGATTCGCGCTGGCCCAAAATCCGCGCCAACGGCATCGCCTTTGCGGACGCCATCAAGGCGGCCGGGGGCAGCGTCGACATCGTCGACCTCCCGCAGGCCGGCATCAAGGGCAATTCGCATATGGTGATGATGGACAAGAACAACCTCGAGGTCGCAGCCCTGATCCAGAAATGGCTCGAGGGAAAAGGCCTGACGAAGTAAAGCCATGCACGGAACCAGAATTTTGGACGAAGCTGACCGCCTGATGACGGTCTGCAATTCCTGCCGCTATTGCGAGGGATTGTGCGCGGTGTTCCCGGCAATGGAGATGCGCCGTGCGTTCTCCGACGGCGACCTCAACTATCTCGCCAATCTCTGCCATGCCTGCGGCGCCTGCTACGTCGATTGCCAGTTCTCGCCGCCGCACGAATTCAACGTCAACGTCCCGCAGACGCTCGCGGTCGCGCGCGCGGAGTCCTATGCGGCCTATGCCTGGCCGCAGGCGCTGTCCGGCGCCTTCGCGCGCAACGGCCTCGTCATCAGCATCGTCGCTGCGCTCAGCATGGCGCTCTTCATCCTCGGCTTCGCCGCCCTGAACGACCGCGGCGTGCTGTTTGGCGTCCATACCGGGCCGGGCGCATTCTACAGACTGATGCCCCACAATGCGATGGCCGCGCTGTTCGGCGTCGCGTTCCTCTATGCCATCCTCGCGCTGGTCATGAGCGTGCGCGCATTCTGGCGCGATATCGGCACGCCGATCGGCGGCCGCGCCGACGGCGGCTCGATTGTCCAGGCGATCCGCGATGCCGGTGAGCTGCGCTATCTCCATGGCGGCGGCGTCGGCTGCTACAACGAGGACGACAAGCCGACCGACCGGCGCAAGCTCTATCACCACCTGACGTTCTACGGCTTCCTGCTGTGCTTTGCCGCGACGTCCGTCGCGACGCTCTATCACTATCTCCTCGGACGCGAGGCGCCGTATCCGTGGTGGGATCTGCCCGTCGTGCTCGGCGCGCTCGGCGGCATCGGCCTCATCGTCGGGCCGATCGGCCTGTTCGTCGCGAAACTGCGCGGGGCGCCGGAGCTGCTCGACGAGCAACGCTACGGCATGGATGTCGGCTTCATCGCCATGCTGTTCCTGACCGGTCTCACCGGCATGCTGCTTCTGATCCTGCGCGAGACGGCCGCCATGGGACCGCTGCTGGCGCTGCATCTCGGCGCGGTGTTCGCACTGTTCATCACCATGCCCTACGGCAAGTTCGTGCACGGCATCTATCGCTTCGCGGCGCTGGTGCGCTATGCACAGGAACGGCGGATGGCGCCGTGAACGGCTACGCCGACTGAAAACGGCCTTCGCGCAGGAAGGCGATCGTCTGTGCGATCGCGGCGGCGTGACGCGGCAGCCCGGTGTGGGACGCCTTCACCACGATATGCTCGGCCATGCCGCTCAGCATCGCGCTCTGCACCGAGACCCGGCCGTCGTTGGGCTTCGGCAGGACGAAGAGGCCGGCGACGGGATCGATGAAGCGGCTTCCTGCGATCACCCCGACGGGATAGTCGATGGCGGGGAGGGTATTCGGCGCGGTTGCAGGCGTGGTGGTGAGCTCGAGGCCGGCTGGCCCGTAGAATGCGCGGTAGGGCAGAAATCCCTGCAGGAGATCAGCGACCTCGCTGCCGCTGTTCGGCGTGCCCAGCATCACGACGCGGGCAAGCCGGGCCGGGCGGTGTCTTGCGATGTAGGCGCGCGCCACGAGGCCGCCCATCGAATGCGCGACGAAATGCAGCGGCGCGTCACGTTCGGCGAAGCTGACGATGGCCGGATGGATATCGTCCGCAAGCGCCGCGATCGGTTTGCTGCGGCTGGCATAGTCGATGTTGAGCGTCGCGAACCCACTCGCCTGAAGCGCTCGTTCGAGCCTGGCCAGGGATGCCGAGGTACGCGCGATGCCGTGAAGCAGAACCACTCCCGGGCATCGCGCACTACCTGTTTCAGACGCCTTGTGCATCTGGCTTACGCCACGTCGCGCTCCGGCGCGGACGCCTGCTCACGGGCCATCGTCGTTGCCGTGACATAGTCGGTCTTGCCGGTGCCGAGCAGCGGCACCTTGTCGACCACCATGATCGCGGCGGGAACGGTCAGCTCGGACGCGCCGATCGCCTTGGCTTGGCCCTGCATCGCGCTGCGCTCGGCGTTCTTCTCCGTCGTCAGCAGCACGATGCGCTCGCCCTTGCGCTGGTCGGGGATCGACACGGCGACCGAGCCGGCCTGCGGCCACAGCGTCGCTGCGATGCTTTCGACCGCCGACAGCGAGACCATTTCGCCTGCGATCTTGGCAAAGCGCTTGGCGCGGCCCTTGATGGTGATGAAGCCGGCCGCGTCGATTGCCACGATGTCGCCGGTGTCGTGCCAGCCCTCAGCGAGCACTTCGAGCACGCCGGGATTTTCGGCCCGCAAGTAACCGAGCATCACGTTCGGTCCGCGCACGGAGAGGCGGCCACCTTCCTCGATGCCGGGGACCGGATCGAGGCGGCTTTCCATCAGCGGCGACAGGCGGCCGACCGTGCCGGGACGGTTGGCCATCGGCGTGTTCATCGCCAGCACCGGCGCCGTCTCGGTGACGCCATAGCCCTCAAGGATGCGGATGCCGTAGCGCTCCATGAACACCTGCCGCGTGCGATCCTTGACCGCTTCGGCGCCGGCGATCACGAGACGTAAGGTGCGGAAGTCATAGGCATGCGCCGAGCGCGCATAGCCGGTGAGGAACGTATCGGTGCCGAACAGGATCGTGGCGCCGGTCTGGTAGATCAGCTCCGGCACGATCCGGTAGTGCAGCGGTGAGGGGTACATGTAGATCGGAATGCCGGCGAGCAGCGGCATCATCATTCCACCGGTCAGCCCGAAGGAGTGGAACACCGGCAGCACGTTGAACACCTTGTCGTTGGCGTTGGCATCGACGCGCGCCAGCGCCTGCGCCGCATTGGCGAGGATGTTGCGGTGGGACAGCACCACGCCCTTGGGCGTGCCTTCCGAGCCCGACGTGAACAGTACGACGGCCGGATCGTTGGCCTGGCGGACGACACGCGGCGCTGTGCCTGCGAGCAGGCCCTTGATCTTGTCGGCCGTCCCGATCGAGGCGCGGACATCCTCAAGATAGACGATTCGCGCCTCCGCGGAGATTGCGGTCATCAGCTTGTCGAGCTTGCCCTTCTCGATAAAGGCCTTCGATGTCAGCACGGTCTTGACCTGCGCGGCCTTCATGGCGGCAAGCACGTTGACCGGGCCGGCGGAGAAGTTGAGCATTGCCGGGACCCGGCCGATGTTTTGTAACGCCATGAACACGACGGCGACGCCCGCGGAGTTGGGCAGCAGCACGCCGACATTCTCGCCGACGGAAGTGCCGTTCTCCAGCTTCCGGCTCAAGACCTGCGCGCCCAGGATCAGCTTGCGATAGGTCAGCTTGGTGCCGAGCGCGTCCTCGATGATGACCTTGCCGGTGTCGCGGTCGCGATAGGCGTGTCCGAGCGCTTCGAACAGCGAGTGATCGAGCATGGCGTTCTTGACGAGAGCGTCAATCATCACGTCCTGGAGCGCGGCGCCGGCGGCATTGCGGCGCGCCTTGCCCTTCAACGACGGATCGACCGGCAGCTTGACTGGCGGCAGGATCGTGACCGTCACCCGCGGAAACCACGAGCGCTTGATCTGGCTGCTGTTGAGATAGCTCAGATGCGAGCGCTGTGCGCCTTCGATACGAACCGGCACGACCACGGCGTCGGCCTTGTCCGCAATCATCGCGGTGCCGTCATAGACCTTCATCAGCGAGCCGGAGACGGTGATGCGTCCCTCCGGGAAGATGACGACGGGCTCGCCGGCGGCCACCAGCTTGATCAGGTCGCGCGCGGCCAGCGGCTTGGTCGGGTCCATGGTGTAATGCTTGACCACTCGCAGGAACGGCTTGGCCCACCAGGCCTTGGCGATGCCGGTATCGACCGCGAAGCTCGCGTCGATCGGCAGCACGGCGTGCAGCAGCGGGCCGTCGATCAGGCTGACATGGTTCGGCGCGATCAGCATGCGCGTTCCTGATGGCGGCAGGTTCTCGAGCCCGCGCACCTCGGTGCGGAACAGCGCGCGGAACAAGAGCGCGCCGAAGTCGCGCACGCCTTCCTTGCCCCACTTGGTCAGCACGAACCACACCGCGCCGAAGCTGGCGGCGCCGAGGCCGAAGAAGATCCAGCCGATATGGAGGCCAGTCGCCTGCAACAGCGCGACGAACAGCGAGCCGACCACCATGAAGGCGGCTTGCAACACGTTGCCCGCGGCGATGATGCGGGCGCGCTCGGACGGTGCCGACCAGGCCTGCACGGCGGCGAAGGAGGGAACGACGAACAAGCCGCCGCCGAATGCAAAGGCGACGAAGTCGATCAGCATGCGCAGGCCGGCGAACGAGGTTGCGAAGTCGAGCGCGGTGATCTCGTGTCCCTTGCTGGTCACGCCGATGGCCCAGGCGAGGTCGAGGCCGGCAAATCCCATGATGATGGCGCCGATCGGCACCAGCGCGAGGTTCGGGCGAACGTGGCTCAGTTGCGCCGCGAACAGCGAGCCGATGGCGATGCCGATCGCGAAGATCGCCAGACACAGCGTCACCACGCCTTCGGTGCCGCCGACGACCTCCTTGACCAGCGCCGGCAGCAGCGACAGCACGATGGCGCCGACCAGCCAGAACCAGGAGACGATCACGGTGCCGTCCCACAGCCGGTGGTCGGCATGCAGCGTCTTGAGGAGGCTGAGCGTCGAGGTCCAGGGATTGGCGTTGACGGGCAGATCGGGTGCGGACGGCGTTGTCTGCGGAATGCGGGAAGCGAAAGCCCAGGACAATAGGGCCAGCACGACCACGGCCGATGCGACCCAGCCCATATGGGCGGAGCCGGCCACGAACTGGCCGCCGGCGACGGTGCCGAGCAGGATGGCCATGAAGGTGGCGCCTTCGACCAGCGCGTTGCCGGTCGCGAGCTCGCCGAGCTCGAGCTGGTCCGGCAGCATGGAATATTTCACGGGGCCGAACAGGGCGGCGATGATCCCGAACAGCGCGAGCGCTGCGAACAACAGCGGCACCGAGTGCAGGAAGAAGCCGGCGGCGGCGAAGCAAGCGGCGAAGATCTCGGCGAATTTGAGCCGTCTTGCGACGACGGATTTGACGTATTTGTCGGCGAGCTGGCCACCGAGCCCGGACAGGATGAAATAGGGGAAGATGAAGACGGCGCCTGCCACCGTCACCAGCGCATCGCCGTGGCCGGTCGCGGCACTGTAAAGCAGGATGATGACGAGTGCGTTCTTGAGCACATTGTCATTGAGCGCCGAGAAGAATTGCGCCCAGAACAGCGGCGCGAAGCGGCGTGACGACATCAATTCCCTGATCATGACTAGTCCTGTTTTGGAAAGGCAGCCTGAGGTTGTTTCGGTGGCGGTGAAAGCGTCACGACCGGAAGGGCATGGGACGAACGATTGCAGAGTGACGATTGTCGTCGGCCTGCCTCTGTCCCCTCGATCCCTCCGATCCTGTTGGTCTCCTAATGGTCTCGTTAGGTTCGCAAATTTCCGGTTGCGGCCGCGTCGGCTCTGGGTGGGAGGGCCGCGCTGACCCGGATATGCGACGGGCCGTGAGCAAAAACTGAACCGTACCGGTAAGGCCCGCGACATCGGCTGCGAATGTCGGCAAATGGTAAGTCCTTCATTGCAGCCTTTTCTTGCATTCGAACCGCTTCGCGGCGCGCGTCTCAGGTGAGATGGGCGAGGTGGCGAAAGGGCGAGAAGCGACCAAGCAGGCTGAACCTGCGGCCTTCACGACGGACGCGGCTACGGTTGGCGCGCCACATCCGGAAGGTCGCGCGGCGCTCGGCGAGCACGCCGGCAATGTCGCAGGCGTTTGCGATGCGATCGATCGGCGTCATCGCGAGCTTGAGGGCGGCCCGGCCAAGGCCGGTCACGAGGGCGGCGGCGTCATCGATGAAGGTGGTGACGATATCAACAGCGAGGGTTTGCATTTTGCAGGTCTCCGGGTTAAATTGAACAATGTTCACATTGGTAGCTTGAAAATGAACAATGTTCAAGAAGAATCGTTGCGGGACCAGAAAAAAAATCGCCGCAGGGTCCAGATCCTGGAGATCGCCCGCGGCATCATTGCCACTAAGGGCTTGAGATCACTCAAGGTTCGGGACGTCGCCGAAGCCGCCGGTTGCTCGGTCGGCAGCGTCTATAACGAGTTCGGCGACTTCGACGGGGTGATCCTGACCGTCAATCGGGAGACGGTTCAGGCGCTCACGGCACGGCTTGCCGGGGTTCCGGCCGAGGATCCGGTTCGCCAGCTCTACGGGCTTGCCGAGACCTATCTCGAATTCTTTGCGGAGCATGCCAATTTGCTGCGTTCGCTGTTCGAGCATCGGATGGAGGACGATCGCCCCTATCCGGACGACATCCTTCAGATGGTGATGGACGCGTTCGCGCTGATGCACCCGCCTCTGGTGCGGCTGCTACCGGAAGCGGACGACGTGAGGATCGCGCTGCTGTCGCGCACCCTGTTTTCGGCGGTGCACGGCATCATCTCGCTCGGTCTCGAGGAGCGCATGGTGGCCGTGCCGCCCCAGTTGCTGCGCCAGCAGGTTGAGCAGTTCCTCGACGCGCACCTCGCGGGCCTTGGGATTCTGCCTTTGCGGTGACAGGGCGAGCAGCCTCAGGCCCGTGCAGCTTCGCGTGGCCGTGCTGCAATGAGGACGACGTCGGGCCGCACTCCGTCGACCTGAATCCGGTTGCGTCCCTTTTCCTTGGCGCGATAGCAGGCGGCATCCGCGCGCCGCATCGCGTCCTCGAGCGTGGTGTCGCGGTCGGTGATGCAGGTGATACCGATGCTGGCGGTCACTGCAAAGCAACGATCGTCCCAGGCGAAGCTGAACAGCTCGAGCGATCGCCGCAGCCGTTCGGCGATGTCGGCTGCGTCGAACGGCGAGCACTGCGGCAGGATCAGGCCGAATTCGTCGCCGCCGAGCCGGGCCACCAGATCATGCGGCCGCCGGTCTTGTTGCAGGAGGCGCGAGACCTGGCAGAGCAGGCGGTCGCCCGCCAGATGGCCGCAGCTGTCGTTGACGTTCTTGAACTGGTCGAGGTCGAGCAGGATCAGGCCCAGCGAGCCTGCCGCAATATTGTCCAGCTCGCCTTGCAGGCGGGCCTCGAAGGCGCGGCGGTTGGCAAGGCCTGTCAGCCAGTCATGCGAAGCCTGCCAGGCCAGGCGCTCCTTCTCGGCATGCAGGGCATCCTCGAATGCCTGTCGTTGCAGCACCAATCGCCGCGTGTGCCAGATCAGGAGCAGAATCAGTATCACGGCGGTGACGATGTTGATGCAGGTCAGCGTCAACTTGATCGCGCGGGAGCCTTCGCCCAGGACCGTGGAGAAGCGGTTCGCATGTACCGTGAACTGGGTGTTGAGCTCCGAGAGCCGCGACGACAGGAACTGCAGGCGGCTGCCATCCCGAACGGGGCCGTTCTCCAGCTCCGACCGGATGACCTCGCCGAACACGCTCAGCTCCAGCAGCATGGGATCGGTGGCGGTCCACTCGCGGATGGCTTCCTGGAGGAAGCTGACGCGGTTGAAATAGCGAAACAGCCAAATCAATCCCGGAACGTCATCGGGATGGTTGCCGCCCTGCAGGAAGCCGATGCGGGCGGCCTCGACGTCGACCGGATCGCGCTCGAGCGCCCAGCGAGCGAACTCGTCGCCGATGGGAACGGCGAGCGAGGCCTGGTATTGCGCGAACTGGCTCTTGTCGCCCGAATGCAGATAGCGATTGAGGAAATAGACGGCGTTCTTCTGCGAGCGCGACCATAGCGCTTCGCCCGCGACATAGGCGCGGACCGATGACATCACCTCGAGGCTGAATCCCGCAATCGTCGCCTGGAGGACGACGACCATCACGAAAGGCGAGACGAGCTTGATGACGTGAAGGAAGCTGTGTCCCTTCGTCGACGTCGATGTTCTCCGAAACACCCTCAGTTCCCCAAATCGATCAACGACCCCAGCGGAGTGTTGCGCCTGCAACGCCAAGTAGAGGAGATGGTTGCTTAACTCGCCCTGAAAGAGACGAGAGACTGCATCGCAGGGTGAAGGCGTCGTGAAGTGGATGCGTGCAGATCGTTGCAAATGCCGACAAACCGGAACCTGTGCGGCATCGGCGAACCAATGCGTCGCATTCGTCCCGCGCGGTTTACTTGATCGAGAGAGTTGGGGCCGGTGCTAGACCAGCACCGGCTTGCGCACGCGGCCGGCGTCGCCGAACACCCGCAGGTAACGCTCGATCTCCGAGGGGAGGCCGGTCGCCTTCTCCGGATTGTCGGAGAGCTTGACGGCCGGACGACCGTCGGCCGACGACACCTTGCAGACCAGCGAGATCGGATCGAGATTGAACGAGCCGTCCGGGGTGCAGCCGACGAAGTCGTTGGTGAGGTTGGTGCCCCAGCCGAAGGAGAGCCGCACGCGGCCGGTGAAGTGGTGATAGGTCTCCTCGATCGAGCCGACGTCCATTGCGTCGGAAAAGACGAGCAGCTTGTCCCTGGGGTTGCGGCCCTTCTTCTCCCACCAGGCGATGATCTCCTCGCCGGCCTGGATTGGCGGCGCGCTGTCGGGGCGGAAGCCGGTCCAGTCGGCGACCCATTCCGGCGCATCGCGCAGGAAAGCTTTGGTGCCGAAGGCGTCGGGCAGCGCGATCAGCAAATTGCCGCCATAGGTCTGACGCCACTGGTCGAGGATGCGATAGGGCGCCCAGCGCAACTCCTCGTCGTCCTTGGCGAGCGCAGCCGCGACCATCGGCAGCTCGTGCGCGTTGGTGCCGATGGCCTCGAGATCGTTGTCCATCGCGAGCAGCACGTTGGAGGTGCCGATGAAGGAGGGGCCCAGGCCTTCCTTCACCGCCTCGACGCACCAGCGCTGCCAGAGGAAGCCGTGACGGCGGCGGGTGCCGAAGTCGGAGAGCCTCAGGTTTTCCAGTTTGCGCAGCCGCTCGACCTTGGTCCACAGCTTGGCCTTGGCGCGGGCGTAGAGCACGTCCAGCTCGAAGCGGCCGCGGCCCTTGATCGCCGCGCGCGAGCGCAGCTCGTTGAGGATCGCGAGCGCCGGAATCTCCCACATCGTGGTGTGGGTCCACGGCCCGTGGAAATGTATTTCGTACTGGCCCTCGACCTTGCGCAGCTCGTATTCGGGCAGGCGGAATTCAGCGAGCCAGCGGATGAAATCCGCCGAGAACATGTGGGTCTTGCCGTAGAAGGTGTTACCGGCAAGCCAGATCAGCTCTTTCTTGGTGAAGCGGATGGTGCGGGCATGGTCGAGCTGGGCGCGCAGCTCGCCCTCGTCGATGATCTCGGCGAGCCGCACATGGCGCGAGCGGTTGATGACCGAGAAGGTCACCCGCCGATCCGGGTAATCTTCCCGAATCATCTGCAACATCAATAGCTTGTAAAAGTCGGTATCGAGCAGGCTGCGGATGATGGGATCCAGCCGCCAGCTGTGATTGTAGGTCCGGCTCGCAATATCGGTCACTGTCATGGGGCAATTCTAGCGTGGCTGCCGCAAGGCAACCAGTGGGTTCGGCGGAGGGCAGGCTTCCGCGAACCGTGACCGAGGCTCAGTCTCCGGCGGCCGTCGCCGCCACGGTCTCGAGCTGGCTCCTGATCCAGCGATGGGCCGGGTCCTTCTGGTAGCGCTGGTGCCAGACCATGAACATCGGCAGCTCGGCCAGCGTCCGGGTGCGCGAGGCCAGTGGTATCAGCGTTTGCGCGAAGCCCTGCATGACGCCGGACGCGAGCAGGCTCGGCATGCTCGCGAGCATCTGCGATCCGCGCAGGAACGACGGCACGCCTGAAAAGCTCGGCACGGAGATGGCGATGTCGCGGTGGAAGCCGTTCGCCGCCAGCCGCCGGTCGAAGTCGAGCCGCTCATTGTCGGTATAGACCACGGTGATGTGGCGCGCTGCGAGATAGGCGCTGCGGCCGGCGGGCGCCGCGCGTGCCTTTGGATCGAAATAGCAGACGTAGTGATCGCTGAGCAGGCGCTTCTGCACGATGTCGATGCCGGATGGCGGCAGCGGCGTGATCAGGAGATCGCAGCGGTTCTCGCGCAGCATCGCGGGCGAGGGCGATTGCGAGGGGATCACGCGCAGGTTCAGGCCCTTCACCTGGCTGGCGACATGGCCGAAGAAGCGCGGCAGCAGGAGGTCGCGCTGGAAGTCGTTGGCGGCGACCGTCAGCGAAAGCTGGGCCTGCGCCGGCTCGAAGCTGACGCCACCGGCAAAGCTGCGCATCTCGTCGATCAGTGCCCGCGCCTTCGCGGCCAGCGCCTGCGCATGTGCGGTGGCAACGATGCCGCGGCCCGACTTGGCGAACAGCGGATCGCCGGCGATCCGCCGCAGCTTGTTCAGGGCGTGGCTGACCGCGGATTGCGTCAAGCCGAGACGTGTGGCGGCTGCCGTCACCGAACCTTCCTCCAGTACGGCCAGGAACAGTTCGAGGGCATGGCCGTCGAGGGCCAAATGATCGATTTTCTTCATGGAATTCATTATAATCGATCTATTTATCTTGAGAATAGACCGTCCCATGATCTCCCGATAAGCCGTGCGCCCGGACCGGAGCGCCCAAGGGAGAGACAACGCCGATGAATGCCCAGGCGCCAGCCTTGCAGGATCCCCGCCTCAACCGCCCCGAGCCGTTCACGCCGCCGCTCGGCGATGGTGGCTTCTTCCAGCGCGATCGCTCGATCCATCCGCCGGCGCATGCGCCCGGCTACAAATCCTCCGTGCTACGCTCGCCGCGCCAGGCGCTGTTGTCGCTGGAGAATTCGGTCTCGGACATCACGGGGCCGGTGTTCGGCCACAACGATCTCGGCCCGCTCGACAACGACCTGATCCGCAACTACGCCAAGGACGGCGATCCCGTCGGCGAGCGCATCATCGTCCACGGCCGCGTGCTGGACGAGACCGGCCGCGGCGTTCCGAACACGCTGGTCGAGTTCTGGCAGGCCAATGCCGGCGGCCGCTACCGGCACAAGAAGGACACGTATCTGGCGCCGATCGATCCGAATTTCGGCGGCTGCGGCCGCGCGCTGACCGACGACACTGGCTACTACTATTTCCGCACCGTGAAGCCGGGCCCTTATCCCTGGCGCAACTACGTCAACAGCTGGCGTCCCGCCCACATCCACTTCTCGGTGTTCGGCTCGGGCTTCGCGCAGCGCCTGATCACCCAGATGTACTTCGAGGGCGATCCCCTGATCCCGGTCTGCCCGATCCTGACGACGATTCCGGACAAGGATGCGCTCGACCGCCTGGTCGCGCCGCTCGACCTCAACGCCTCGACGCCGTTCGATTCGCTCGCCTACCGTTTCGACATCGTCCTGCGCGGCCAGCGCTCCACCTATTTTGAAAATCGCACCGAGGGGAACTGAGCCAATGCCGCAGCCGCTCAACTATCTCAAGGAAACCGCCTCGCAGACCGCCGGCCCCTACGTCCACATCGGCCTGATCCCGGCCATGGCCGGCTTCGATATTTTCGAGAAGAACTTTTCCAACGTGCTGGTGACGCCGAATACGCAAGGCGAACGCATCACGCTGGAAGGCAGGGTGCTCGACGGCAGTGGTACGCCGCTGCGCGACGTGCTGCTGGAAATCTGGCAGGCCAATGCGGCCGGCCGCTACAATCATCCGGCCGACCGCTCGGCCGGCGCGCTGGAGCAGGAGTTTCGCGGCTGGGGCCGCGCCGGCTCCGACTTCGACAGCGCGCTCGTGAGCTTCGAGACCATCAAGCCCGGCGCCATCACCGACAAGGCGGGGCGCAAATGCGCGCCACACGTCAATGTCTGGATCGTCGCGCGCGGCATCAATATCGGCCTCAACACGCGGCTCTATTTCTCGGATGAAGAGGCCGCCAACGCCGCCGACCCCGTGCTCAACCTGATCGAGCAGCCGGCCCGGCGCAAGACATTGATCGCCACGCGAAGCGAGCGCGCCGGCAAGGTCGTGTATTCCTTCACGATCAATTTGCAGGGGCCGGAGGAGACCGTGTTCTTCGACGTCTGAGCGTCGGACGGCCCCCCGCAGGATCACTCCACCTGGTCGCCGCGATCGATCGCTACGCGCGAGAGGAATTGCGGTAACTGACGCATCTCGCGCGATCCCGGCCGATTGGCCGGATCGCGCCCCACTTTTGGTTTCAGTTCTGCCAAATCGATGAATATGTCCGCCTGTCGGCGCAGGTCGTCGGCGACCATGGCGGGCTGAGTGGAGAGCGTGGAGACGACCGTCACGCGGACACCGCGGCGCTGCAGGGCTTCCACCAGCGAACGAAAATTCCCATCGCCCGAGAACAGCACGATCTGATCGACGTGCTCGGCGAGCTCCATCGCATTTACGGCGAGGTCGACATCCATGCTGCCCTTCACCTTGCGGCGGCCGGTGATCGCGTCGACGAATTCCTTCGTGAGCTTGGTGACGACGGTGTATCCGTTATAGTCGAGCCAATCGATCAACGGGCGGACTGACGAATACTCCTGATCCTCGACGACGGTCGTGTAGTAGAAGGCCCGCAACAGCGCGCCTCGGCTTTGGAATTCGCCGAGCAGACGCCTGTAATCGATGTCGAAGCCGAGCGCCTTGGAGGTGGCATGGAGATTGGAGCCATCGATAAAGAGTGCAATCTTCCCATTCGAAGGCATTATGCAAAAATCTCCAGTTGTACGCGAAAGTACTGAAAGCGCCGATGGCTTGCTGAAAAAAGCAGCGCAGACGACCGGACAGGGGCGGCCGTCTTGCGCCTAGGTTAGGGAGGACCCAATGCCACCAGCGCCAGGGCGCCGAATGCAGCCAGGGTAAGGCGCGCGCATTCCCCACTCAATCGTACTGAGGTAAAGGGCCTCTATCCAAAGGATAGGACACCATATACGAAGGTAGGTGGCTGCGCCGGCAACGAAGGCCGTTGCGGTTCGCAGCTTGGCCTTCGGCCATAGGTGCGGCTGTCCGATCGGCCGATGTGTCAGCCTTCATCGCCATGCAGCCGGGTGCGAAAGGCGCGCGGCGATAGCCCCGTGGCGGCAGCATAAACACGGCTGAAATAGGCGGGATCGTCGAAGCCGAGCGCGTAGGCGATCGTCGAGACCGGAAGGTTGGTGTAGACGAGGTTGCGCCGCGCCTCGCGGATCAGGCGGTTGAGGATCAGGTGCGAGGCGGTGTCGCCAGTCGCGGCCCGCGTCACCCGGTTGAGATGGGTCGGCGTGATCGACAGCGCGCCTGCGTAGTCCGCGACGCTCCAGCGTTCCAGATGGTGCTGCTCGAGCAGCGCCTCGAAGCGGCGGAACAGGCCGGATTCGGCCGTGCCATTGCCACCGCTCTCGCTCGTGAGCGCGCGGGCCACCAGCCCGATCATCGCCGCCGACAAGGCGCGCAGCACATGCGCCCGGCCGAAATCGCGAGCAGCGTGTTCGGCGAAGATCTGCTTCATGGTGGTGCGGATCTGCGGGGTGCTGCGCACCACGCCTGATCGTGACAAGGCGCCGCGCAGGCCTTCGGCGGCGAGCAGCGCCTCGTCCAGGATCTCCGCCGCGATGGTCAGCACCCAGCCCTGGGTCTCTGGCACGAAGCGGAACCCGTGGACGTGTCCGACGGGTACGTTGACGATCTGCATCGGCCTCAACGGCACCACGCGTCCGTCGAGTGTCGCCTCGCCGCCGCCGCGCTCGATCAGCAGCACCTGGTGCAGCCGGGCATGGCGGTGCACGGCCAGGGTCCAGTCGTGAAGCACCGAGCGGGACGCGATCGTCTCGCAATGCACGACGTCGGGCAGGTCGCCGGACTCGCCGAACAGATTGTAGACCCGGATCGCGGGGGCAGGGGCGGCGCTTCTCATGTTCGAATAGTACAAGACAAAGACGAAACCCTCCATCGGTTTGCGCAGTTAAATCTGCAAAAAAGTACCGTCGGGAGGACGCAAAAATGAAAGTTCAGGTCTGTATCATCGGCGGCGGGCCGTCCGGGCTGCTCTTGTCCCAGCTTCTGCATCTGAAGGGCATCGACACGGTCGTGCTGGAGAAATACAGCCGTGAGCACGTGCTGGCCCGGATCCGCGCCGGCGTGCTCGAGCACGGTTTCGCAAAACTGATGCGCGAGGCGCAATGCGGCGAGCGGATGGACCGCGAGGGCGAGATCCACCGGGGGTTCGAGATCGCCCATGACGGGGTGCTCTCCCAGATCGATCTGCACAAGCACTCCGGCGGCAATTCGGTTCTGGTCTACGGCCAGACCGAGCTGACGCGCGACCTCTACGAGGCGCGCGATCGTCTGGGCGGCAAGGTCGTGCATAATGCGCAGGACGTGACGCCGCATGACCTGGCGTCGGATCGCCCCTACGTGACGTACCGATCGAACGACGAGATCGTTCGCGTCGATTGCGACTACATCGTCGGCGCCGACGGCTTTCACGGCGTCAGTCGCAAGTCGATCCCGAAGGACGTGCTGCGCGAATACGAGAAGGTCTATCCGTTCGGCTGGCTCGGTGTGCTGTCGCGCACCAAGCCGGTCTCACCCGAACTGATCTATGTGAAGCACGAGCGCGGCTTTGCGCTGTGTTCCTTGCGCTCGCAAGTATTGAGCCGCTATTACATCCAGGTGCCGCTCACCGACAAGGTGGAGAACTGGTCGGACGATGCGTTCTGGGCCGAGCTGAAGCGCCGCCTGCCGGAGCAGGTCGCCGGCCGCCTGATCACGGGGCCCTCGATCGAAAAAAGCATCGCGCCGTTGCGCAGCTTCGTCGCCGAACCGATGAGCTACGGCCGCCTCTTCCTCGCCGGTGATGCCGCCCATATCGTGCCGCCGACCGGCGCGCGCGGGCTGAACAGCGCCGCCTCCGACATCTACTATCTCTACCATGCCATGCTCGCACACTATCAGAGCGGCGATGATTCCGGCCTCGAAGGCTATTCCGCCAAGGCGCTGGCGCGGATCTGGAAGGCGCAGCGTTTCTCCTGGTGGATGACGATGATGCTGCATCGTTTCCCCGATCGTCTCGACTATGAGGATCGTCTTCAGCAGACGGAGCTGGAATATCTTTTCTCGTCCGAGACGGCGCAGCGCCTGCTTGCGGAGAATTATGTGGGACTGCCGTTTTAAGCGGGACTATTTCGACGAACGCGGCGCCCTCTTTCACCCTCCAGGGGAGGGTAAGCGGCCACTACTTCCCTTCGAGCGTGTTGACCGGCGTCCACTCCGGCGGCGGTGGATTTGCGACGAGCGCTCTCGCGCGCTTTGCAAACATGGATGATGGCGGATCGACCTTCGCCACCTCGTCGAACGTATCGGCCGCCTTCGCAAACTCCCTTGCCCGCCAGCACGCCAGCCCTTCCGCATAAGCCGCGGTGACCTTCGTCTGCTCGCCGCTCTCCGCGCCTTTCTCCGCCAGCGGCTCGAACACCTTGATCGCCTCGCCGCGGCCCAGCACCCTGATCGCATCGAGCTCGCGCCAGGCGAAGGCGTCAGCTGTCTGCGCCACTGTCGCCTCCGAGGCCATGATTGCGGAGCCATAATATTTGTTCGCACCCTCGAGCCGCGAGGCGACGTTCACGGTGTCGCTCATCACGGTGTAGTTGAAGCGGCGGCGGGAGCCGATGTTGCCGACTACGGCTTCGCCGCTGTTGAGCCCGATGCGGTGCGACAGGCCGTGACCGGCGAAGACGGCGTTGTTCGCGTTGAGGTCCGCCAGTTTTTCGTGGCACTTCAGCGCCGCACGGACGGCGTTGCGCGCGTGGGCGGGATCGTCGGCGGGCGCGCCGAACATGGCGACGATGGAATCGCCGATATATTTGTCGACATAGCCGCCATGACCCTCGATGATGTCGGTCATGGCGGAGAGATATTCGTTCATCAGCGTGACCAGCTCGCCCGGCGTCATCGTCTCTGCGATCGAGGAGAACCCGCTGAGGTCGGAGAAGAACATGGTGACATTGCGCATCTCGCCACCGAGCGCCGGCATCTTGCCGGAGGCAACCATGGTGTTGATCACTTCAGGGGCGAGATAGAAGGCAAAGCTCTTGCGCAGGAAGCGCTCGTCGCGATCGGCCAGCACGAAGCGGTAGCCGATCATCATGGCGAGCGCGGCAAGGCTTGCGAGCGCGGGCTCGGTCAGCGGCAGTGCCAGTGCGTGAACGAACGCACCGACGGCCATTGCGGCGTAAACGGCGGTGAGGCCGAGCCATGCAATCAGTGCGCCGCTCGGCGCAAGCATGCAGGCGGCGCAAGCGATGACGAGCGCGAACGCGATCGTGAGAATGCTCCGCGCGGGAAAGCCGAGCTCGGTCACGGCATCGCGCTCGATCAGGTTTCGGACCGCGGTGGCATGCACGAAGACGCCGGCGATGTCGCTGCGGGCCTTCTGCGCGGTGCCCGCCGGGGCGGGCAGGGCGCAGCGCGGTGCGGGCGAGCCGTCATATCCGCGGGACAGGCGCATCGAGGTGAGCTTGCGGTCCTCGAAATTGAGGACGGTGCCGAGCAGGACGACCTTGCCTTCGAAGGCGCGGCGGAAGAAATCGCGATCGCCCTTCTCGACGCAGGCGCGCAGGTCGGCGAAGGAGAAGGTCGGGACGTCGCGTCCCAGCCCTCGAAAGTTGAGCGTCATTGTATTCGGTATCGCGCTCGGGATCGCATAGCCGGACAGCTCGGTCGCGCCGGACGGCGCAATTTCAGGCTTTCCGCCAAGCGCACGCGCAGCGAGCTCCACCGCCATCGCGGGGATCGGCCTGCCCTCGATGGCAAAGCTCAACGGCATTCGTCGGATCACGTCGTCGTGGTCGGTGTGGACATTGAGCGCGCGGACGGTGTTGCGCACTGCCACTTGCTGCGCACGATAGGGCACTTCCGGATGGTCGTTGCTCAGGATTTCGCCGAGCACCAGCTTGCCGCTGTCGGAGAGTTGCCGGAGCGCGATGAGGTAGTCCCGGTCAAATCCTCTTATGCGACTGCCGAATGACGTATCGCCGAACGGAATCTCCGACTGCTCGATTGAGTTCTTGAAGATGACGTCGAAGCCGATGACCTTGGCGCCACCCTCGGTGATGCTCCCAAGCACCCGGCCGATCTCGCGTGTCCAGGTCTGCGTCGGCGATCCCTTGAAGGGCGGGGTGTCGTAGGTCTCACCATCGATGGCCACGACGACGACCGGCGATGTCGCGGGATCACGGCGGTTGCCGTCCAGCATGCCGCGCATCGCGGTGAGGATGTCGAGCGACAGGCCTTGCAGTGTCTGAAGCGGCGGAGACGTGAAGACCGCGCCCGCGAGGAGCGCAATCAGGATCGCCGCAACGATGTCCCGCCTTCCGATCCGCCGCATCGCCCCGTCGCAAGCCGCCTATTCGAGCCGCAGCAGGCGGCCGACGATCGGCGTCGGCGATGACGTGGCGCTGGCATCGACCTGGAAGGCATAGCGCTTGGCGCCGAGAATGGCGAGATAGCTGCCGCCGGGGGTCAGCGACTTCCCGGCTTTGGCAAAATCATAGAACTTGCCGCCGATCATGGTTTCGTTCCTGAGCGGCACGCTGATCGTGGGTTCCTTGCCGTCGGTGCGCTCGATCACCAGCGTGCTGCCGCTCTTGGCCTGCACCAGCGGTGCGACGCCGTAGATCGTCGGCAGCTTGGGGGCCGGCGCGCCCTTGGCGTCCGAGCGCACGGTGCGGAAGGTGGTCGCGGCGCTCTGGTTGGCCTCTCGCTCGGACAGCTGCGCCGCGTTGGTGTCGCAGGGCACCTTGTCCCGCTTGACCTCGCCGAGCTGCACGGTGCTCTGCTCGGCGCCGACCAGCACGACGCCTTCGCTGATCGTCTCGCGCAGGCAGGATTTGAGATAGCTGAGCGTGACGCTCGCCTTCGGGCCGAGCTTGATGATCTTGCCCGGCGCCACATAGTCCATGAACGCGATGCCGTCGACCTTGCCCTGGACGTCCTCGACGATCGCGGCCGGCGTCTCCGCCAGGGCGGGGGTCGTAATATAGAGCGCGCCGACAACGGCGCCGATCAGGCTTCTCATGGGTATTCTCATCCAATTCGACCGCTGCTGTGCCGGTCCCGTCCTGGTCCGATACTTAGCAGCGGAGCGCCCAGGCAAGTGTGACCAGAATCACTCTTAGATATTGGTGCACTCTATCAGGAACCGGTTCAAACCGGCGACCGGAGAAAACAGAGCCGCGGCAAGCTGTTGGCCAGATGGTCAATGTCAGGCGAACGAAACGGCCTCCGGCGAGCCGTCATTGGCCGGACGGCCCTCGACGGCTCGCTCCATACCAGGAGTGAGCGTTGCCTCCGCCTTCTGAAATGGTGCCGCCTGCTGCCCGGCGGCGATCTCCACGACCTCGTCCCAGCGCGACAGAAAAGCCTCGACGCAGGCCGGGTCGAACTGCCGTCCCTGGTTCTCGACCAGGTAGTTGCGCGCCGCCTCGAGCGGCATCGGCTCTTTATATGGCCGCCGCGTCGTCAGCGCGTCGAAGACGTCGGCGACCGCGACCACGCGTGCTGCAACCGGGATCTCGTCGGTCTTGAGGCCGTTCGGATAGCCCGCGCCATCCCAGCGCTCGTGATGGCCTGCGGCAATCTGCGCACCGAGCTGGATCAGCTCGCAGCCGGAGTCCGCCAGGATACGCGCGCCGATCATGGCGTGGGTGCGGATCACCGCCATCTCCTCGTCGGTCAGCCGGCCGGGCTTGAGCAGGATATTGTCGGGAATGGCGACCTTGCCGACGTCGTGCAGTGGCGCGGCGAGATAGATGTCGCGGCAGAGCCGCGCCGGCAGGCCGAGCTGCTCGGCGATGATGCGGCTGTAGCGGGCGACCCGCAGGGTGTGTTCGCCGGTGTCGTTGTCGCGGTATTCGACCGCGAGCGCGAGCCGCAGGATAATCTCTTCCTCGCGCTCGCCGAGCTTGCGCGTCGCGGCCGCGACTTCGCTGGCCAGGTGCGCGGCGCGATCGTTGAGCTTGCGTACGGCTGCACCAAGCTGAATCAAATTCCGCAGACGCACCGTCATCTCGACGCTCTGCGGCTGCTTGGGCAGGAAATCGGTTGCACCGGCCTGCAGCGCTTCCATCTTCACGTCATCGGTCTGCCGCGATGTGATCATCGCGATCGGAATGTCGGCGCAGCCGGGAAGGGTGCGGAGCGTGCGGATGAAGCTGATGCCGTCCATGTGCGGCATCTCGTAGTCGACCAGCACGAGGTCGAAGACGCGCTCGCGTGCGCAGGCCAGCGCCTGCACGGGATCGAGGAAGGTGGTGGCCTCGACCAGACCTTCGGCCTCGATGTGACGTTTCAGGAAGTTGAGGACGGAGCGGCTGTCGTCAACCAGAAGCGCTTGGGTCAGCATCGGCGGCCGGGGCTTTCTTCGCTGGCAAGGGCACGAACCCACTGCATAACCCGGGCGAATTTAACGCGAAGCAAATGCGCCGTGCGTGCGCACGGCGCCGCGGACATGCGCGCGTCGCATGGGATTTGAGCAGGCTATGCGCGGTTGCATGCAGTTGCGCGAAGTCTTTGGGAATGTGACCCGTAGTTGTACGGACTCTCCCGTTAGGGGTTTGCTCACTTGATTCGCGTCAAACGTGTATCGGAATTTTGCAAGTGCGGGGACAGCGATGGCGCTCAATCCGACGGAGCCGAAGTGGTCGTTGCGGTTACCCGCCGATTGCAGCATCGCGGCCATTCGCAGTGTCTATGATCTCATTCGCGAGGCGTTCGGCCGCCAGGAGCGGCTCGAGATCGACTGCTCGAGCGTCGACAAGGCCGACGTGACTTCGATCCAGCTTCTGCTGTCGACCGCCAAGACGGGCGAGGCCCAGGGCCGCCCGGTGGTGCTCACCTCATTCTCCCAGTCTCTGCGCAACACCCTTCGCCGCGCCGGCTTTGCCAGCGACGCGATGATCGATCAGCACTTCCCGCAAAAGAAAGATGGCACCTAATGGCCACGATTCTGACCGTCGACGATTCCCCCAGCATTCGGCAAATGATCAAGGTCGTGCTCGAGCCGGCCGGTCATAACGTGATCGAGGCCGGCGACGGCGCGCAAGGGCTCGCCAAGGCCCAGGCCGGCAAGCTCGACCTCGTGATCACCGACCTCAATATGCCCGTGATGAACGGGCTGGAGCTGATCCGGGCGCTGCGCAAGCTGCCGAGCGCGGTCGGCATGCCTATCGTGTTCCTCACCACCGAATCCAACGACACGGTGAAGCAGGAGGCCAAGAGCGCCGGCGCCACGGGCTGGATCACCAAGCCCTTCAAGCCGGAGCAGTTGCTCGCCGTTGTCGGCAAGCTGGTGCGCGCATGAGTGCAATGGACCCGACCGAGGTCTTTCGTCAGGAAGCCAGCGAGCTCTTCGAAGTTCTTGAAGGAGCCCTGCTCGATCTCGGCCTGCGTCCCGATGACCGCGAACTCGTCGATTCCGCCTTCCGCGCCCTGCATACGATCAAGGGCTCGGGCGCCATGTTCGGCTTCGACAAGGTCGCCTCCTTCACCCACGAATTCGAGACCGCGTTCGATCGCGTCCGCAAGGGCGAGATCAAGCCGACGCAGGAACTGATCTCGGTCGCGCTCGCCGCCAAGGACTATATCCGCGCGCTGATCGAGGATCCCCAGTCGACCGACGACGTCATCGGCGACGGCATCCTCGACGACCTCAAGCGCTTTGTCTCGTCCGATCAGCCTGTTGCGCCGGATGCCGAGATCACGGAGGCGGCGGCGCCGGTCGAGAGCAAGCAGGCCGGCTGGCACCTCTATCTGGAATTCGAATCCCACATCCTTCGCAACGGCTCGAACCCGCTCGACCTGCTGGAAGACCTCTGCAAGCTCGGCCCCTGCTTCGTCGTGCCTGTTACCGACGGCATCCCGTTCCTCGACGAGATGGAGCCGGAAGACTGCTATTTGAAGTGGGACGTCAAGCTGCACGCGGTCTGCGACAAGGACGCGATCGACGACGTCTTCATGTTCGTCCAGGACGAGATGAAGCTGACCCTCTCACCCTTGGAGCATGTCGAGGCGCCCGCGCCGATGCCGCTATTCCAGCTCCTCGACGAGGAGCCGGCGCCTGT
The DNA here is from genome assembly GCF_000472645.1 of Bradyrhizobium sp. WSM2254. Classification (NCBI taxonomy): domain Bacteria; kingdom Pseudomonadati; phylum Pseudomonadota; class Alphaproteobacteria; order Hyphomicrobiales; family Nitrobacteraceae; genus Bradyrhizobium; species Bradyrhizobium sp. WSM2254. The sequence continues at coordinate 109,291 of NZ_KI421447.1, read as the reverse complement.
GGTCGAGATGCCTGCGCCGGTGGCCGAGGCTGCTGCCCCGAAGCCCGCCGCAAAGGCGGAGCCCAAATCTGAACCGAAACCGGAGCCGAAGGCCGAGGCCAAGCGCGACGATCGCGGCATCGCCACCGTCCGCGTCCAGGCCGAACGTCTCGACGAACTGATGGACCGGGTCGGCGAACTCGTCATCGCCCAGGCGCGGCTGACCCAGCTCGCATCTTCCGGCTCCGACCTCTCGATCAAGATGATCGCCGAGGAGATCGAGCGCCTCGCCTCCTCCTTGCGCGACACCACGATGGGCGCGCGCATGGTGCCGATCGGCTCGCTGTTCGGCCGCTTCCGCCGCCTGATCCACGATCTGTCGCGTGATCTGTCGAAGCCGGTCGAATTCGTCACCACGGGCGAGGACACCGAACTCGACAAGACCATGATCGAGTGCCTGGCCGATCCGCTGGTGCACCTGATCCGCAACGCCATTGACCACGGCATCGAGGACACCGCAACGCGCGCCGCCAACGGAAAGACCGAGCAGGGCCGGATCGAGCTCGCCGCCGTTCATTCCGGCGCGCAGGTGCTCGTCACCGTGAAGGACAATGGCGGCGGCCTCAACACCGCGCGCATCCGTGCAAAAGCGGAAGAGCAGGGGCTGATCGCGGCCGGCGCCGTGCTGACCGATCACGAGATCCACCAGTTCCTGTTCCACCCGGGCTTCTCGACCGCGCAGACCATCTCGGCGCTGTCCGGCCGCGGCGTCGGCATGGACGTGGTCAAGCGCACCATCGAGAACATGCGCGGCACGATCGACCTGTCGACCCGGCCGGGCCAGGGCACCACCGTGACGCTGCGCCTGCCGTTGACGCTCGCGATCATCGAAGGCCTCCTGATCCGTGTCGGCGAAGGCCGCTACATCATTCCGCTGTCGGCGGTGGAGGAATGCGTCGAGCTGACGGCCGAGGACGAGCGCTCGCGCGGCCGCAATTTCCTCAACGTGCGCGGCAACCTCGTCCCGTTCCTGCGCTTGCGCGAGATCATGTCGTCGTCGGGTTCGCCCGACCGGCACCAGAAGACGATCATCATCTCGACCGGCGAGAGCCGCGTCGGTCTCGTCGCCGACCAGATCATCGGTAACCACCAGACCGTGATCAAGTCGCTCTCCAAGCTGCATTCGGATGTCACGATCTTCTCGGGCGCGACCATCCTGGGTGACGGCACGGCGGCGCTGATCCTCGACGTCGCGCAGCTCGTCGCGCTGGCGCAGTCGAAGGTCGAGAAGCAGCACATCAGCGAGGCGGCGTGATGAACGAGAGTCTGGCCGGCGAGCATCAGACGGACGCGATGCAGGTCGTGATGATCGGCCTCGGCGAGGAGAAGTTCGCGTTCGACGCGGGCCTCGTGCGCGAGATCATCGATCCCGTGCCGGTGACCAAGGTCGCCGGCGCGCGGGCTTTCGTTCCCAGCGTGATCAACGTACGCGGCAACGTCATCCCGCTTGCGGACCTGCGCATCCGCTTCGGCATGCCGCAGCTCGACAACTCGGCCGACACGCGCATCGTCGTCATCGAGCTGGAGCTCGACGGCGAGCCTGTCCTGGTCGGCGTCACCGCCGACAAGGTCTACGAGGTCACGGAGATATCGCAGACCGACGTGCAGCAGACGCCGCGCGTCGGCATGCACTGGAAACCGGAGTTCATTCGCTTCATCGCCAAGTGGCGTGAAGAGTTCGTCATCGTTCCCAACATGGAACGCATTCTGAATTGAAATGAGGTCTCGGGCGAGACTGGGGTAGGGGCTGGAAATGAGATTTACGGTCAAGGCAAAGCTTGCCAGCGCGTTCGGCGTGGTCCTGTTGCTCTCGATGGCGGCGGGCGGCCTCGCTTATGTGAAACTGAGCGAGATGATCGACACCGCCGACAGCCTCGTGTCGCGCGCCGGCCGAATGGACCGTGCGGCGGAAATCGAGAAGGGAATCCTGCTCCAGGTCCGCGCCGAGAAGAACCTCCTTCTTGCGCCCGATAGCGAAGCGGATGGCTTCGTCGCCGAGATCGCCAAGCAGCGCGAGACGCTTCTGAAGCTGAAGGATGAGATCCACGCGCAGGCCTCCCCCGAAGGCAAGAAGCTGATCGAGAATTTCGGCGCCGCCTACGCCCGGATGAATACCGTTCAGGACGACGCGCTCAAGATCGCCCGGACAGACAGGACGAAAGCCGTCGAACGCTCCGCGATCGAGGTTCGCAAGGCGGTCCGCGAGGCGATGGACGCCGCCAACGTCTATGTCAGCAACGTCAAGAAGAACATGGCCGATCAGGCGGCCCGGGCGCACGAGGACGGCAACCGGGCCCACGTCCTGCTGATCTCGGCCGTGGTGGCCTCGCTCGCTATCGGCCTGATCGCCGCGATCTGGATTTCCATCAGCATTGCCCGCGGTCTCGGCCGTGCGGTCGGCCTCGCCGGTGCCGTGGCGGCCGGTGATCTCAGCCAGACGATCAACGTCTCCAGCAACGACGAGATCGGCGATCTCGTCAAATCGCTGAACCTGATGGTCGAAAAGCTCCGGCAAGTCGTCGAGGAGGCTCTCACCGCGGCAAGCAACGTCTCGGCCGGCAGCCAGGAGCTCTCCGCCAGCGCCGAGCAGCTCTCGCAGGGCGCGACCGAGCAGGCCTCGTCCGCCGAGGAAGCCTCCTCCTCGATGGAGGAAATGGCTTCGAACGTGAAGCAGAACGCCGACAACGCCAACCAGACCGAGAAGATTGCCGCGCAGTCCGCCAAAGATGCGGAATCCAGCGGCGCCGCCGTCGGTCGTGCGGTCAATGCGATGCAGACCATCGCCGAGAAGATCACCATTGTGCAGGAAATCGCGCGGCAGACCGATCTGCTGGCGCTCAACGCCGCGGTCGAGGCGGCGCGGGCCGGCGAACACGGCAAGGGCTTTGCGGTGGTCGCTTCCGAGGTCCGCAAGCTCGCCGAGCGCAGTCAGGCGGCCGCAGCCGAAATCGGCACGCTATCCACGGAGACGGTGAAGGTTGCCCGGGAGGCCGGCGACATGCTGTCCAAGCTCGTGCCAGACATCAAGAAGACCGCTGAGCTGGTCCAGGAGATCACCGCCGCCTGCCGTGAACAGGACGTCGGCTCAGCCCAGATCAACCAGGCGATCCAGCAGCTCGACAAGGTCGGCCAGCAGAACGCCAGCGCCTCCGAGCAGGTGTCCTCGACCTCGGAGGAGCTCGCTTCGCAGGCCGAGCAGCTCCAGTCCACCATCTCCTTCTTCCGCATCGACCATGCCGGCCGCGGCGGGAGCGCGGCGCCTGCGCCGATCGATCGTGCCGTGACCCAGCTCCGCGCCAAGGCGGCGCACATGGCTGCGGCGGATCGCGGCGCGAAGAAGCCCGCGCCTGTCCGCAAGCCGGCACGTGCGACGAAGGTCGCCGGCGGTGGCGGCTTCGCGTTCGACATGCACGACGGCGAAGACGACCGCGACGCCGAATTCCAACGCTGATCAAGCGGTCCGGCCTCGTGCCGGATCGTGCTCATTCGCAAACCCCGGGACCCCTGGACTGCAGCATGGCCGCAACCTCGCAATATCTGACGCTCGGGCTCGCCGGCGAGACGTTCGGCATCAGTATCCGCAATGTCCGTGAAATTCTCGACATGCGGCCGATCTCGCGGCTGCCGCATGCGCCGAACTTCCTGCTCGGCATGATCGACGTGCGCGGCAGCGGCTATCCGATCGTGGACCTCCGGACCAAGCTCGGCCTGCCGAGCGTGGCGGCGACCGAGGCGACCCGCATCATCATCCTCGATGTGCCGATGAAGGACCGTCTGGTCGGCGTCGGCTTCGTCGCCGATTGCGTGTTCGAAGTCACCGACATCGACGAGCAGGCGATCGAGCCCATCCCCGAGGTCGGCGGCAAATGGCAGTCCGACTATGCCGCCGGCATCGGCCGCAAGGGCGAGAAATTTGTCGTGATCTTCGACCTCGCCAAGCTGATGGCGCATGACGAGATCCCGGAAGGGCGCGATGCGCCCCGCGCCGCCTGAGTTTGCAAGTGTAAGCATTGTCAAGCGTAAGCCCCCCAATTCGAACCAACGAGATTGACATGAGATTCACCGTCAAAGCCAAGCTTGCCAGCGCCTTCGGCCTCGTCATCCTGCTCTCCATGATCGCCGGCGCGGTCGGCTATGTGAAGCTGTCGGACATGGTCGGCACCACCGAGACTCTGGTCAGTCGCGCGGGCCGCATGGAAAAGGCCGCGGAACTCAAGGAAGGCATCCTGTTTCTGGTGCGCGCCGAAAAGAACTCGATCCTCGCGGCGAGCGATGCGGAATACGATCAGTTTGTAGCCGACCTCGCCAAGAATCGCGAAGCACTCGTCAAGTCCAAGGATGAGATCCACGCCGCCGCCAGCGAAGGCGGCAAGAAACTGATGGAGAACTTCTCCACGGCGTTTGCCAAGCTGAACGCCTATGAGGATGAGACGGTCAGGCTCGCGAAGTCCGACAAGCCGAAGGCCCTGGACCGTTCCATGCATGACGGCCGCAAGTTCGTCGCCGACGCGCTGGATGCGGCCAATGCCTACATCAACAACGTCAAGAAGAACATGGCGGAGCAGGCCGAGCAGGCCAGACAGGACGGCTCGCGCGCCGAGATGCTGCTGATGAGCCTGGTGATTGCCTCGCTGCTGATCGCAGCGGTCGCCGCGACCTGGATCGCGCTCAACATCAGCCGGGCACTGGCACAGGCCGTCGGCCTTGCCGACGCCGTTGCAATCGGCGATCTCAGCCACAAGATCGAATCGTCGAGCAATGACGAGATCGGCGATCTCATCAAATCGCTGAATGCGATGACCGTGAACTTGAATGCCACCGCGGCGGTCGCCAACGAGATCGCGCAGGGCAATCTCATGGTTGAGGCCAAGCCGCAGTCGGACAAGGACACACTGGGTCTTGCCCTGGAGCGCATGGTGGAGAAGCTCCGGCAGATCGTGTCGGAAGCGCTCACCGCGGCGCAGAACGTCTCCGCCGGCAGCCAGGAGCTCTCCGCGAGCGCCGAGCAGCTTTCGCAAGGCGCGACCGAGCAGGCTTCGTCAGCCGAGGAAGCCTCCTCCTCGATGGAGGAGATGGCCTCGAACGTGAAGCAGAACGCCGACAACGCCAACCAGACCGAGAAGATCGCCGCGCAGTCGGCCAAGGACGCCGAGGCGAGCGGGGCAGCCGTCGGACGTGCCGTCAATGCGATGCAGACCATCGCCGAGAAGATCACGATCGTGCAGGAGATCGCACGTCAGACCGATCTGCTCGCGCTCAACGCGGCGGTCGAGGCCGCGCGCGCCGGCGAACACGGCAAGGGTTTTGCCGTCGTCGCGTCCGAAGTGCGCAAGCTTGCCGAGCGCAGCCAGGCTGCGGCGGCCGAGATCGGCACGCTCTCGACCGAAACCGTCAAGGTCGCGCAGGAAGCCGGCAACATGCTCTCCAAGCTCGTCCCTGATATCAAGAAGACCGCCGAGCTGGTCGAGGAGATCACCGCGGCCTGCCGCGAGCAGGACGTCGGTTCGGCCCAGATCAACCAGGCGATCCAGCAGCTCGACAAGGTCGGCCAGCAGAATGCCAGCGCCTCCGAACAGGTTTCCTCGACCTCCGAGGAACTCGCCTCGCAGGCCGAGCAGCTCCAGTCCACCATCGCTTATTTCCGCATCGAGCAGGGTGGAAAGGGTCAGGCGGCCGCACCGATCGACCGGGCGGTGAACCAGCTGCGGGCCAAGGCGGTCACCATGGCGGCAGTCGAGCGTCCGGCGAGGAAGCTCCCGGGCAAGCCCGCGCGCGCCCTGAAGGTTGCGGGCGGCGGCTTCGCTTTCGACATGAATGACAGCGAGGACGATCGGGACGCCGATTTCCAGCGCTAGGGCTCTTTCAGAGATCGGCCCCCACCGGGGCCGATCTGTCTTCAGTGATTGCGTGAAAGTGTGGGATTCAAGATGGCCCGGACGGCCCGACATTCAGTGCAGGCGGCCATCGCGAACCGGGGCCGGCGACCATGATGCCCGCCGTGCAGGACATGGCCGTGCATCTGTCGGATCGTCACTTCCGGACCATCGCCGAATTGATCGAGGGCAAAGTCGGCATCAAGCTGCCGCAAGGCAAGCGGCTGATGCTGGAGGGGCGGCTGCACAAGCGCGTGCGCGCGCTGAACTTCTCCGACCTCAACGAATATGTCGACAACCTGTTCGGGGCCGAGCATTTCGACACCGAGCTCACCCATCTGATCGATGTGGTGACGACCAACAAGACCGACTTCTTCCGCGAGCCCCAGCACTTCACCTTCATGCGGGACGTCGCGATTCCGGCCCTGCTCAAATTGCATGGACGCAGGAACGCAAACCTGAAGATCTGGAGCTCGGCGAGCTCCACCGGCATGGAAGCCTACACGACCGCGATGGTGCTGGACGACATGACGCGGAACGGCTCGCGGTTTCAGTACCGCATCCTCGGGACTGACATCTCGACCGCGGTGCTGCGCCTCGCCAAGGCCGCGATCTACACCCGCGACGTTCTCGCGCCGGTGCCGGAGCCCTTCGTGAAGCGATACTTCCTGTCGTCGCGGGACAGGTCGCGCGGCGAGGTGCGGGTGGTGCCGGAATTGCGGCGCATGACGCATTTCATGCGGATGAACCTCATGGATGCGTCCTATCCCGTCGATCGCGACGTCGACATCATCTTCTGCCGCAACGTCCTGATCTATTTCGAGCGCGAGACGCAGCGCAAGGTGATCGAGCAATTGTGCAGCCATCTGCGGCCCGGCGGCTATCTGCTGGTCGGGCATTCGGAATCGATGATTCACAGTGCCGTGCCGGGTTTGAAGCAAGTTCAGCCAACCATTTTCAAGGTCTAGCCGGAGCGCAACCAGAATGCCGAGGGAGAAAGTTCGCGTGCTGATCGTGGACGATTCGGCGTCGGTGCGCCAAATCCTTCAGACGATCCTCAATGACGATCCGGACATCGAGGTGATGGGGACCGCGTCCGATCCGTTCGCAGCTGCGCGCCGCCTCCAGAACGAGATCCCCGACGTCATGATCCTCGACATCGAGATGCCGCGCATGGACGGCATGACGTTCCTGCGCAAGATCATGGCGCAACGTCCGATCCCGGTGATCATCTGCTCCTCGCTGACTGAAGAAGGCTCTGACGTGATGTTCGAGGCGTTCGAGGCGGGCGCGGTCGACATCGTTCCGAAGCCGAAGATCGACACGCGGCAGGCGCTGCTCGAATGCTCCACGCGGCTGCGCGAGGCCGTGAAGTCGGCGGCGCGCGCCCGCGTGCGCCCGCGCGCGGAGCGCCGGGGGGTCGAGAAGAAGCTGACGGCCGACGCCATCATCCCGCCACCGGTGCAGGGCAGGGTCCGGCCGACGACGGAGCGCATCGTGTGCATCGGCGCATCGACGGGCGGCACCGAAGCGCTCAACGACGTCCTCGAGATGCTGCCGCCGCACTGCCCTCCGCTTCTCATCGTCCAGCACATGCCGGCGGGGTTCACCGCGGCTTTTGCCAGACGTCTCGACAGCGTCTGCCAGATCCGGGTCAAGGAGGCCGAGGACGGCGAGCCGGTGCTGCCGGGCTGGGCCTATATTGCCCCGGGCGCCCGTCACATGCTGCTCCAGCGCATCGGGCTGCGCTACCAGATCGCGATCAAGGACGGCCCGCCGGTGTCGCGGCATCGCCCGTCCGTCGACGTGCTGTTCCGATCGGCGGCCCAGCACGCCGGCGCCAACGCGCTCGGCGTCATCATGACCGGCATGGGCGACGACGGCGCGCGCGGCATGCTGGAGATGCGTAAGCTCGGTGCCTCGACGCGGGCGCAGGACGAGGAAAGCTGTGTGGTGTTCGGCATGCCCAAGGAGGCCATCGCCCATGGCGGGGTCGAGAAGGTCGTGCCGCTGCACCATATTTCGCGCGAGATCATGCTCTGGTACCAGGCCGGACACGTTGCGGTGGCAGGTTGATTGCGATGCCCACCATTCCGGCCACCACGCTCACTGAAGCGACTGCGGCGATCGAGGACGTCTCGTCGCGGATCGAGGACGTCTTCGCGCGCGTCGGTCGGGAGCTCGGTCGCGGCCACCTCATCTTCAAGGAGCTGAACCAGGGCCTCGCGACGCTCTCCGAGGAGCTCTCCGGCGCCGAGATCGAGGGCGCTGCGACCGCGTTGCAGGAGATCGCCGCGCGGCTCAGCGAGCTGGCGCAAACCCTGCCAGCCGAGAGCGCCCTGCTTGCGACGATCGGCACGAGTACGGCGGAGGCGTCCTCGCTGCTCAAGCCGCTGTTCAAGCACATCGGGATGATCACCATTATCGCGCGCAGCGCGCGGATCGAGGCGGCCTCGCTCGATGGCGACCGTGAGGGCTTTCTCGCCTTCACGCAGGAAGCCTACGATCTCGGCAAGGCCGTGCAGCGCTCGATCGAGGGCTGCGCACGGGACCAGCAACGCCTGTCGGAAGCCGTTGCCACCGCCTCCGTCCGGCAGAAGGAGTTCGAGAGCCGTTACGGGAACCAGCTGGTCTCGGAGAGCGCGGAGCTCGGCGAGGCCTATGGCGGATTGCGCGACCAGCGCAGCAAGAGCAGCCATGTCGCCGACCTCGCCAGCGCCAGTACAAGGAAGATCGCCGAGGCGGTCGGCAGCGCGATCATCTCCTTGCAGGCCGGCGACAGCACGCGCCAGCGTCTCGAGCATGTCTGTCACGGTCTCGGTCGTGCGTCAGGACCTTCTCCAAGCCTCGTTCCCGAACCGGTCACGAGCGATGACGGCGCGCGCGCCATCTGCCTGTTGCAGGCGGCCCAGCTCAAGGACGCCCAGCGCGAGTTCGGCGGCGATATCGGCCAGATCGTTCGCGCGCTGACGGCTATCCTGCATGATGCGGGCAGCGTCGTCGGCAACGGCCGCGCGCTGTTCGGCGGCGAGGAGGGCGGCTCGTCGTCGTTCCTGACGCGCATCAAGCAGATACTGGCGCATGCTTTGACCCTGATCGCCACCTGCGAGAGCGCCGGCCGTTCGGTCGACGACGCACTGGCCATTGTCGAGGATACGCTGGGGAAATTTCGCCAGGCGATCGCCGGGCTCGCCGATGCGACCGTCGACATCACCCTGATCGGGATGAACGCCGGTCTCAAGGCAAGCCATCTCGGCAGCCGCGGCAGCGCCTTCGTCGTAATCGCCAACGAGCTCAAGGCGACTGCCGACCAGGTTTCGGCGGGGGCGGCCCGCCTCCGGCCCGTGCTCGACGGCATCGAGCGCTCGGCCAAGGCGCTGAGGGAGTTGCGCGTGCAGGGCGATCCCACGCAGCTTGCCAACCTCGAGCCGCAGATCCTCCAGGCGCTGCGCGAGGTCGAGGCCGGCAACGAACGGCTCGACAAGCTGATGAGCCGGCTCGTCGACGAGGGCGCGGAATTCGAAGGCTTGATGAATTCGGCGCAAGGCCTGATGACCAAGCTCGGCGAAAGCTCCGCGACTTTGCCTGCGGTAGCCGCGCGCCTCGAGACTACGAGTGCGGTCGCCAGGCGACCGCAACCAATTGCGCAGGACGGGGCCATGCTCGACGATCTCTTCGCGCGCTACACGATGGAGCGCGAGCGGGACGTCCACCGGGAGTTCCTGCAAACGCTCGGGCTTGCGTCGGTCGTCGCCACGCGGCGCGTCGAGGTGGTCGAGACCGCCGATGACGGCATAGAATTGTTTTGATGTCGGCGCCGGTGTCGCCTCGCGCGCCGGCGGCAATTCGATGGATTGGGTTTTCGGGGTGTTAACCCTGCCGAAAGCGCCGATGGTTTGGTCATTGTCGCGCCCCAGAGTTCGTCGCAAATACCTGTCAGATTTCACGTCGAGAAATGTCGCATGTTGAGAGACGGCAAATACGCTGCCTGGTTCAGGACCCCGCGCGGCCAGGGCACCGGCGTCGTGGATCTGATTGAGGGCCGGATCTCGGGCAGCGACAGCTTCTTCACCTATGGCGGCTCTTATCGTGTCGATGAGAAGCACTTCTCGGCCGTCTTGATCGTGAACCGGTACGCGGATGGTCCGCCGAGCGTGTTCGGGCCGGACGAGGTCGAGGTCGATCTTGCGGGTGTGTGCAGTGGCTTGGTCGCGACCTGCTCGGGCACGGCCAAGGAAGCGCCCGACGTCAAGTTCGAGGCGACGCTGATCTACAGCCAGGAAGATGCGCCGGCCGCCGACGCGCGATGCGCGGTCGTGAAGCTCAATGCCGACAAATTGCCCAAGAGTCCCGACAGCCGCTCCCGGCCGCGCCATCCATTTGCGTCGCCCAAGGGTCCCGCAAAGGCTCCCGCGTCTTAGCTTTGCATTGACGCTGTTGTCGCGAAAACCCTTCGTCACGGCATTGCGGCAACCGTGCCTTTAGAGGTGAAATCTAGGTTGGGGCCCATAACAAGAGACGGACAGGGATATGCCTCAAATCTGGATGACATATGACGAACTCGCGACGCTCAACGGCTGCAGCGCTGCCGAAGCCCGGCTTCAGGCGCAGCAACTGTCGCTCGATCGCCGCAAGAGCCGCGACGGAAACACCCGCGTCAAGCTGAACCTCGCCTTGATGGCCCGGTTCTTCGAGACCATTCGCGAAGCCGACTACGATCTCGATGACGCGATCGCGGCGCTGCGCGATACCCATCGGCAAATGTCCGGGGTTCTCCTGGCAGAGCGGGGCGGCCTCAAGCGCGGAGTGGCGTAAGCTCGCGGCTACGGCAGACGGCCATTTTCGAATCAGGCATAATCGCCCAGCCGGAATTTGGCGGCTCTTGCTAAATTAGTGTTCATTCCATGGGCCCAGCCAGCCCGGTAAAATCCGGCATCGCCCTTCCGTTCAAGTCGGCGGAAAGCCCGATCCAGGGCACGGTACCCCAAGCGAGGCGCAAGCGGCGGAACGTTTGACAGGCAAGTGGTACGCGAACCTCCACACGGCGGCCGATCCTGGCGGCGAACCGCTCGGGCAGATGCTGTCCCGCCCCGGGACGCCATTGCCAAGATTGCTCTTGGCTCACCTTCAATTTCCCATACTATTACGAGCGTTTTTTATGTGTTTCCGAACGGCGTGTGAACAATGATACCTCGGGGAAGCGGGCACTATCCTATTCTTGACGTTTATCGCGCTATCGCATCCTTTGCCGTGCTCCTTTACCATATTGCCGGATCCCTTCAGATCCCAAGCATGGCAAGTCACGCGTATGTTGCCGTTGACTTTTTCTTCCTGCTGAGTGGTTTCGTCATCGATCGTGCATACGGCACGCGTTTGGAAGATCGGTCGTTCAAGCTTGAATTTCTGTTGCCGCGTTTCGTCCGCCTTTGGCCCATGATCGTTCTGGGCACCTTTGTCGGTGCGGTCGTTTCGATTGGCAGTCTCCTGAGGGGGCATACGCTGGACCTGAGCCAGATGGCCCTGGTGCTGGCGTTCGGGGTGCTCCTATTGCCCTTTGGCCGAATGCCCCTGACCGCATCCATCTTTCCGTTCGATGGGCCTCTTTGGTCTCTCTTCTATGAAGTGGTGGCAAATGCCGCTTACTGTTTCGTGTTTCGGTGGCTGCGCATACCGGTACTCTCAATACTCGTGGTTCTTTTCGCGATCGGTCTGGTCGTGGTGTCGCTCGAAAAGGGCGATCTCGAATTGGGTGCAAGAACCGGAGAAATCTCCGTTGGTCTGCTCCGTGTCGGCTTTTCATTTTTCGCCGGCGTTTTCATGTCGAGGATCGGAACGGCGTCAAGCGTCGGCGGTACTACGGCAATCACCTCTGTCGCGGGCTTGATTGGTGTGCTGTTCGTACCTCTTCCCCAACACGCGATCTATGATGTTGCATGCATTCTTGTCGTATTTCCGCTCTTGATATGGAGGAGCGCCGAGACAGCCGTGCCGCCGGGCTGGAGGCGGGCCTGTAGTTTCGTTGGCGAGCTTTCCTATCCGCTGTACGCGTTGCACTACCCGATCACGCGCATCTTCTTCTATTTTCAGGACACCCTCGCCCTCGGCAAGACGGCGCTCGCCTTTTCGATCGTGCTGGAGGTGATCACTTGCCTCGGCGCTGCGTATGTTGCGACGAAATTTGTCGATCAGCCCGTGCGTAATCGGCTCGGCTCAATGGTCGAACGCATTCGTTCGCCGCGTGTGGCTCCGCTGGCCGGCAGAACCTAGCGCGCGCAGGCGCTAGGCCGGCGGCCGCGGCAGGAAAGCCAAAATCGTCTGGGCGAGAATGACGCCGAAGGCACCGCCGGCGGCCTTTTGCAGCACATCGATAAGGCGGGGATCGCGGTCGGGTGTCAACGCCTGGAAAACTTCGAGCGCGACCGCGACGGCAATCACGAAGGCGCAGGCCAGCCTGATGCGGCCGGGAAGCAGGAAGGACAGCAGAAAGCCCAACAGACCGTAGGCACTGAAGCGCTCGATGACCACCACCCAGTAGCCTTCAGCGTGTCCGATGAGCGCTGGCCTGCCAGCGAGCTTGACAAGCGTGGCGTAGACAATAAGCGCAAGGCAGATGACGGCAGCTGCGATGAGATGGTTTTGACGCATTGTAGCATCATAATCGTTCGATCGGAGCCACGCTTCCGAAAGCCGAGAATATCGTTAAGGTCCGAAGGGCGTCCTTGAACCGGTGTTCAAACGGCGTGTGTGGCTCTCGGGTTTGCAAGTCGCCGCATCCACCCTGCTCGTATGTCCGAAACTTGCGTCAACGCAACCGCGCTGCTGCTCCGGCTTGGGCTGGATCTTTTTCGCCGCCCTTAACCCTTCTTCGTGCCCTTCGATTTCAGTGACAGGCCGAGCCGCAGGGCCATGCGCTTGATGGCGTCGGGCGATCGCCCTAGCTGCCTCGCCGCTTCCTCCAGCGAAGTCGAAGACTTCGCGAGCTCCATGAGCCGACGATCCTCCTTGAACGACCAGGGCTTGCGCGCCATAACCGAAACGATCCTCTCGTTGAAATAACGACAAAGCCGCCAAGCGGACCCACGTTCGCTCGACGGCCTTGCTTGGGTGGGGCCGGGCCTGGGGGAGCCCGGTTCGAAGATGGATAAGCGATAGGGAGGACTTCGCAACAAACAACGCGGATTAAGCTAACCGCTCAACCTTACCCGCATGAAATCGATGCGTGTTGCTCCGTATAACCACGGACATTCTCATCAGCCGAGATCGATCCGCGCGCATCAGCGATCTCGGTCAAGGATATTCTGCCATCACGTCCGGCCTCGAAGGCCGGCCGGAACGCTCGTTGGGCCGCGCCGCCATGTGCCGTTGTGCAGACTGGGTCCGTTCGGGAATCCGCAGAGATCGCTTTGGAGCGCGCTCACGCCAGCAGCGATGGCGGCAAGGATGGATCGCGCCTCATCCCCTCTGTCGCCGGCTCCTGCGCGAGAATTGGAATCGTTGCCGCGCATCCCGAGCGGCAAACCCATGACCGTCAACTCGAGCGAATCACGATCGAGCCCACGTGCGTTATCATCTTGATAGCGCGAATTGGAATGTGTCGGCGCGGCGCGAGCCTACACGCCGATCTCGACGAGCAGCATTGCGCTGCTCTCAGGCGAGCCGTCACGAGATCGTCCAATTCACCCGGCTATGATCGCGCCAACAGCAATGAACCGTTCAGAAGATCGAGATGCTTCAGAAAGCGCGGGCGGCGTTCCCTACCAAGCTCAGAGAACGGGCATTTGAAGGTGCGTTTTTCAGCGTAGTGCTGATCGCGATGGCAGGCTGGGTCTATTTCATCACGCTATTGCTGGTGAGACTCTTTCTCTGGTTCTTTGCTTGACGCAGACGAAACGATCAGTTCGCATGCATGTGCCGCCAAAAACCGCGGCCTGACGACAAAATCAGCGACCCTCATCATGATGTCGACACAACTCGAAGCTGAGAATGCTGTGTCACGAAGACTACACGCTCGGCAACTGGAAGAGTTCAGAATGACTGTAGTTGCGATCCTGCTTTCGCTTCTCGCCGGCTTTGGTGGAGGCTATGCGACGCGCGCGTGGCGATCGCGCAGGCGCAGGGTGCGTCATCCACTCTATCAGCCTTACGATCCGGCCTTGTCTCCGCAAAGCGCGTCCCCGGCGCGGGGGTGGCGAGCATTCTGAACAAATGCAACCTTGGACATGATCGATGATGGTCGCCCTTGTCATTCCGCTCGTGGGCATGCGGAACTCTCGCAGCCTCCGCACCGCCGTCTCGGCCACAGGCATGATTGGAGGCTGCCATGACTAGGCCAACAAACAACGCTCACCGGCGATATTTCGTCGATGCCGCGGGCCGGCGTGTTCTCATCGGTCTGACGCGTGAGGAAACATTCGAATTCGAGCGGCTTGATAGCAGGTTGGTGCTCGGTCCGGTGGATGGCAAGTCCGAGCCGGACGGCCGCGAAATCTGGCTCGCTGCCGGCGAGCAGCGCTGGGTGGAACTCCACGAGAAGCATGAGGGGGCGTGGAAGGCATGGATGGTGCAAAACGCACCGACCAATCCATAGTCTGATCAGAGACAGGTCGTGCGGCGCTCGATCATTGGGCGCCCTCGGACGTCGAAATTGGTGTCCGCAGTACGGTCAAGTCGAGAAACTAGGTGCGGTCGTCCTGGCCAGATGGCGCTGGGAAGAGCTTCGCAAGGCAATCCACACCCATGCCGCGTTCGCCCGCATCGAGAACACGCCGCGCGATGACGTGCCGAAACTTCCACCCAGGTCCTTCAAATTGATCCGCGGCCCAAATCTGCGGCTTCGGGCGCCCGTCGAGGCCGCGGATCCACACGAAGTAGTATTCGTCCATTTTTCCGTGCGGCTTTCGCATCCAACGCGGACAATCCGCCAATGTCATGCACGTCGGCACGGCCCTTCGCAAAGGGACGTCAACGCGGTTAACCCAGGCCGATGCGCTTTTGCTGATAGCCGCGACCGAGAATGTTCTCCCACCAAATCCGATTGTCGATGAACCACCGGACGGTCTTGGTCAGGCCGCTCTCGAAATTCTCGTCCGCGCGCCATCCAAGCTGGTTTTCGAGCTTCGAGGCATCGATCGCGTAACGGCGATCGTGCCCTGGACGATCGGGGACGAACGAAATCAGGCTTCGCCGGGAACCTGCCCCGGATGGCGAAATTTCATCCAGCAGATCGCAGATGCCTTCCACGACGTGAAGATTGCTGCGCTCGTTTCGTCCGCCGACATTGTATGTTTCACCGACCACGCCCCGCTCGAGTACGAGCGCAAGCGCCTTGGCATGATCCTCCACGTAGAGCCAGTCTCGAATATTCTGCCCGTCGCCATAGACCGGCAACGCTTCTTCGGCGAGCCCCTTGATGATCATGTGGGGGATGAGCTTCTCGGGAAAGTGATAAGGCCCGTAATTGTTCGAGCAGTTCGTTACCATCGTGGGCAGTTCGTAGGTCTCGCGCCAGGCGCGGACCAGATGGTCGGACGAGGCTTTGCTCGCCGAGTAGGGCGAGTTCGGTGCGTAAGCGGTCGTCTCCGTGAAGTAACCTTCCTTGCCGAGCGAACCGAACACCTCGTCGGTCGAGATGTGAAGGAAGCGGAACCGCGAACGGCGATCCGCTGACATGCCTTTCCAATACCGCATGGCTTCCTGCAGCAGCGTGAACGTGCCCACGATATTGGTCTGAATGAATTCTCCGGGCCCATCGATCGAACGATCGACGTGGCTTTCGGCCGCCAAATTCATGACCGCGACGGGTTGGTAGCGTTCGAACAGCTTCCTCAGCGACGGCGCTTCGCAAATGCACTGCTTCTCGAACGCATAGCGCGGATTGCCCGTAGCGTTGGGGATCGACTCGAGATTTGCCGCGTAAGTGAGCTTGTCGATGTTGACGACGCGCGCGTGCGTATCGCGAAGAAGATGACGAACGACTGCCGAGCCGATGAACCCTGCACCGCCGGTGACGAAAATCGTGGAGCCTTCAAAACGCATGAGTCGACTTGCCTCAATTCAGACCGTGAGCGGCGAAGGAACGCGCCACCGATTGCAGATACTGGCCATAGCTGCTCTTGGCGGTCTTCTCGGCAACCTTCGTGAAGGATTCCAGGGAAATGTAGCCGCGCCGCAGAGCGATCTCTTCCGGGCAGGCGATGCGCAATCCCTGTCGCTGTTCCAAGATCTGCACGAAGTGACTGGCTTCGACCAGGGAGGCGTGCGTTCCGGTGTCGAGCCAAGCAAACCCGCGCCCAAGCACCTCGACGAACAGGTCGCCGCTGTCGAGATATGCATTGTTCACGTCGGTGATCTCGATCTCTCCGCGCGCGGAAGGCTTGATCTTCGCGGCGATGTCGAGCACGCGATTGTCATAGAAATAGAGCCCGGTCACGGCCACATTCGACTTCGGCCGCGCGGGCTTCTCTTCGATCGAGCGCGCGCGCCCGTCGGCGCCGAATTCGACCACGCCATATTGTTCGGGCGTGTTGACGACGTAGCCAAAGATCGTGGCGCCGCGCGTGCGTGCCGCGGCCTTGGCGAGCAGTTCGGGAAGCCCGTGTCCGTAGAAGATATTGTCTCCAAGAACAAGAGCGACTGAGTCCTGTCCTACAAACTCGCGGCCTACGATGAAAGCGTCGGCGAGCCCGCGCGGGGTTTCCTGCGATGCATAGGAAAACTTGAGGCCGATTTCCGTTCCATCGCCGAGCAGGCGCTGAAACAGCGGCTTGTCCTGCGGCGTGGAGATGATGAGAATGTCGCGGATTCCAGCGAGCATCAGGGCCGACAGCGGATAATAGATCATCGGTTTGTCAAAAACCGGAAGCAGTTGCTTCGACACCACGGTCGTGACGGGATAAAGGCGCGAACCTGTTCCGCCAGCGAGTATTATTCCCTTCATCGGCCCTCTCTGGTTTGCCAGCGGTAAAATATCAGATAGAGTGCGCTGCACAAGATTATTATCAATGCCGAAGCCTGAAGTCCTGCGAATGAACGTTTACACGACACACCTACCCGAAGTTTTGATCGTCGAGCCGAAGCTGTTCGGCGATCAACGCGGCTTCTTCCTGGAGTCGTATCAATTCGAGCGTTACGTGCAGAATGGCATTACGCGCCCGTTCGTGCAGGACAATCTTTCGCGCTCGCGTTTCGGGGTGTTGCGTGGGTTGCATCTGCAAAATCCCGCTACGCAGGGCAAGCTGGTCACGGTGCTTCGCGGTCGTGTTCTGGATGTTGCAGTCGATGTCCGTGTAGGGAGCCCAAACTTTGGGCGGCATGTTGCCGTTGAACTGAGCGAAGACAATCGCAAGCAATTGTGGGTTCCTCGTGGCTTCGCCCACGGTTTTGCCGTTCTCTCCGAGACGGCCGATTTCTTCTACAAATGCGACCAGCCCTACAGTCCGAAGGATGAAATCTCCGTGCGCTGGAACGATCCGGCCATCGGCATCGATTGGGGTGTCGCAGAACCGTCACTTTCGCCCAAGGATGCCGAGGCGCCGCTGCTGGCGGATGTGAAGGGGCTCCCCCGCTACGGCGAGGTCTGACATGAAGATTCTTCTGACTGGCGCCGGAGGGCAGGTTGGTGGCGCGCTGCTGCGATTGCTTCAGGACCGCGCGAACATCGTTGCGCCGACCCGCGAGACGTTCGACCTGTCGCAACCAGCGGACCTCGCTGAAAAGCTGGACTCGATCGGGCCGGATCTGATCATCAATCCCGCGGCTTACACGGCCGTCGATCGCGCGGAAGACGAGCGCGAGATGGCATTTCGGGTCAACGCTGAATCACCTGGGGTCATGGCCCAATGGGCCGCGAGCCGCCGCGTCCCGCTGGTGCACTTCTCGACCGACTATGTCTTCGACGGCTCGGGCGAGGGTCCGTGGCGCGAGGACAGCACTCCGCACCCGCTCTCGGTGTACGGCGAGAGCAAGCTTGCCGGCGATCGGGCGATTGCAGAGGCGGGTGGTCCTCATCTGATCGCGCGCACATCGTGGGTTTATGCCGCGACGGGAGCGAATTTTCTCAAGACGATCGTGCGGCTGGCGGGAGAACGGGAAGAGTTGCGGATTGTCGCCGATCAGATTGGTGCACCTACAACTGCGGATGCGATCGCACGCGCGATGGTTGCGATGTTGCAACCACCGGACGAGGGTGTTGCCGCAATGTTCGAAAGGCGGGGTGGGGTCGTCAACCTGGTCTGCGCCGGCGAGACAAGTTGGCACGGCTTTGCGACCGCGATCGTTTCCGGGCTAAAATCGCGCGGCGCCAAATTTGCCGTGAAGGAGATTGTTCCGATCGGTTCAGGGGAGTTTCCTGTCAAGGCGACGCGGCCCTCCAATTCGCGCCTGGATCTGACGCGCCTGCGCGAACGGTTCGACATTGCGATGCCGACTTGGGAGCAGGCGCTCGATCGCGAGTTGGATATCCTCAAGGGGACGATCTGAACGACTGTCTGGATGATTCCGCGTGGCGAGATCGGAAGCAGAACAATCGGGACCTTTAACCTTTGTTAACCATCCTGGATCCATGTTCTAGCCTGGTATTTCGAACCGGAATGCGCGCATGTTCCAACTGTTCCTGCGGGCTCGCACCCATAACTTTCTCAAAGATCGTTTTGGAGGCGAGCAGACGTTCCGTGCGCGCTCGCCCGAGCGCGACGCCGAAACCGATCGCACGCGCGTCGAAGCCATCATGACTGCGATCGAGGAGGCTCTGCACGCGGCGGAGCGGGAGCAGTCGGGCCTGAACGGCCGGGTGGAAGACGTGCTGGCGCGTGCGGCCGTGACCTTCGGCAACGGCGATGACGAATATCTCGAGCGCGAGGCGCTCGACAACCACCACCAGGATCTGTTCGACAAGGAGATCCTGAACGGCCAGCGCCGGCTCAAGGAGCTCGGCGCCTCGATCGCTCATTTCAAGTTCCTGAAGGCGGCGGTGCTGAGCCGCTTTCCGGAATACCGGCCTCAGGCAAGCTCCACCAACTAGAGTGCGGCGCGCGAGCCCGGCGGGCTAGATCGCGAGCATGCTGTTGCCCTGGATGGACAGCAGCGTCAGGTTTCCGGTGGCGTACGCACCGGTATCGATGTTGGCGCGGTTTTCCAGCAGCTCGGCCTGCCGCACCGGCGTGTGGCCGTGCACGACATATTTGCCGAAGCGCCTCTTGCTCTGGAGGAATTCGTCCCTGATCCACAACAGGTCGGATTCGCGCTGTTCGGAGAGCGGAATGCCCGGGCGCACCCCGGCATGGACGAAGAAGAAATCGCCGCATGTGAATGTCGGCCGCAGTTGGCGCAGGAACGCGATGTGCTCCGGCGGCATCGCGGATGTGAGCTCGCGCACGAGATCGGACTGTTCGTCCTTGCTGAGGCCCGGCGCGGCCGACACGCCATACGACATCAGGGTCTGGAGTCCGCCGAAGTTAAACCATTCGGTGGCGCGCGAGGGGTCCTCCAGCACCGAGGTGAAATAGGCCTCGTGATTGCCTTTGAGGAAGACCGTGTTGCGGCGGCGGCTGCGCCTGATCAGGAGGTCGAGGGTGTGGCGCGAGTCCGGTCCGCGATCGATGTAGTCGCCGAGGAAGACCTCGATCGCGCGATAGGGCCGGCTGTTCGCCATGTCCGCATCGATGACGGCAAACATCTGTTCGAGCAGGTGCGCGCAGCCGTGGATGTCGCTGAGCGCATAGATGCGCACGCCGTTCGGTAGCTTCGGCCGGGGCGAATTTCGGGGCGCTGTCGTGGGCATGGGGCCCAACTCTTTCAGAGAGCTTCGCCCGGGATGTCAATATGTTATCGGCGAAATCGAGGCGCCACGGGCTGCTTTTTTCCTGCCGCCCGCCGCCGAAGGCTGATCCAGAGCTCTGTGAACCGCCGATCCTTGCCGTTTCGAGGCCGACTAGCCGAAGCTCCGGCTGTCGAGCGATGGCGTGGCCTTGCCGCGATAGGCCGACGCTCGCGCGCGGACCAGGGCCGCGCCGCAGAAATAGCCAAACTGGAGCACCGCCGCAAAGACGAGAATCGTGACAACGGTGTGAGCCGAATCATGTCCCTGCCAGACCGCGCCCGCACCGAGGATCGTTGCACCGAGAACGATGGCGGGCGGCAGGATGAAGACTCGGAATCGGCCTCCCAGCAACGATCCGATCAACAGGCTGAAGACAACGACGGTACTCACGACACAACTCCTCGAATTGGTCACGAGTGTTAATGGCCGCGAGCTAATAACGGCTTAAGCGGCATGGTTGAACAGCCGTTCAAATGCGCGCGTCAAATTGCGCGAAAATGACGCGATTTGATAGAAATCGCGGCGCAATGCCCGCATAATTGTCACGTGTGTGACAGCAGTTTGTGCATTCTCTCGCTGCGATGCTGCGTTGCGTGAAAATCGATTTGATTTTTTCGGTGCACTGCCGCAATGTCGCTTTGTTTAGTTAAGATATACTTCGGCGCACGTCGAAAAAAATTCGGATCGATTTACTCGCAATTCTCCAATGCGGGTGCGTGACGAGGCAGCGAGGTTCTGATGGCTGTAGCAACTTACGGTTCGGAAAACTATTATTCGGCTATATCGAACCGACGCGGTGCCCTCCAGAGACCCCTCCAGGTGGCCTTGATCGCCGGCGACTTCCTCGCCGTGCTGCTCAGCTATTTCGTGGCGAGCGGTTTGTATCGCGTGCTTGTCGTCGAGCAGGATTCGTCCATCGGAGCCGGTCTCGTCGTCGGCGCGGTGTTCGTGATGATCGCCTATTTCCAGGGTGTCTACGATCACCATCGCCTGTTGAGCACGGTCTGGCAGCTGCGCAAGGCCTTGGCTGTCTGGCTGATCTCGCTGACCATCCTCGCGGTCGAGGCGTTTCTGCTCAAATCGTCCGCGGATTTGTCACGCGGAACCACGCTGCTGTTCGCTGCGACCGGCGGCGTTGCCTTGGGCGGGCTGCGCGTATTGTGGCGCCTGGCCCTGACCTCGAGCTATGCCAAGGGCCGTCTGGTCGATCGCAAGGTCGTGCTGCTCAGCCTCAAGCCGCTCGATTTCACGTCGACCCGCTTCAAGGATCTGCGCAAGCACGGCTTCAACGTCGTGCGGCATTTCGTGCTCGAGCCGTCCGAAGAGGGCGCGGGCTGGGATCGCGAGATTCGCGACATCATTCGTCAGGGCCGGACGGCGGACGTGGAAGAATATCTCCTGGTCATCGACTGGGACGAGATGCCGCTTCTCCAGAAGCTGAGCCAGCACCTGCGCGTCGTTCCCCAGCCGATCCGTCTTCTGCCTGATTTCCCGATCGCTGATCTGGTCTCGCGTCCATTCCAGCCGGTCAGCGGCACGGTCGCGATCGAGATCCAGCGCGCGCCGCTCAGCGTGTTCGAGCAGGCGCAGAAGCGCTGCCTCGATATCGGCCTTGCCTCGTTCGCTCTGCTGCTGCTCGCGCCGCTGCTGGTGACGGCCGCGATCATGATCAAGCTCGATTCCAAGGGCAACGTGATCTTCAAGCAGTCCCGGCGCGGCTTCAACGGCAAGCAGTTCGAGATCTGGAAGTTTCGCTCCATGACGGTGGCGGAGAACGGCCATGTCGTCACGCAGGCGACGAAGAGCGACGCGCGGGTCACCCGTGTCGGCCGCGTGCTGCGGCGGACCAGCATCGACGAGCTGCCGCAGCTCTGGAACGTTCTGCGCGGCGAGATGTCGCTGGTCGGGCCGCGCCCGCATGCTCTCGCGCACGACAACTACTACGACGAGCTCATCAGCAATTACGTGTACCGGCACCACATGAAGCCGGGCCTGACCGGATGGGCCCAGGTCAACGGCTTCCGCGGCGAGACGCCGACCATCGATCTGATGGAAAAGCGGGTCGAGTATGACGTCTGGTACGTCAGCAACTGGAGCATCTGGCTCGACATCAGGATCATTCTGAAGACCGCGTTGGCGCTGATCCATCAGGAAGCGTATTGACGGCACGCTGTATGTCGCCGGCTAACGACCGGTGAAGGGCAATCGCTGCCCGCGACAAGTTGGATCGTGCCACCGATCGCATTGATGCCGTCGCAATCAGCTGGCTTCGCCTCCGACGTAGCTTGTCGTGGGGCCTGCATCTCGCTTCGTTATCTTCGTGTAGAACCATTTTCTCCCCGGCGTGCCGCGGTTGGCGCGGCACGACAGGTGCGGCGGGGAATCTGCCGACCGGAATCAGCGATCCAATGTGGCCTTGAGCTCGAATGGGGCTTTCGTCGGCAAATTGATGACGACGGGGGTGGGCCCCAGCCGTATCGTGTTCGACTTTGCTCCTTGCTGGCACAATGGCGCGAATTCCGCCTCTGTGCCGCCAGGAAGTTCGAACGTCGCCGAGGAGTTGTCTTGCGAGGTCCAGGCGATCAGCTGTTTTCCTGCCAGCGTCGTTGTCTCGATCACGAATAGCCCGGGGAAGGGTTGCTCAAGTTTCATCGGGCCCGCGCCCTTGATGACACGAATGGCCTCGCGGGTCGCGCATGCAGCAGGTTTTGGCGCAAACGCGTAGTCGTACAGGCCGAAATTGTCTTCGAGCGCGGCGGGATCCTGACCTTGATCCTTCATTTCGTAGATCCAGGTCCCCTTTATCCAAGGCGTGGCCGCCGTCCAAAGCAGGAATTGCGCGATGTTGTTCGCGGCCGTTTGCGTGGAAATGGGGCACATCTTCGACGTCGTCGGCCATCCGACCTCCGTGACGAAGATAGGGAGGTTCGATCCGGCTGCGTCCAGCAATTTCCGCAGGGTGCTGACTTGACGTATCGCAGCCTCGGCAGTCCGGTTGGACACCTCGCGCTCGCAATGATTGTAGAGGTGAACGGACAAGCCGCTGGCACCTTCCAGTGCTCCGGACCGAACGAGCGCCATGGTCCATTTCCAGTCCGGGTCCATTCCGACCGCCCCGACCAGCACCTGTGCCTGAGGCGCCACGCTGCGTATTTGGGCGACCGCTTCCTTCGCAAGGGCGGAGTAATTGGCCGCCGCGCGCGGATCGCTCGGATCGCCTTCACCGACCAGGAAAGGGCGCCCCAGCACGGCGTTCATGTTCCATTCGTTCCAGATCTCGTAAATCGGGTTGCGCTTGGCGGTCGCCAGAACGGCTTTCGCCGCAAAGTCGCCGAAGCTCTTTCGGCCCACGTCGGTCAGCGGAGGCTGGCCGTCAGGAACGAGCGGATTTGGGTGACCCAGGATGAGCAATGGCCTTGCCTGGGTCTGGTCGAGAAAATCAAACAGCTTGGCTGGCTCTCGGGCAACTTGCGTTGTGGCACCGCCGGCCGCCGGCGCGGCCCGAAACAGGCTCCAGGCAAGATCGTCCCTGACTGAATCGAAGGCATCGGAACGCAACACCTGCGCAGACTTTTGAGGAGAATAGCCATATTCTCCTCCTATGCCGAAGTGCACGCCAAGACCGATGATCGGCCGCTCGGCCCGTTCGGGCAACGGTTGCTTGCCAACCCAGAAGGATGTCGTTTGATTGGCAGCATAGATTTTGCTGAAGAGCAGGCCTGCTGCGATGAATGCAACCGCCAACCCAATTTTCGCAGCTCGGACCATCTTCGCCTCTATTATGTCAGGTAACGAACATACATGCGGATTCTCTTCGTCTCAGCCTTCTTTCCGCCCTTTGTCCAAGGCGGAGCCGAAATCTCTGCGCGCAATCTGGCGGCGTGGCTCCATGCGAACGGCCATGAGGTTGCCGTCCTGACCACAGCACCGACGCCCGCGGATGAGGTGAGGGGGGCGATCGTTGACGGTCTCAAAGTCTGGCGCTTTCATATGCCTCGGCCGTACACCGTGTTTGAAGCGGCTCAGAAATCCGGTTTACAGAAGTCGGTCTGGCACCTTCAAGACCATTTTGATCCTCGTAACGAACGGATCATGCGTCAGGTGCTAGATGAGTTTAGTCCCGATCTGGTCAATATCCACGTCCTGCAAGGCGTCGGTTGGAATGCCCTTCGCGTGATCGGTGCGAGGAACATCCCCGTCGTCGTCACGCTGCACGATCTCAGCCTCGCTTGTGTGAGGATGGCGATGTTCAAGGCGGGCCGGGAATGCGAACGTCTATGCGCGCCCTGCGCGGTTTCCTCCAGAGCGAAACTCGCGTTTCTCCGCTCGGTTCCACGATTGGGATTCGTGTCGCCTTCGCTCGCCATTCTTCGCCGTTTGTCGGCTCTGCAACCGCTCCAGGGCTGGGCCCAGGCCCATATTCTGAATCCCAACAAACCGCCGAGCCCGACGGTCGAGAGAAGCGCATCCAGGACCGTCCGCTTCCTGTATGTCGGGCGCCTGCATGAATCGAAGGGGCTGTATGTTCTGCTCCAGGCCATCGAGCCGCTGGCGGAGCGCCATGAGTTCAAGCTGACGCTGGTGGGGACCGGCCCCAGCGAAGACGATCTCAAGCGGCGCTTTGGCCAACGTCGCTGGGTCGAATTCACCGGGCATGTCTCGGTGCAGGAAGTCACCAACCGGATGACGCAAAGCGACCTCCTTCTCGTGCCGTCCGTATGGTTCGAAAACTCGCCCGGCGTGATCATCGAGGCCCTCGGACGCGGCCTTCCCGTCATGGGAAGCAACGCGGGCGGAATACCGGAGCTCGTGACACACGAGAAAAACGGTGTCCTTGTGGAGGCCGGCGATGTAAGAGCCTGGAGCGCGGCGATAGAAGGAATACTTGATCATCCGGAGCGTCTCGACGCGTACAAGGACAGCGCCGACGCAGCCATGCAAGAATTCAATCAGGACACTTTGGGGCGGCGAGTTGTTGCCTTCTACGAAAAAGTGAGGACGCAACCGGCATGAATTCCACCTCGACGGAGAAGCCGGTGGCCGGCGCAACAAGCAGGTACAGGCAGGACGACTACGCGGTCGAAAATCCGGAATGGCACGAGGAAGATGCGCCGTGGAAGGCTGCGCATATCCGGACGATCCTGGAGCGTAACCACATCCAGTGGAGGACGCTTGCCGACATAGGCTGCGGGACGGGTGCGATTGTTGGAGTTCTCTCCAAGCACTACCCGCAATCGAGAATGGAAGGATTTGAGGTCTCGCCCTATGCTCACGACCTGTCGCGCAAACGGGCGTCGGAAAATCTGAGCTTCAGCATGGAGAATGCTTTCCAATGTGGGAAGCAGTTCGACGTGGCCATGGCGATTGACGTGGTGGAGCACGTGGAAAATCCCTTTGAATTCCTCAGGGCGATGCGGACGATGTCTCGTTGGCAGGTCATCCACATTCCGCTCGACATGAATGCTCTTGCGGTCGGGCGCGGTTGGGTGTTGCCCGAAGCCCGTCGCTCGCTGGGGCATATCCATTATTTCTCCCGGGACAGCGCGTTGTCGATGATCGCGGAATCCGGCCTGGAGACAATCGACAGCTTCTATACGGCCTGGGCCATCGACCAATCGTACAAGACCTGGAAGAAGCGGTTGGCCGCATGGCCACGGCGATTGGCGTTTCGTGCCGCTCCCGACGCCACGGTTCGACTTGTGGGCGGATGGTCCCTCATGGTTCTCAGCCGTTCGACCCTGGCGTAAGCCCGCGAAGTCATTGAATCATGGCTGATGTCTTCTTGAACGGACGGTTCCTCTCACAATCGCTGAGTGGTGTTCAGCGATTTGCCGCGGAAATCGTCAGGGCAATCGATCAATTGATCGATCGGCAGCAACTGCCTGCTCGGCTGAGCGATGCAAGCTGGACCCTCCTGGTGCCTTCGAATGCCGAGGAACGTCTGGCGCTGAAGCACATCCGCATCGAAAGTGTAGGAACGCGAACCGGACATGCTTGGGACCAGATCGATCTCGCAATGGCGGCGCGTAACGGTACCCTCATCAGCCTCGCCAATTCCGGGCCCGTGCTCCATCGTCGGCATCATATCGTGGTTCACGATGCGCAGGTCTTTCGCCATCCCGAGTTTTTCAGCCGCAGCTATGCGTCCTTCCATCGCGGCCTTGGACGGCTCTACGCGAGGACCGCGAACCTCATCACCGTATCAAGGTTCTCCCGGAGCGAGCTCTCGGCTGTCCTCGGTATCCCGTCCGATGCCATCACGGTCTGCTCGAACAGTGCGGAACATCTGGCCGGGGTCAAACCGGACCCTTCGATACTCGAGCGATTCGAGCTCGGGCCGGGCAAGTATTTCCTGGCGATCGGGTCGACGAAAAAGAACAAAAATATCCGGCTCGCAACCGACGCGATCAAGTCGATCCCGGTATCCCATCGGCTCGTGATCGTCGGTGCGGAGGATGAG
Source organism: Bradyrhizobium sp. WSM2254 (assembly GCF_000472645.1). Classification (NCBI taxonomy): domain Bacteria; kingdom Pseudomonadati; phylum Pseudomonadota; class Alphaproteobacteria; order Hyphomicrobiales; family Nitrobacteraceae; genus Bradyrhizobium; species Bradyrhizobium sp. WSM2254. The sequence goes on along the minus strand of NZ_KI421447.1, from coordinate 83,103 downwards.
CGCGTATTCCGGCACTCCGATCAGATCGCCGATGAACGAGTGGTGCGTGTCGGGCACATCTCCGATGAGGCGATCGCCGCACTGTATCAGCACGCGGCGGCATTGATCTTTCCAAGCTTCTATGAAGGCTTCGGCGTGCCCCCGCTCGAGGCGATGCTATTCGGCTGCCCGGTGATCGCTTCGGACATCGCCGTGCTACGCGAAATCTGCGGTGACGCGGCCGAATATTGCAGCCCGACCGATGCAGGCCAGTTGTCGCGTCTGATGCTCGAGCGGATCGAGAAGGGACCGCTGTCCGCGGTCGAGCGACAACGTCAGGCGGGCCGGTTGGCACAATATACCTGGACCACCTCGGCTCTTGCGTTGCTGAATTCGATATAGTCGCGTCTCATGCCACGGGCGCGCGGCGAACAGCCTGACGCAGCAATCGCGATCTGAACTGCGCCAAGATAAATGGCAGCGACGACTAGTCAGAGGACGGTGCCGGAGCTCGTCCCTGGTAGTTCGAGGCGACCGTCGCGGTCTTGGCGGGGGCAAACAGGTTTTGCATCGAACGGGCATTCAGCAGGGGGGCTTCGATCAGGCGATGGAAAGCAAAGGCCGCCAGCTGGCAGATGACCAGGATCGCCACAAAATACACGGCGTGCGGTATCGCGATCGATTGGTCGATTTTGACCGCGATCTTCACGAGCAGCGAGATCAGTGGATAATGGAGGAGATAGAGCGCATACGACGCCGCTCCTGCCTCCTCCAGCGGGGCAATTCGCCGGTTCAGGTATGGCATCGAGCACACGCCGTAGATGATTCCCGCCGCGCCAAGCCCGAACAGCAGAAGCTCGGCCTTTGCGGGAATCTGCTTCGAGATCCCGAAGTAGAACGTGACGGTGAAGACGATCAGGCCGGCGAAGAGGAAATACGGGCCGCCAGCGGAATGCTCGCGAACATAGAGCCACGCAATGCCGACCCCTGCCAGGAAGAGCAGGTGGTTGTTGTTGAAGATGAAATCGATCAACCAGCCTTTTCCGTCGATCAGAGCGAGCGGCAGGCCAGCAAGGCCCCAGGCGATCAGAAGGGCGAATCCGATTTTTCGGTTCCACAGGAAGACGGCGAACATCGCGTAGAAGAGAATTTCGTGGCGAAGTGTCCACTCCGTAGCCAGGATGACCTCTTCCTTCACGGGCAAGATCAGCAGCGACAGGATGACGTCGCTGCCGCCCGGCACGTTCGTGGAAAAGCCGAGGAATGACAGGATGATCAGGGGAACGAGCACGATCCAAAGCGACGGATAGAGGCGGCGAAAGCGCTTTGTCGCGAACCGGGCGATGGCGCTGCCGTTACCCTCGAGATCGCGATGATGCGCCAGGTAAATGACGAATCCGCTCAGGACGAAAAACAGTTGAACGCCCGAATGGCCCGCCTTGAACAATGGAAACGTGCCGACGCCGAAATACTTCGGCATCAGCATGGTCACCTCGCAGTGATAGGCCACAACGAGCAGTGCCGCGATGCCACGGATCCAGTTCAACTGCAGCAGTTGTCCTTGCCGTGGCACCTTAGTTTCTCTCGGAAGTTCGGGCTTCATGAAAGATGACTTCCCTCGTCAAGTCGCAGCGTGAGGATGCCGATGCCTGAAGCTCAGCCCGTGCGCTTGGTGATCCTGTCCACGCCAGGCGGCCGGAACAGCGGCACGGCAAAGCGCGACTTGAACAGAAGGAGGCTGCGAATGTGCGTCCTTCCTGCGAATGTGAGAGGACCGGCGGCGCTCGACCGCTGATGGTCGTGAACGAGCTTCGCTCCGGGGATGCCTTTGATCGTGTGTCCGGCCCGCCAGAGACGAGCGCAGAGATCGACGTCCTCCATGTATAGGAAATAGCTCTCGTCCATTCCCTGGATCTGCTCATATGCGGTGCGCCGGACGACAAAGCCCGTCCCCATCACCCATTCCGCATCGAACGGCTTTCCGGTCTCCCAGGCGTCCTTCATCAGGTGCTTTTCGGTGCGCCCGGGCGCCATGGCTCCGATCCAGTCCACGCGCCGGGCAAGAACGTCGAACACCGAGTAGAAGCGCCGGGCCGAGTATTGCCGGCTTCCGTCGGGATTGACGAGGTCAAGCCCGACCAGGGCGGTTTCGGGATTCCGCTCCATGAAGTCAACAACGGGAGCGACGCTGTTGAACTCGAAATAGGTGTCGGGATTCAGGACGAGAAGATAATCGGCGGTGGTTTTCGCAACGCCCAGATTCACGCCGGCTCCAAAACCGCCATTGTAGTCGGCGACGACCGTTCGAATGTCGGGCAGGGCCTTGCGGACTTCGTCGATCGAGTTGTCGCCGGAACAGTTGTCCACGACCAGTACGCCGTCCGAATCCACCACGCCATGCTCCAGCATCGACTTTACGCAGCGAATGGTCAGTCGAGCGGTTCTGAAGTTGACGATGACCGCCTGGAGCTTGCCAGAACTGCTCATCAGGCGAGATTCCCGCAGAGTTGAAGGCTCGGCCATGCAAAAACGTGCTCGCTATGACAAGCCGCGTCCATGGCGGGATTGCCGTCTCCGTGTGACGTCACAACTGCTGCTGATCCTTTGCATGGGTTCCGATTTTCCTGGATGTGCTCGGCGGCTCTTCTCGGTCTTGATGCGGTCATACCATAACTTTCCGAATGACCCCCGTGACAAACTCAGCCGGAGAGCCTCTATTTTCAGCGAGAATCTGCGCAAGTAACATGCACTAACCCAGATTTTGGAGAAGCGACTGCGCAACTCTGTGAGGTGCGAACGCCTCTCGGACTTCGGCGACGGTCTCTGTGGACAGACGTTTGCCGGAATTCAAAGATGCGGTCATCTGTTCCGCCCATGCGTCGACATTCGTCGGATCGGCGACATATTCCGCCTTGCCCAGGGTTGCTTCGGGAAGCGATGTCACGCCGCTGACGAGCGTCGGGACTCCGAAGCCCATCGCCTCCGCTGCCGGCATGCCGAAGCCCTCGTAGAGAGAGGGCAAGACGAACAGCCTCGTGTTTCGGTAGAGTTCGCCGAGATCTGCATCCGACAATATACCCGTCATCACGATGCGAGCCGCGGTCTTCTCACTCGCATTCTCGCGTATCAAGCGCATCTTCTCGTCCGAGGCCTTGCCGGCGAGATACAGTTCGATCTCGGGATTCGATTGGGCCACCCGATCGAAAGCCTTGATGAGGACGCCCAGGTTCTTGTGCGGGAAGGGATGGCTGACGGTGAGGATGTAAGGCCGGCTCGCAAGCTTGCGGGTTGCCTCGCTGACTTCGCCCTGTTCCAGCCTGGCCCACTCGATGGCGTTGTAGATGACCTTGCACTTGTCGGCCGCCGTGTCTCCGAAATGGAGTCGAACGTATTCCTTCTCGGAATTGGATATCAGAAATACGAGGTCCGCCGTCTGGAACATGCGGGGAAGATAGAAGTCGAGCCAGGCCTTCCTCTTGCTGGAATGGTACTGCGGCAGCACCTTGTACTGAATGTCGTGGAGGATCACGGCCGACCTCGCCCGGCTGCCGGGGCGCCGCGGCGGAAGGAAATAGTTCGGATAGACCGCCCAACCGTTCCCAGACCTTCGCCATTCGAACAGAAGTTCTTCGGCGAAGCGGCTGTTCTTGCCAGGAAGCGGGTATTGCCGCTGCTGCGCGATCGCAGGGGTTTTCTCCATCCATCGCAGGAATTCGGGCGACAGGCGGCCCGGATCGGAAAACGCGAGCGTCAACGCGGCTTTCGCCTTGTCGAGCCCGTGAATGAGGTTGTAGATCGCCGATTCAGTGCCGCCGATCTTGTGGTGATGTATCGCGAACAGCGGAATTGTGAGTTCACTGGGCATTGCTTCGCTTGACTTTGATCGTGCCAACAATGAGCTGAGGTCTCTTTCGGGTTCGGTTTCGCGGCAACATCAGTTGAGCACCCGAATGGTGACCGGCGCGGACGCATCCATGTAGTAGACGACCGGATTTGGTTCCACCTCGCCCTGAGGACCCGCGGCCGGCGTGGTTTCGTCGCACATCCGCCGTCCCGATGCGTCGGGCAGGTTCGCCAGGGCGTATCGTGCCCTCACGGTCGAGCCCGAGGACCAGAGAACGACGCTCTGCCGCGCGCCGCGTCGCGCCCTGAAAACGAAGACGTCCGGAAGGGGTTCCTGGATGTCGACGTGATCGGCCGAGCGAACCAGATCCGTCGCTTCACGCACGAAGCAAGCGGCCGGCTTCGGCTCGTCGGTGAACGTGAACAGCCCGAAATTGTTTTCCCTGTCCGTCGGACTGGAACCGATGTTCTTCAATTCATGCACCCAAATGCCCTTGATCCAGGGGATGGCGGCGCTCTGCAAGATGAATTGAGCGAAATTGTTGCCGGCAACCAGGGGCATGACTCCACACGGCTCATTGGAGGTCGGCCAGCTGAATTCGGTGACGTAGATCGGCGTGACGGCCCCGCCACGGTCCTGCATCAGTTCCTGTTGCAATCGCTTGACCCGGCCGATCAGTTCGGTGGCAGTTCTGTTTTGCGGCTTCAGGCAATGATTGTAGAGATGAACGGACAGGCCATCGGCACCGTTCAGGACGCCGTCGCGGACGATCGCCCTCGTCCATTTCCAGTCGATGTCGTCACCCACAGCTCCGACGATCACCTGAGCATGCGGATTCGCGCTCTTTACGGCGCGAACTCCGGAATTCGCGACGCGGGCATAGTTGACCGCGGATCGGGGGTCGCTGGGCGGTCCTTCGCCGACGAGTCTCGGCAGGCGCGTCCCCGTGCCGATGTCGATATTCCATTCGTTCCAGATCTCGTAGATCGGATCGTATTGCCGCGTCAGCTCGACGACTTTCTTGAGGTAGGCATCGAATACACCGAGCGCGTCATTGGAGATCGGCGGCACACCTCCCGGCACGGACGAGTTTGCGGCCCCGACATTGAGGACGGGCTTCAATTTCGATTGGGGCAGGAAATTCATCAGCCGCTGCGACTTGACGAGCACCGGCCCTTGCGGCGGAAAGCTGAAGGACTGCCAGGGCAGGTAGTCGCGATACGACGCAGCCCCGATCTGCGCCAGCTCGTGCAGCGCCGTGGTTGCGGAATCGTATCCGAGCGTGCGGACGAGGCCGAAATGGATGTTTGATCCTATCAGCAACGTGCCTGCCGGATTGGCGCGAGCGATCGGCGGCAGAGTGACGATTTTCTCCGCGGCCGCGGCGCGATCGGCGCCGAAGATCGTGATGCCGCACAGCAGGCACCATGGAATGGCACGACGCAGCACCGCAGAGACCGGCGCGCCGGTGCGTGTCGGACGCGATGTTGCAGGCTTAAGGCCAGGCTTGGTCAAGGATCTCGTCAAGGTTCTCTTGGGCCTCATTGGCTCGCATGCCCGCGGAAGTTGCGAATCTCGTCGATGAACTTGAGGTATTTCGCGCCCAGAAAGTCCTGATCGAATTCGCGGGCGCGCCCCATGGCATTGGCCTGGTAGCGGCGAAGCGTGTCGCGGTCCGACAGGATCTTTTCGAGGCCGTCGCGCCACGCCTGGACGTCTCCCGGAGGCAGCAGCAATCCCGTTTCATCGTGCTCGACCAGTTCGGGGATTCCGCCGAAATTGCTGCCGATTACCGGAACGCCCACGCCGAGGGCCTGGATGACGACGCCCGGCGAGTTCTCCAGCCAGATCGAGGGAATGCAAAGCGCGTCGCTCGTCGCGATGTGATTGATGGCCTCTTGCAGCGGAACGTGGCCGGTGAAGCTGATCCACGAATGATGACCAAACCTCTTGCGTAAGGCGGGCTCATGCCCGCCGCCGCCGACGATCGTGAAGGTGAACGGCCAGCGATCCACGAGCCCTTCGGCGGCTTCCAGCAGAACGTCGATTCCCTTGGCCTCGTGCAGCCGCCCGGCGTAGACGAAGCGGACCGCCTCGGACTCGACGCGCTGGACCGTCGGCGACGGATACTTGTTCGCGTTGAGAATGTGCGCGGTCGGAAATTGCTTGAGCGGCTGAAACTCTGCATTCCGCTCGAGATTGGCGCGGGACGGTGAGCAGAAGCCGACTCTGCGCATCGACAGAATTCCACGCCGCTTGACGCCCGCCGACAACTTGCACACGCCGCACTGCGTTTCGCAGGTCTTGCCGTCGACGAACATGGTCAGCCGCAGGCAGGACAGCGCCAGGTCCGGCATCACGTACATCATCGGGAGATCGCGCTTGGCGAACTCCTGCAAGACGTTGTGTCCGATGCCAGTCAGATAATGCACATTGCAGAAGTCGGGTTTGAAATCGTCGAGCACGCGGCCGACGATGCGCGAATTTCTCGGGTCCAGGTGATCTTGCAGATGCCACAACGGCTTCAGGTAGGTCTCGTCGACGCGCCCCTGTTTGTAGATCGGGTATGGGCGCGGCATGTAGATGCTCCAGATTCTCATGCCATCGACAAGCTCGCCGAACTTCTCCTCTTCGCGAGACTTTGCAGCCGTGAGTACGCCGATTTCATGTCCCTGCTTCAGGAGCCAGGAAGAGAGGTTGAAAGCAGAGATTTCAGCACCACCGAGCACATTCGGGGGAAACATGGCCGAGACGACCAGAATGCGCATACGTTCAAGCTCCAAAAGATCAGCGGATCTGGGTTCGTTTAGCTGCAGACCCAGCGCCTTTTTATGACGTGCTCGGGCCATCTTGCAGTATCCAGGCCAAATGCAGGGCTCACCGCTGACCGAAATGAGGCAGCAGGACCGCGCACAGCCAGGAGCACTGGAAGCGAACGCGGCGCTGCATGATTGCAGCGCCACGTTCCCGGTATCACCAGTTTGTGTTTGTTATTTCGTCAGCGTTTGAATGTTAACGGCCGTGTCCGTTCCGGCGAGCATGAGCGCGAAGAACTTGATCAGCTCTGTGCTCGGCGATTCAGACACCACGATTGCGTCGTGATCTCGGATCTGGAAGGAGTCGGCGAAGAACAACCCGTCCGGCTTGCTCCAGTCGAAGTTGTAAACTGTCGGAACCAGCTCACCGGGGAAACGTTCGACATCGATTCCGGCCGACTTGAGCAGATTGCGCGGCTCAAGACGAAGAACATAGACCGCAGGTGAATTGGCGCGCGCGCCGTCCAGGCCGCCGGACTTCGCGATCGCTTCAGCCAGCGTCATCCGGTCGTTTTCGAACGTGAACCTGCGATTGTTGGTGCCGCCGATCGAGCCAGGCGAGGGCGTCGATCCGAAGACCATGAACACCCGTGGCTCCCGTGACAGATAGACGACATCGCCCGGCGCGAGGAACGCATCCTCTTCGGGATGGCGCACGATCGAGCTCATCGTCTCGGTATACGTCTTGCTGCCCCGCTTGATCTTGACCTTGGTTTCCCACGACGGATATTTTGGACCGCCTGCGCGCGCGATAGCGCCCATCACGCGAATTCCGCCCGGATCGACCGGGAATCTGAGCGGCGCATTGACCTCGCCGAGCACGCTGATCTGATTGCCACGCTGTTCGACGACGGAAACGACCGCCTGCGGATCGATCGCGCGGTTCTTGATCCGCTCGCGAACGATGTCGGCCACCGCACGGGCAGTCAGCCCGGCGGCCTTGATCGTGCCTGCGTAAGGGACCGTGATGTTGCCGGATTGGTCGACCTGCTGGCGAGGTATGTCGACGAAGTTACCAGGCCGGACGCTGGCCTCGCGCGGAATGAAGAGGCCGCCGGACTGGGCTTCGAACACAGTTACAGTGACGATATCGCCGACGCCGATAGTGATGTCTTTGTAATTTCCGCCAGGCAAATTGCGAAAATTGCCGCTGAGGTGATCACTGATCGAATTTGCCGACGTCATGATCTGCGGGTTTACCGCCAGAAGCGCGTAAGGCACCGGCGGGCTGGGCGCGACCGTCAGCGCCGCATTAGTGACGACCGAAGCCCCGTTCGGCGCATCTTGTGGCGTAAACCCGGCGCAGCCAGCCAAGCAAATGGCAGAGATGGCAAGCGCGGGTGAAAACTTGAAAATCGATGCTAGCAAAACGCGCGTCCTATCTCACTCTTGGCCTGCGTAAAGTTCTTAGCAGCCGCACCATTTGAGACCAAGTCTGGAGGACGTTGCAACGGACCATTGAAAGTCACTGTTGCATTCTGGCCACTTCGTCGCGCTAGAAGACAAGTTTGGACAGATGTTTCGGCGACGTCGTGATCACCGCTGCGTAAACTTTAAGCAGCTCCTGGTGCGTGCTGTCGATGTTGAACACCGATACGAAGCGCTCGTAACCAGCTTCTCCCAACGCGCGCAAATTTACGCCTGATGCTCGCCTCAGACCTGCCACAAGTGCCTTCGTTCCGGCAGGATCGCAGATCAGCCCGGTCACTCCGTCCTCGATGATTTCCGGCAATGCGCCCGCGCGAAATGCTAGGATCGGCTTGTGCGCGCGCATTGCTTCCAGCGCGACGAAACCGAAGGCCTCCCACCGCGATGGAATGATGGCGAGGTCTGCCAGGTCGAGCTGGGCCTCGATGTCCGTCCGCGCGAGCCAGCCCAGAAGGGTGACATTCGAAGGCATGGTGTGGTCGCCTTCCTCGTTGACCACCGCGGATCCGATCATCCGGACGTCAATGGACGTCTCGAGCTGCCTCGCAGCCTCGATCAGGAAGTCGTATCCTTTTTGTCGATCAAGGCGTCCGATGAACAGAACCTTCAGCTTCGATGTGCTCCAAGTGGCGTCATCGTGGCTGAAATTTGGGCGCTCGTTGCGCATCCCGCTCAGAACGAGGCTGAGCTGTTTTTCCGGGATGCCGGCGTCGCGCGCCGCCGCGTACTCGTTTTGCGAGATACAGATGATTCTGTCGGTGACCTTGGCGAGCACCCGCTCCGCGATCTTGGCGACGGCATTGCTGAAGCGCGACGTCTCGCGGGAGAAGGCCCAGCCATGCGGGCAATAGACGATGGGAGGACGTTTGCGCATGAAAACGAACGCCGTTCGCACGATCAGGCCGGCGAGCGTCGAGTGAACGTGCACGATGTCCGGCTTGGCAATCTGCACTTGCCGCATGGTCTCAAGCGCCAGCCTCAGCAGGCTGGGCAAATTGCGGCCCGAGCGGTCAAAAGCGACGATATTGGAATTTGCAATCCCGATAAGGTCGGCCCGATGGTCCGACGGTACGATATAACACACGTTTTCCTTGCCGAAAGTCTGGCACTGAAGCGCGTGCAATTCGGTGAAATAGGTCGCGATCCCACCGCGGATAGTCTCGGCAACGTGGATGATCTTCAGCCGAGGGGAATCAGACGTCATTCGGAAATTGACTTGATGGAGACATATGCAACCCACACAACAAACACCCGGTCTTCAACGATATTCCTGCTTCCGCCCCAGGCAAGCCCGGTGCGGGCCGAGCATCCTTCGCTGACAGACTTAACCAAAACGAGCTTTGTGGCAATTCAGCGCCCCCGCTGAATTTTGCGGCTTCCTAGTCCACCCTTTGCTGATCTCTGGATTGTATACGTAGGCACCAATTTGGCCTCGAATGGTCACGCCATCCGATCTGCCGTTCACCGGTCCATCTCTATATTTCCGCTCGCACGATTGCAACGCGAATATAACGGCACTTCGCGCGCTTGCTGGGTGCGAAGTGACAGAAGAGCGACAAGTGCCGGATCGCGAGGCAGGCTGCGCGATCCGTGCAGCCTACACGAGTAGGAAATTGTCGTGCGTAAGATTGGTCGAATTGACATGCGCGAGCAGAATCGAAGCGCCATCGCCCAGATGGACGATCGTGTCTGCTCCCGCCTGGGCGATGTTCAAGTGAGCGAAGTCGGGTGCGAACGATTTGGACAGCTGGATGACATCGTGGCTTGCAGCAGCGCCCGCGTGGAAGCCGGAGATCTGATCGTTGCCCCCCTTGAAGACGAATGTCGTCGAAGCCGCCGCCGTGAACAGGTCGTTTCCGCTGCCGCCCTTTAGCGTGACGCCGGCTGCATTCGCCGTCTCGACATGCGTGCCGTCGGCCTTGAGCAGATCGGTCTTCTGCAGGACGCCCGAGGCGTTGTAGGTCTTGTCCTGCACGCCGGTCGACAGGAAGGTATAGACGTCCTTCGCGCCGCTGCTCTGGGTTACGACCTTGGATGCCAACTGGCCGTTAGCGTCGTAGTAGGTCGCGGTCGAGCTGCCGTCCGCACCGGCCTTGAAGGTGTAGTCGAGTGTGCCATCGGCATGGGTGCGCGTCGCCGAAGTGAGCTTGCCGGCGGGGTCGACGTGCTGAACGATGTTGACGTATGACTGGCCGACGACGCCATAGGCATAATTGTCCTGGCTGCCGTCCGTGTGCAGCACGTACATCTTGGTCTTCACGCCGTCCGTGAAGAGAGACGTTGAGGTGGGGCCGTCCGCGTTCTTGACGATCTCCTGAGTGATCGACCCGGCGGCATTGAACAGGTCGTGGACCGACGATCCATCCGTATGGTGCACCGTCTGGGCCAGCTTCGTGCCGTGACCGTCGTATTGCGTGCTGGTCTTCGTCCCCTGGGTGTCGACGACCTCTGTGTATTCCAGGGTGCCATCGCCATGCGTGCGGACGATCGATGCCAATTGCCCTGATGCGCTGACGTGCTGGACGATGTTTTCGTACGTTTCACCCGCGATGTTGAACGCGTAATTGTCCTGACTGTGATCGGCGTTCGTGACGTACACTTTCGTCTTGATGCCGCCGCTGAAGAGTGAAGTCGTGCTGGTGCCGCCCGCGGCGGCCACTACTTCGCTCGAGAGTGCGCCAGTCGAGTCGAAATTGTCGGTGGTCGTGATGGCGCCTACAATTGTGACCTTCTGTGCGTAGCTGCCATCGGCGTGCAGGCGCTCGAACAGCACAAGGCGACCCTCCGCGTCGAATCCGCTGTGCTCCGTCACATAAGCCTTTTGCTTGATGTTCAGCGCGTAGATGTCCTTCGTCCCGTCGGGATGCGAGCTCGCCTGAGCGATTTTCACGCCCTTGGCATCGAAGCTGGTCGACGTCGTCGTGCCGTCGGCGTTGCGCGTCTCGGTGTAGTCCAGGGTTCCGTTCGCGTGGGTCCGGACCACGGATGTGACAACGCCGCTGGCGGCGACGTGCAGAACCTCCGCCACATAGCTCTTCCCGGTGATGTGGTAGAAGTAATTGTCGTTGGAATGGTCAGTATTGGTGACGAACATGGCCGTCTTGACGCCCGAGGTGAAGAGCGTGGAGCTCGACGAGCCGTCGGCGTTCGTCTTGATTTCCGACACGAGCGCGCCTGCTGCGTTGTAATGATCCTCGGTTGAGCTTCCGTCCGCGCCGATATAGGTCTTTCCGGTGACGGCACCCGAGGCGGATTTGTGCGTCACCTCGGTGACATACGGCTTGTCCGTGATTCCATAGACGAATATGTCCTTCGACTTGTCGCTATGGGTGACCGTCATCGTCGTCTTGACGCCGTTTGCATAGGAGGAAGCGGCGGTCGATCCGTCGGCGTAGGTCACCAGCTGGTAAACCGGGAGGCCGGATTGATAGGCCGTCTCCTCGGTCGACGTGAGCGCGCCGGTCGAATCGTAATTCTCGGTGAGGCGCCAGGTTGGCGCCGAGGTGGTCACCGCGAACGAATAGCCGCCCTTGATCGTCGAAAGCACGCTGCCATAGTGCGAGATCATGTAATCCATGGTCTCTTTCGTCGACACGGCGAGAACATGGGTGTCGGTCAGCGTGATGGATTTGACGGCTCCGGCGGCGTTGAGGTCGGACAAGTCGGCCACGATTTCAGCTGCGGTGCCGGTGATTTCGGTCACGGGAGGCGGCGGCGCCGGGGTCGCGGGAGCGTCGATCTCGATGATGAGCGGATGGTCGCTCACCGGGACGGTGAAATCCTGGACGTTGGTGTAGGTCGCGATCGGCTTCGTGGTGTTCAGCGGGTCATAGATCGTGACGATTTTGTGTACGCTGTTCAGATGAACCTGAGCCTGCTTCGTCGGGTTCGCGATCTCGACGTCCTTGGCGTCATTCCAGAGTTGCGGCTCGGCCCAGACCACCAGCTCGTAGGCTCCATTGCTCTTGCCGAGGACCATGCTGGTGCCTGTCGCGGGCAGGTTATCGATCGTATAGCCGAGCGCCGTGGTGGGCGTGCGGCCGCCGTCACCATCGTCGGCAAGGAGTGTCGTCAGATTGTGGATCGCAGTCGCGGCCAGCTTCGGCGTGCCATCCGCATTGAAAAGGCCGAACTTGCCTTCAGGATCGGAGCTGCTGCCGTGGTCGAGCAGCTGGTACAGATAGGTCGTGGTGACGCCATTCTTGAAGGCATCGACGAGCGAATTCAGAATGGACTTTGCCTGCACCAGTTGGTCGACGCCGAGGCCTGTATAGCTCGCCAGCGTGGTGTAGCCCGTCTCGGTGATGACGGAGGGGTTGTTGGGTGAGCTGGTGGCTGCGAGGTCGACGGCGAACTTGATGCCGTAGTTCTCGGGTGTGGTTGTCGCGACGTACGCATGGGAGTTGGAAAAGTCGGAATATTTCGAGAGATCACCGAGCTTGGCGTAGCCGTTCTCGTCGTTCAGTCCCAGCGTCATGTTGTAGACCGCGACGTCGCTGAGATGTGCGTCGGCCTTGATGGTTGTGTACAGATCCTTCTGAAATTGCGCGGCAGCTTCTAGGGAGGAGCTGCCTTTGTAGGTGAAGGCCTGGATATTGGCTTCGTTGAGACCTTCGATCGCGATGACGCTATTCGGGTGTGTTGCGATGAAGCTGTCGAGGGAAGCGAGGAATTGAGCAATTCCTGGCGCCCCCGAAGCCGGCAGATTGGACGTCACTACGAAGTCGAACTTCACGCCGGCCGCTGCAAGCGCATCGACCACCGGGATTGCCGATGGGTCCGTGGGCAGGGAGTCGCGGATCGTGGTGACGCCGAGATAGCGCAGGTCGTCGATGATCAGGCTGGAGTTGGCGTAGGTTTCCCATGAGGATGCGGCCGAGTAGGCCGCATGCGTGTTGACTGCGATTGAATCGACGAATGCATGGGCGGAGAGGACGGCGGATGATGTACTGGTCGTCGTCATGATGCGATTCCAAGTTGAAGGCTATCACTCACCTCTCTCACGCAACTTGGAAGTTTTCATGTTTGAAGAGACCGGAACTATTTTCGTCGCGCTATCTCGATGAACTCGACGATCGCGCGAGCGTCGTAGTGGCAAACGTTTGCGCGCTGGTTCCGCGATGCGTGTGCGCGACGGTTCCGCGACGCGCGCATCTGCTCGTTCTCACGGCATCGCTGCGGAACCTGCGCTCTCACGCACAGCAAAGATGTCCGTTGCGATGAAAAAGTCGGCAGATGCTTCGTTCCTGCTCAGCCAACGTCGCATTGACTTGTGAATCGAGCACGCAATTCGGGCCGCGCGTTGTTCCAGTGTTGTTGGCCAGATGTCTATTGCGTGTTTCATGTTGCCGTTGTCGTGACGGCGCAAGATCGTCTGCATGGCCTAACGTCTCGCTTGCACAGCGACGAAGCAGCGAAGGGCCTCGGCGCTAGAATGGATGCTTGGAAAGCGTGTGGAACTTGCTACATCATTGTTCCGAGGCCGGTCGCAACATCGCAAGAACCGTCCAGCAGGGTGATGAATGAGCATGTGGAGACAGGATCTCAAGCGAAACGCCGCACGCAACGGTCTGGCTGGCGCGCTGGTCGCTTACGTCACGTCACCCGGCTTCGCCCTCGTGTCACGCGCGAGGCTTGCGTCCTGGCTGAACGTCCGGGGCAAGGGTTGCAGGGTGCTTTCGCGGCTGGTCTGGCGGTCCACCGTCAGGAACTACGGATGCTACGTTGCCCCTACCGCACGGCTCGGAGCTGGCCTGTGTCTGCCGCACCCGGTCGGCATCGTGATCGGCGAAGGCAGCGTGATCGGAAACGACGTGACGATCTACCAGGGCGTCACGCTCGGCCGGGCTTCGCATGACGTCGACGTATACCCGTCGATAGAGGATGGTGCGGTGATCTACGCGGGCGCAACCTTGCTGGGTCCAATCAAGATCGGACGCAACGCGGTCGTCGCGGCGCATTCGGTGGTGCTGTCTGACGTGCCGGACTTTGCCACGGTCGTGGGGGCGCCTGCGCGTATCGTCCGCACGGCCAGATCGGAAGACACGCTGCAGACCGCGGACGTGAATCGGGCGGCGTCGCGCTAGGCGGCTTCCGGCGCCAGGCCTTGCAACGCGTCTTGGGACTTCGGTGAAACGTCGGAGCGCGGCAAGATCTTGGCAGGAGCGCCGACCGCTATGGAATTGGGCGGCACATCCTTGAGCACGACCGCGTTTGCACCGATCATGGAATTGCTGCCGATGGTGATGCTGCCGAGGACGACGCATCCGGCCATCAGGGAAGCTCCATCCTCGATCCGCGGCCTGCCCCGATCGGAGTGGTCCTTTCGACCGATCGTAATGTGCTGCAGGAGTGTCACGCGTTTTCCGATGTCGCTGTCGCCTACCACGATTCCGTAGGGATGCGGGATATAGAGGCCGCCGTCGACGTTCGCTGCCAGGGCGATTTCCGAGCCGAACAGCAGGCAGGAGAACCACCAGACGATGCGACGCAGAATTCTGCCGATGAGGGGTACCCGGAAGAGCGCCTCCTGGATGCGCCAGACGAACACGAACTGGAAGCCCGGCGTCAACAGCACCATGCGCGCGACAAATGCGGAATTCACCGGGGTGCGCTCGCGCGAGGCGTAGTGGGCAAGATCCTCTTTGATCTTGTCGATGATCTTCGTCTTCTGGGTCATGAACGTGAACTCCGCAACGCCGGCTGGGCGCTGGCTAGATCCAAATGGCCTCGGCCGGTCGGCAAGGCGGTCTTCGTTGCCACTCATCCGCCGTTGTCGGAAGAGGGCGATGCACCGGTCGAACGAAACGCCCCCGCCAGGAACCAAGCGCGCATGAGCAGCAGGATAACTGCGGTCACGAAAATTGCAATTCCTGCGCCAGTCAGGCCGAAAGTGACGATGCCGACGCACGTCATTGCGGTCGAAAGACAGACCCCGATGGTGTTGATGGCGGCGTAGGACGCGTCCTTTTTCGTGCTCAGGAGGCCGACATTGCCCAGATCCGAGCACGAGCGCAGCACGGCCGCTGCAAGCAGCAGCAGGAACAGGCCGCGATGCTCGCTCAGTCCTTCCATCGCCATGTAGCGCAGCGCCACTTCGCTTGCCGCGAAAATGGCCACGGCCCCGCCCGTAGAAATCGAGATGACCTTGTAGAATTCCACGCGAAGCGCTTCCCGCCATGCCTCGCGATTGCCGCTCGCATAGGTCGACACAAGAATGGGCAGGGCAGCTTGAACGACGGCAGTCGATACCAGCGTCTGTAACGAATTGGCGAGCGACCAGAAGAACGTATAGATGCCCGTCGCCGACAGTCCGAGGAAAAAGCCCACGATGTAGCGGTCGAGATACATGAGCCCGACGAGGCTGACGTCGCTCACATAGATGTGCCAGGATCTCTTGAGGCGGTTGGTGATCCAGTCGAAATCGACGTCCCGCGAGAGCACGCCGCTCAGCTTCCAGTTTCTTGCCATGATGCCGAGCACGACAAGGGCAAAGACGTTCGAGACGATCCAGGCGCACAACACCGTTTCGATCGAGCGAAATTGCGGAAACAACAGGCCGAGGCCGATGACAAAGGGAATCCACGCGGCGGAGCGAAGCAGGACGAGCACATTGGCTACAATCGCCTTGTCGAGGCCGATCAGTGGCAGGTGCAGATCGAGCCCGATGGTCTCGAGCCACACCAGCACGGCGATCAGCGCGTAAAGCAGGGTGACCGGCCGGTGCAGGTAGAACGACAGCAATACCGCCAGGACCGTAGCGAGACTCAGCGAAACGATTGTGACGAACAAGCGATTCCGGACTCGGATTGCCGCTTCAGCCGGCGACAATCCGACCACCTCGCGCGCCACGAAATAATTCAGGCCCCATCCTATCACCGCCGGCGCGAGGCCGGTCACGCCGACCGTCAGCCCATAAACACCGGCCGCGTCATAACCCAGGTACTTGATGACGTAAAAGGAAAGCAGGAATCGAAGCCCGAGCGTCGCCAGTCGAATGAGCACATTCGCGAAGGCAACCAGCTTCTGGGGGACTTGCATTGTCAGGGCACCGATCATCCGTGATAGCGCAGGGCAAGCACATCATCCGACCGGTGTCAAAGGCGAAGCGTCATCGCGCGGGATGGTGCTCGCTCTG
Source organism: Bradyrhizobium sp. WSM2254 (assembly GCF_000472645.1). Classification (NCBI taxonomy): domain Bacteria; kingdom Pseudomonadati; phylum Pseudomonadota; class Alphaproteobacteria; order Hyphomicrobiales; family Nitrobacteraceae; genus Bradyrhizobium; species Bradyrhizobium sp. WSM2254. The sequence goes on along the minus strand of NZ_KI421447.1, from coordinate 66,899 downwards.
TACGCGCGAAAACATTCGACGGCCTGTCAATCCGCCGAAGTTTTAGCCGCTGTGCCTCATGACAGGCAGAGATCTTGTCAGAACCGATGGCGCAAGACTCAAGGTCAACGTCGCAGCATGAAGTTGCCAAGACAAAGGCGCGCGTCGATCCAGAACTGTCGGAAGGTTGTTATCGAGAACGGCCGCAATGCAAGGAGGCATCTCGGGCCGAAGTGCCATATCCGCTTGTCGCTGCCCGTGCAAGGAGGCGATCGGCTGGCTGGCTTCCATCACGGCTGCCCTCGCAATTGTGCAGTCCGAGAGTGGGCAGGGCTCACCCCGGTCCGAGGCCGCCTGCCGTGTGGTTCCCGCTCGATACACTGAGCGCCGGCGTGTCGGGCGAATGGTCGCAGCGATGGCGTCAATCCCGCGTTCGTTCGATCTTAGCCATCGTTGCGCGATTGCCGGATTCCGGGCAATCGAGTCAACGCACCTTTTACCGTTCCCGGCCTAGCCTGACCAAAAGGCGAGAAAACAGAAGGTACGGGTTAACCAAGGGGAGGGTGGGGATGAAGGCAAAACTCACGCGCGATAGCGCGAGGGCGCTTGTCGAAGCAGGCTACATGCCTCTGGCTCATTATATAGAGTTGTTCGGTGTAGACGCTCCTCCGGAGACGGTCTCGCCCAGCATCGTGCCGAAAAAGCGGCGCAGCGCACCGGTCAAGAAGCTGCCAGCCGAGGCTGTTCAGGTGAAGCTCGACCGTCACTCACGCCGGCGCCCCTGATGATCGAGCCTGGCGTGGTCGCGTAGATCGTCTCGCAAGAGCGGGCTGGCGACCGCGCTCTGGACTTCGACCGAGGTCTTCCGCTCATGAGTGCCAAGGAGGGCCGCGATGACGTTCCGCAGCCGGACCTCGATCAGCTCATATGTGATCGTCGAGGCAACGAACGAAGACAGCAGCCCGAGAACGACGAACATGGGCCAAACCACCCAGGGTGAGTAGCCCTGGGTGACCAGTCGTGCCCCGATCACCTGCAACGGGTAGAGCGCGAACGGGTGAACGAGATACAGGCTGTAGCTGATCTTGCCAACGAATTGCGGTGAGGCCTTCGACAACTGCTGCGCAATGGTCGAAGCCGGGTTCAGGACCGTCGAAAACAGGATGAGGCCCGGAAGCAGCCCCACGAACGGATGTACATATTCCAGCAGCATGTACATCAGTGCCAGGCACGCGACGCTGAGCAGCAGCCCCGATATGCCTCGCGCTCCGATGCGCAGTTCGATCGCCCTCAGCGCGAATCCGACCACGAAATAGGCCGAAATCGGAAAGTAGAGAACGGCGATGACCCCCGCCAGAACGAGCAGGGCGGTCACCGGTCGCGAGCGCGTGGTGAAATAGTAGGTTGCCGCGAACCACAAATAGAAGACCCACTCGTAGGTCAGCGTCCATGCGTTCTGCTGCCCAATCGGCATGTTCAGGATGTCGGGGAGGAAGAACAGGTTCGCGAGGAATATCTTCACGTAGTCCAGCGCGTCGATGCCCTTGAAGAATTTGTATCCGACCAGCGGCCCGATGACGAAGAGGGCGAGATGAAGGATGACAAATACAGGAAGGATGCGCAGACAGCGGTCGATGAAGAATTTCGAAACCACCTGATGCCGGACGAGGCTGGCCGGGATCAGGTACCCGCTTATCATGAAGAACACTTCGACCCCGCGGCCGAAGGTTCCGATGATTGCATCGAACCACGACGGCATGGGCGGCAGAAAGCCGGCCGTGAGAGGCATGTCATAGAGATGAACGAGCAAGACGCTTAGCGCGGCAAGGCCGCGCAGCCCCTGGATCGACGGCTCAAAGAGCCGGGCTTGGGCCGCGGAGCCGTGCCGCCCAAAGATATTGTGCCTGCTGTCGGATACTCTCTTGGCGAAATCCTTCGCCCTCTCCGAGCCCGATGGTCGTTCGAGAAGAGCCATCACCCGCTTGCAACCTTTAGGAGCTGCGGCGGCTGCCCCATAGCATTGCGGTTCGCGCGCGGAAGCGGCGACGGCTTTCCGAAAACTTCACTGAACGCCATGGTGATCACCAGCAGACCGCTCGCGGGGCCGTAACCGAGAACGGTTATGGTGTAGAAGTTCATCACAAAGATGGCAGTGAGCTTGTAGATATCGCGGGTCCTGGCCACGGCCATGATCACGAAGATCACGAAGATCACGAAGATCGGACCAAACATCAGGTAGGTTCCGATGTAGAAATTATCCACGGGCACGTAATAGCTGACTTTGTTTGAGAACAGCTGCTGCGGATAGTTGAAGCAGCCCAGTCCGCAACCGGTGAAATATCCCAGCGGCATCAGATCGTTCATGTAGACGAACGGCAGCTGCCAGCTGTTGTTGATGCGATCCTGCAGGCTGTACAGGCCCTTTGCGATTCTGCCCAAATTGGTCCCGCTGAACGCTAGCATCAAGGCCGCCGGGACGAGGAGGCAGGCAAAGGACCAGAGCGCCAGCGAACGAAGCGCAGCGAAACGATGGCGTTCGTCGAACGCGCGAACCAGCAGCAGGGCGCCGAGGTAGATCACAAGGACGCCCAGCGCGGTCTTGTTGGTCGAAACCTGAATCGCATAGAGGGCGGGACCCGCCCACAACAGGCACCAGAGCACGCTCTTGCGAATGGAGGTGAAGACATAGGTTATCAACACGAAATACGCAGCCATGGTGCTGTCGGCGGCGAACCCCGAGATGCGGCTTTCGCCGCCCGTCCACCAGAGTCGTGCCGCGGTTCGCGTCGCGCCGAAAGATTCGTATGAGAAGGCGACCCACGGCAGCCGCGAATGCGCGGACCAGAAGATCCCAATCATCGAGGCGAAGAACAGAAAATAGATGACGTTCAGCAGGAGTTTCTGGTCCTTGAACTCGCGGCCGCAAAAGCAAAATCCGACAAAAGCGGGCGCGATCATTTTCATCGAAGAGGCCAGCCCCTTCGTCTCTCCAAGGAATACGTAGCCGAGAAAAAGCGCGAAAATCGTATAGAGAACGAGCAGGATGGCGATGATGCTGCCTTGCTTGAACGCATATCTGTACGTGAATGCTCCGACGCAGGCGAATGCAAACAAGTCGGGAACGAACCAGAGGGCGTCCAGATGCGTGAGGCTCGCATAATAGCGGAAGACGCCGGCGAAGGCGTCGCGGCTGAAATAGAGCAGCACCGCGCAGCCTTCGAGGGTAGGCAGCGTCCAGGCCGAAGCTGGGGCCTCGCGCTTTTCGGCGAGCGGCGTTGTCGGTTGATCCATCGTAGGGCCTTCGGTTAGATCGCGCGTGCTGTCAGAGACCGATAGGCCGATCGATAGCGTAGCAAATTGTCTCGATTTTGGTCATTCTACACATCTGGCTCAATGAAGTGATCGCCGATTCCGCAGCTTGCCGATAGAAATTTCAGTGCATCGTATATCTTGGTTCATCGCGATTGTAGCCTTCGTATTGGCCCCTTTGCCCTTCGGGTCGGTCGATCTGATCTGGATCTGGATCTGGACGGCGCTCCTGATCGCGAGCTTGTTAACCGCCAACCTCTCCCGCGTTTGCAGCTCGGACCTCTGGGTAATCGGACCGACGGGAGCGGTCCTGCTGTTATTGTGTGCACTCACGGTTTTCCAGGTCTCCCCGGGGGTGAACGACGCGCTCGCCGATCCTTTCTGGCGAATTGCCAGGGATGTCGCGGGGGTCACGGAGCCGAACCGCATCTCCGCTACGGCATCGGTGCCCTGGATCGCATTCGGTTCTTGCGTGCTCTTTGTACTCGCGCTCTTGCGGGCCTATCTGCTTGCCACCGACGAAAAAGCGGCACGGCAGGTGTTGAAAGCGATCGCCTATGCGGGATTTGCCTATGCGGTCTATGGCATCCTCGCGCATCTCCTGGCGCCGACCACGTTGCTCTGGAGGAGCAAGGAATACTACCTTCCGTATGCGACGGGAACGTTCGTGAACCGCAACACTGCTGCCGCTTTTTGGGGCAGTTGCTCGGTCTTGTTCCTGGGCCGTCTGGCGCCGATTGCGTCGGACGCTCTGCTTTTGGCGCGTCGGCCCCATTACAGTTCGTTCACAGACCATCCTGCCACGCTTGCTGTCGGCGTTCTGACATGTCTCGTCGCCACCGGCATGACCGGCTCTCGCGCCGGAGTTCTGTTGACCCTGTTAAGCCTCGCCTGCCTCGCCAATCTCCATCTCATGCAACTTCGGTTCCAATCCAGGCATTACTGGCTGGGAGCGGGAGCCGTCACGGCCGCCACCATCGTGGGGTTCCTTGTGATTGGCGGGAATGTGATCGGTCGGGTCGGTCTGTTCGGCCTGACCGACGGTCAGCGTGCCGAAGTCTATCGGACATCACTCGAGATGCTGCGCGGGCACGAATTGTTCGGCATCGGCGTCGGAAATTTCGAGACTGCATTTCCGCCCTATCGCCCGGAAAGTCTTGGCAGTCAGGGCATCTGGGACAAGGTGCACAGCACGCCCCTGGAAATGATGATCTCGATCGGGCTTCCCCTGGGAGCGACAATTTGCGCCATCGCCGCTTTCTTCTGGGGGCGGATGCTCTGGGGAGCTTTCTCAAGGCTTCGTGACCGAGACATTCCAGCCACGGCTGCTTCCGTGTTTCTGCTCGGAGTGTTGCATTCGTGTATCGATTTTTCGCTACAAATCGCTGGATTTGCGGTGGTATTCGCGGCAATTTCCGGCTGCGGCTTGGCTCAATCGATATCGACGACACGACGTCCGCAAAGAGCCTAGGCAGTTTACCATCCGTTAAATATAATCGAGCGGTTCCTCGAAAATCCTGTATGTCTGAAAAATGTCTATTCGTGGAAAGAATTGGGGTTACCAGATGCGCATGATACCCGGGTTGGTGATTGCATTGCTGCTGGCACCATCGACATCCAACGCTGCAACGGCCGTCGACGTTGCTTGCGTGCCTGCTGCGGCAGGCGTGAACGCTGAAAAGGCAACCCAGTTTCTCGACAATCCGGCTGGACTGTTGAATGGAATCCCCGAGGGTGAAGAAGGCAGGCTTTCCGCGGCGATTCGAGATTTCGCCTCGATGCGTCCTGAGACGGTGGAGGGCATTGGGTCGCTCTCGAGCGCCAGTTCCCCGGCGCAGAACCGGGCGATTGGCGCCGGACTGGGCACTGCTGCATCGACCTGCGTGCTGAGTCATCCGGCGACCGCCATGGCGATCCAGGAAGCTGTCCTGAAGACCGAGAACAGCGACCTGATTCAGTCTTTCGTAAGCATCACTGGCGATGTTCCGACGACTGCCGTTCCCGGCTCCGATCCCAACGGCGAATCTATCGCTGGAGGTGGGCGCGGCACCGCTCCGGTGCAGTCCCCTGGCGCGGTAAGTACTTCAGTGAGCACCACTTTTACCGCGGCCTCGCCTCCGTCGACGACGACCTTCTTCTCGGCGGCCTCAGTCACCTCGATCAACCCGCTCGCGCAGACCAGCCCGACAAACTGAACGAGGGCACGCCATTTAGGTGCAATTTTACGAAATTGCGCAATCGGGTTGAGAACTTTCGAGGCTACCGTCGAGCGATCAAGAGTATCGCGGGAGGCGGTGATGAAGCGTCTGGTTGCAGCCCTGTTCGTTCTGAGTTCCTCGTTGCCGTGCCTTGCGGCTGAACAAGGAATGAGCAAGGGCGTCTTTCTGAAGGAGGCCCAGAACGTTCTGGCTCCATTGCAGTTCGTGAAGTTCTGCATGAACTATTCGCGCGAGTGCGAGAAAAGCTCGCCTGAGGCGCAATTGCCGGCACGGGATGCCGCTTTTTCGACGCTCGAAGAGGTCAATGCCAGCGTGAATCAGGCGATCTCGCCTGTGATGAAATCAACTGATCCGCTGCTGGCGCGCTGGACGCTCTCGCCGTCGTCGGGCGATTGCAACGACTATGCGATTACCAAGCGCCATCTGCTTCTCGCCAAGGGGTGGCCTGCGAGCGCCCTGCGTCTGGCGGTCGTCTTTGCTCCCGCCGGAGGGCATCTCGTGTTGATCGCGCGGTTGCAGGACGGTGACTATATTCTGGACAACCTCGCGTCGGGCGTTCGCGATTGGCGGGGAGCGGGCTATCAATGGGTGTCGATGGAATCCGGTGAGGACCCTCGCGTCTGGGTTTCGATCGCCAAGCAAGATCATCGCGATTTTGCCGAACTCGGAAGCAGGTGAGGGACGTCGTAAGGAGTCCCGATCGGTTTTCTTTTGCAATGCACAAAGACTTGCCGTATTTATCCGCTAACCGCGGCTAATCCATTAACTACGGTGAGACCAAGTGCTTCGTAGAGACCGCAATCGCCTGCTGGGCCTTCATTCGCGTGCTCCGATCTTGGCGCGATCACTCTTGGCCGTGGCGTGCCTGACGCTGGCTGGAGTGTCGTCGGCAACGGCACACTGCCTGCCGTTGCTGCTCAGAACTCCGCCTGTCGAGCTTCGTCTTTTTGCGGCCGATCCCGCGCATGTCTTGAAGTACGCGAAGAACGACAAGAACAAGATCGAGAGCAAGGTTACGGAGTATTTGGCCACTGATCCCGATTTGCTCCCGCAGATCGGGAAATTGGTATCGCTGGCTCCGGCGTCGAATCGGTCGGCAATCGGGCGTGGCTTGGCGCGAGCTGCGCAGCATTGTGGCCCGATTGAGCCCAGGGTTGTGCAGAGCATTATCGATTTTGTACGAAAATTGCAGGACTCATCGGTGAGCGCTGGATACGCGTCGATTGAGAACGACGCGCCTGTTCCGGTTTCGGCACAGAGCAAGCCGGTCCCCCAATCCAGTTCATTATTTGAGGGGGAATGGAACATGGATGTCGGCAATCCGTTCGCCCCCGTCCCGCTTCCTCTCGAATTGCCGCGATAGTAACGCATGTATCAGCCGCGAAATACCTTCGACGCCGGACAGTCTTCGTCGTTACCGCTAAATACCGCCGTTTTGACCTTCGAGCGGACGCTCGACATTGTGCGCCGGCAGTGGCCGTTGATCGCCTCCGTCGTGGGTCTCTGTCTGGCCGTGGTGGTGGCGTATGCGCTGACGGCCACTCCTTATTACACGAGCTCCGTCAGCATCCTCGTGGATACCCGTCAGGCGGTTCTGAACAAGTCCACCGACGCCGCGAACAGCACGCTGATCGATCCCGGCTTCGTCGAGAGCCAGGTCGAAATTCTCACGTCCGACGACCTGGTGCGCTCGGTCGTTGATTCCCTGAACCTCACCAGCGATCCCGAATACGTCCAGGGGGACATGATCTCCTATGTCGTTGGTGCAATCACCAATCTGCTCGGTCTCGGCGAGCCGGAATCCAAGGATTTCGTGAAGCGGATGGTGGTCGCCAGCCTCAAGAAGAATCTGAAAGTCGAGCGCGTCGGCGTCACCTATGTGCTGACGATGTCGTTCCGGTCGACGGTGCCCGAGAAGGCGGCGAAGATCGCGAACGCCCTGGCGGATGCGTACATGACCAGCGTCCTCGAGGCCAAGTACCAGTCTACGAAACGGGCGAGCGAGTGGCTGCAACGGCGAAGCGCCGAGCTGCAGCAGCAGGCGATGGAGGCCGACCGGGCCGTCCAGACCTTCAAGGCCGAAAATAACATCGTCGGTACGAGCAAGGGCTTGATGAACGAGCAGCAGCTCTCCGACGTCAACACGCAACTGATCCAGGCGCGCGCCAGCACCGCGGAAGCCAAGGCCCGGCTCGATCGAATCAACGCGATCACTGACCAGGATCTCGCCCAGCCGACCGTGACCGACGCGCTCAGCAACACCGTGATCACGCGACTACGCGCGCAATATCTCGATCTCGCCGCCCAGTATGCGGATTGGTCGAGCAAGTACGGGAAGGACCACCAGGCGTCGGTCAACCTAGCCTCCCGCATGCAGGAACTGCGGCGGGCGATCAGGGACGAGGTCAAGCGCATCGCCGATGCCTACAAGAGCGACTACGAGATCGCGCGCAGCAGGGAAAGTTCGCTCGAATCGGATCTCAACAAGCTCGTGAGCCAATCCGGCAGCGCCAGTCAGGCGCAGGTGAAGCTGCGCAATCTGGAGAGCGCCGCCGACACCTATCGGACGCTGTACAACAACTTCCTGCAGCAATTGCAGGAAGCGACGCAGAACCAGAGCTTCCCGATCAGCGAAGCCAGAATCATCAGCACGGCTCAGAAGGCGGACAAGAAGAGCTGGCCGAAGACGGGCCTGCTGCTCCTGGGCGGGCTGATCGGAGGCCTGTGCTTCGGCCTCGGTGGTGCCGTCGGCAAGGAAATGCTGACCGAAGTCATGCGCACTCCGTCGGAGGTCGAGACCGAGACGGCGCTGCAATGCCTTGGCACCCTGCCGGAGCTTCGTCCTGAAGCGTCGGATGGTTCGTCGTCGGACATACGCGGGGCGGCGCTGACGCGATATGCGCTCGAACATCCGTTTTCGCGGTTTGCCGAAACGCTTCGCAACATCAAGACCGCCGTCGATCTGTCGCGCCTGACCAGGGAAACGAACGTCATTGCCGTCGTCTCTTCGCTCCCGAAGGAGGGCAAGACGACCGTTGCCGCGAACCTGGCTCATCTGGCTGCCCTCGCCGGGCATCGCACGTTGCTGATCGATGGCGATCTGCACACCCAGTCCTTGACGCGGAAGATCGCGCCCGGCGCCAAGTCCGGTCTGGTCGAGGCCCTCGCCGACCCCGCGCAGTTCGAGCACCACATCCAGGTCGACCGGCAGTCCAATCTCAATTTCCTGCCGTCGGTCGTGCGGGCGCGGCTGGTCAACTCGGCCGATCTGCTGTCCTCCCAGTCGATGTCGGATTTTCTCAAGGTGGCGAGAAAGAAGTACGACTATATCTTCGTCGACCTCGCTCCGGTGCTTCCGGTGACGGATGCCAAGGCCGTCGGACATCTGGTCGACGCCATCGTCTACGTGGTTGAATGGGGCAAGACCCGCCGCGCGGCGGTGAACGAGGCCATCGTCGACCTCGAGGTGTTCAGAGGCAAGATCGTCGGTATCGTGCTGAACCGTGCCAATCCGAAAACGCTGAAGCGCATCGAGTCGTACAAGGGGCGGCACTATTCCGACTATTACGTCGAGCAGGCCTGAGAACAAGCAGAGGTCCCGCCGCCCGTCTGCGGTATATGGGGCCATTGTCAACGTCGTCGTCGCTGCGACGGCGCTGGCCTGGCTGCTGTCGGTTGCGAGCTATACGTTTCGCCCCACGCTGCAGGACCTCGCCGCGCGCTTGAGCCGCGGCGAGAATTACGACAATGAGGTTCTCGTACGTATTGCGTCCCGCTACGAGGACGCCTCGGACGTATTTTGCGACGCCAGGCAGCGTCGCAACCTGCTCCTGATCAACCTGCGGCTCCTGAGCAATTACCTCGAATCCGGCGGCGTCGATTCGCTCGATGCGAGTCTGCAGAACGTGAGGCGCTCGGCGAAACAACTGCTCGCATGCTCGCCCTCGGAATCGATCGCTTGGCTGGCGTTGTACTGGGTCGAGATTCGAGCCGCAGGCTTTGGCCCGACTGCGGTTTCCTATCTCACCCAGTCCTATCATCTCGGGCCGCATGAGATTTGGGTTCAGCTTTTTCGCGCGCCGCTGGCGTTGCGCGCCTACGGCTTCCTGCCGGAGGACCTCAAGCGACAGACACGCGCTGATTTCGACGACATCATCGGCGCCCGTCTCTTTCCGACGGCCGTTCTGATGTATCAGGCCGCATCGCAGGCGACCCAAACGGTGCTGCTCGAAGGCATGTGCGACGACCCGATCGAGGTGAGGCTCGTCTTCCGTCGCTTCGCCGAAAGCCGCGGGCTGCGCATTGCGCATGCGTGCTTTGCCGAACCCGGCAATCCTGCCCGCTTGTAGCGTCTGTCAGCCGGCGTCGTGCATGGATCGTCGGCGCGCCATATCTATCGCCGATGAGGGCGCTGTGCATGAAACTGCCGCAAATCCGAGCCTTGCTTCCGACGTATCAGTCTGGCATTGCAGTGCGGTAAGGACGAAGCGACGAGTTGATCATGGCTCCTGTGATTGTCACTGGCGCTGCCGGTTTTATCGGCATGCATCTATCTGAACGCCTCCTCGCACGCGGAGAGGATGTCGTCGGTATCGATTCGCTGACAGCCTATTATGATCCGGCTTTGAAGCGCGCGCGACTTGACCGGCTGCAGCAGCATCCCGGGTTCAAATTCTATGAGACGGATCTTGCCGATTTCGCAGCCACGGCGCGGGTCTTCCAGGATGTGCGGCCCGATCGCGTCGTGCATCTGGCGGCGCAGCCCGGTGTGCGTGCGTCGATCGACGATCCCATCACCAGCATCCGCGCCAATTGTGACGGCTTTGTCACCGTGCTCGAAGCCGGCCGGCGTCATGGCGTGGCGCATCTCGTCTACGCCTCGTCGAGCTCCGTCTACGGCGCCAACCGCACCTTGCCCTATTCGACCGAGCATTCGGTGAACCATCCGGTCAGCCTTTACGCCGCGAGCAAGAAGGCCAACGAACTGATGGCGCATACCTTCGCGCATGTTCACAAGCTGCCGGTGACCGGTCTGCGCTTCTTCACCGTCTACGGTCCGTGGGGCCGGCCCGACATGGCCGCCTGGCTGTTCACGCGCGCGATCTTCGCGAATGAGCCGATCAAGATTTTCAATAATGGCGACATGTGGCGCGACTTCACCTATGTCGACGACATCGTCGAAGGCGTGATCCGCACCCTCGACCGGCCCGCGACACCGAATCCCGCGTGGAACGCGGAAGCGCCGGAAAACTCGACGAGCTATGCGCCATATCGCGTCTACAACATCGGCAACAACAGGTCGGTCAAACTGATCGAGTTCGTCGAGACGCTGGAGAAGATCATCGGGAAGCCGGCGATCCGCAAGCTGCTGCCGATGCAGGCCGGCGACGTCCTGGAGACGCGCGCCGACATTTCCGCCCTCCAGCGTGACGTCGGTTTCTCGCCCTCGACATCGATCGCGGACGGCCTTGGCCGCTTCGTCGAATGGTATCGCAAGTATCACGGCGTGTGATCCCCCAACGCCGTGTTCCGCACCGGGACGCTAATCGTTACGTGCAGCGCGCCTGCCGTTGCCTCGCGCAAGGCGGTGAAGGTTTGTTCGGCAGGTGATGCAGGCTGCCCTAATGTTGGGCGTGCGGTCGGATAGAAAATTGGTCTAGGGTGTTCAGTGGAACATCCGTCGTCAACGGAAAGAGTTTTTCATGCGAATCGCGATGATCGGAACGGGCTATGTGGGACTGGTGTCCGGAGCCTGCTTTGCGGATTTCGGTCACGACGTCACCTGCGTCGACAAGGACGAGAAGAAGATCGCGGCACTCCATCGCGGCGAGATCCCGATCTACGAGCCCGGGCTCGACGAGCTGGTCGCAAGCAACGTCAAGGCCAAGCGGCTCGATTTCACCACCGACCTGTCCAAGCCGGTGGCGGATGCCGACGCCGTCTTCATCGCGGTCGGCACGCCGTCGCGCCGCGGCGATGGTCACGCCGATCTGTCCTACGTCTATGCCGCCGCGAAAGAGATCGCGCAGTCGCTGTCGGGCTTCACCGTCGTGGTGACGAAATCGACCGTGCCGGTCGGCACCGGCGACGAGGTCGAGCGCATCATCCGCGAGACCAATCCGAAAGCGGACGTCGTCGTCGCCTCCAACCCCGAATTCCTGCGCGAGGGCGCGGCGATCCGCGACTTCAAGTATCCCGATCGCGTCGTGGTCGGCACCTCCGACGAGCGCGGCCGCAAGGTGATGGGCGATATCTATCGCCCGCTATCGCTGAACCAGGCGCCGCTGATGTTCACGGAGCGCCGCACCGCCGAGATGATCAAATACGCTGCCAACGCGTTCCTCGCGACCAAGATCACCTTCATCAACGAGATCGCGGACCTTTCCGAAAAGGTCGGCGCCAACGTGCAGGAGGTCGCGCGCGGCATTGGCCTGGACAACCGCATCGGCACCAAGTTCCTGCATGCAGGTCCCGGCTTCGGCGGCTCGTGCTTTCCGAAGGACACCAAGGCGCTGATCAAGATCGCGCAGGACTACGACGTGTCCCTGCGCATCGTCGAATCCGTGCTCGCCGTCAACGAGAACCGCAAGCGTGCGATGGCGCGGAAAGTGAGCCAGGCGCTCGGCGGCTCGCTGCGCGGCAAGACCATCGCCGTGCTCGGCCTCACCTTCAAGCCCGACACCGACGACATGCGCGATGCGCCGTCGATCCCGCTGGTGACCGGCCTGATCGACATGGGCGCCAAGGTCAAGGCCTTCGATCCCGTCGGGATGGAGCAGGCGAAGGGCGAGCTGCCCAGCATCATTTATTGCGAGGACGCCTATTCCTGCGCTGAAGGCGCCGATGCGCTCGTCATCGTCACCGAATGGGTGCAGTTCCGCGCGCTCGATCTCGACCGGCTGAAGGCGACCATGGCGCAGCCCATCGTCGTCGATCTCCGCAACATCTACCGCCCTGAAGAGATGGAAGCGGCCGGTTTTGTTTATGAAAGCGTTGGTCGGTCGAAGGAACAGAGCAGCGCCTAACCCGTCGTATAACTGCGGGAACATCAACTGTTCCGTCGTTTCCCGAGACGACGGTATCATTGGCGCCCGTCACCATCAAATGTGAAGCACAACGGACCATCGAAGCTTAGAGTGGCTTCCGTCGTTGCTACCGTCCGCCTTCCGAATGGGGCGAAGAACGATCCCAGGAGGTCTTTGTCGGCCAGCCTGGATGTTTGTTCGCACAGTCGCTTTATTCGGACGACGGGCATTTGAGGGCATTTGGAAGCAAGCGGCGGCACGGCTCTTTGCCGGAACCGATGGTCCGGCTCTTGCCGCGCTAGGCCAGAGGACGACCGCCGCGCCAAAGGCGCCTCCGCCGGGAATGCAACCATCCGCTTCGGCGCCCGTGCACCTTGCCGCGCGATGTCCGTTCAGTGCTGCTCCGGAGCCAGCCTTGTCTATCTGATGTCAACCATCTGGTCAATCTTAGGTAGGAAATAGATATCGCCTCGCGCGACGCGCGAGCCGTCGCGGACGCGGAGGTCTACAATCTCAGATTGCGCGTGCCGCGCGAGGAGCGCCGCGCCTCGCCATCGCCAGCGCAAAGACATTTCGGTGTCACGGGATCATCACTCTGTGGGCAAAGTGACGTGCGATGAATGTCGCCAATGGCGGCGGGCAAGGTTGGTTCCCTACATCGCTGAGATCATCAGGCTGCTTGCGCAGAAGCGCGCTCGACGTGCCGTCGCTTCGGCGCGGCGAGCGTCGTCGATCGCGCGCGCGAGCGAATGTGAAATCGTGATGATTTTGTTCCGCCGTGGAACTTGATTGAAGGAGCATCACTGATGTGCGCGAACCGCTGAAAATTTAGGCGAAAGCCTGACAATTTTAGCTTTCTTGAAGTTGGTTTTCTTAGGAGTGACTGCCAGTCTGCGCTCCATGGAAATGGGGGCGCTCTAAATGTCGAACGCGACGGTTACCACTGCTTCGAGCTTTGTGAATTCTCTCGGTATCAACACCAATGCGGGCGCCTATACCGACGCCTACACAAACTCCAGCTCGATCATCAACAGCCTGGACTATCTGGGCATCAGTCACGTTCGTGACTCCTACAACGCAAATGGGCATGCGAATGCGGTCATCGACGCGCTTGCCAATGCGGGTGTCTCTTTCGATTTTCGCGTGGCCTACACGCTGCCGGAGACGGGCAGCAGCGGGTTAGCGAGCTACGTCGCTTCTCTTGCGCAGTTCAAGACGGAGCACCCCGGCGCTCTGTTGTCTATCGAAGGCATCAATGAAGCCAATCTGAACGATTTTTCCTATAACGGTCTGACCTCGCTTGAAGGCGCGGCGGCGTTTCAGGAGGCTCTCTATGCCGCCGTGAAAGCTAACGGCGTTCTCAGCGGCGTCACCGTCGTCAACTTCAGCATCGGATACCAGACCGACGCGACGAACGCCGTGGTTGGCGACATGAGCGCCTATTCGGACGCGGCGAATGCACACGTCTACATACAGACCGGCGCGCTCGCCGACGCTCAGATCGAAGACGACCTCCGTCTGGCGCAGAACATTTCGACGAACGATCCGGTCATCGTGACGGAGACCGGCTATACGACCTTGTCGAGCGTCATGGGCATCGGCGCGAATGAGGACGCGCAGGCGAAGCTTGTCCTCTCCAATCTGCTCCTGGCCTATGAAAACGGATCTTCCGCCACCTATATTTACGAACTGTTCGACTCGCCATCCTCGGCGTCTCGAGGCGACAAGGAAGCCCATTTCGGTCTTTTCAACGTTGACGGAACGCCGAAGGAAGCCGCTGTCGCAGTCCACAATCTGACGACCATCTTGAGCCACGGTGACAACGGCAGCGCTCATACCGGCTCGGATCTGAGCTACACGCTTTCCAACGCGCCCAGCAACACGCATACGATGCTGATGAACAAGTCAGGCGGCGTCAGCGACCTCGTCGTATGGGCCGATACGCGCGTATGGGACAGTGCGACCCAGACCGAAATCACGACGCCGGTCACGTCCGTTACCGTTCAGCTCGGGCAGGTGCAAAGCACCATTTACGTTTATGACCCGCTGCAGGGTACGGACCCGATCGCGGTGTATTACAACACGGACAAGATCCAGATCGGCGTCAGCGATCATCCGTTGGTCATCGAGGTCGGTGCGACTTACCCGGTCGCCGAAGCCGGGACGACGGTGGATAGCGCTCTCACGATGACATCTGCCCAGTTCGTCGCCCAGATGGACACTCTGGTGAGCGCAACCGGGCTGGACAAGGTGACGTTGAGCGACACGCATGTTCTCGCCGTCTCGTCGACCCAGACCATGGAGTACGTCATTGCCCACTACGGCAATCTGCTGTCGAAGATCGACGGTGGCTATTCCTTTTCCGTCACCTGGAGCGGCGTCGGCTGGACCAAGGAACAGGATTTTGACGCCAGTGGTTCCCTGACCGAGACCATCGTTTGGGGCTTCGACGACAGCGGCGCCGTCGTCTCGAAGAGCATTACGCAGGCCGACGGACGGCTCGACTATTATCACTACGGCATCACCGGCCAATCCTACACGTCGCAGCACACTGCCTACGACGCGAGCGGCAATGTCACGCTTATCGAGCGCTTCCACGCCGACGGAAGCTATCAGTACAAGGCTGCATACAACAGCGACGGTTCCAAGCTTTACGACTACTACAGCAGCACCGGTGCGCTAAGCATGGAAGTCAGCGTGACCTCTTCGAGCACGGTCACGACGACCTATGACACCTCGACCGGATACAAGCTCAGCGTCTATACGGCCAATGCGGACGGTAGCGCCGACAACAAGGTCTATGCGAACGGCGTGCTGATGAAGGACAACGTCCTTCACGCGGACGGCTCGTCTGAGGCCTACGCCTACAACATCACCGGCCAGTCCTATACGACGACCCATCAGGTGATCGACGCGAGCGGCAAGGTGACGTTGATCGAGCGGTTCCATGCCGACGGCAGCTACCAGTACAAGGCGGCCTACAACTCGGATGGCTCGAAGGTCTACGACTACTACACGAGCACGGGGGTTCAGAGCTCCGAAGTAGTCGTCACGTCGACCGCCACGACGACGACGACCTTTGACACGGCGACGGGCTACAAGCTCAGCGTCTATACGGCCAATGCGGACGGCAGTGCCGACAACAAGGTCTACACGAACAACGTGCTGATGAAGGACAACGTCCTTCACAAGGACGGCTCGTCCGAGGTCTACATCTACAACATCACCGG
>NZ_KI421447.1:0-50592 GCF_000472645.1 Bradyrhizobium sp. WSM2254 | reverse complement strand
GTCTATACGGCCAATGTGGACGGCAGCGCCGACAACAAGGTCTACACGAACAACGTGCTGATGAAGGACAACGTCCTTCACAAGGACGGCTCGTCGGAGGTCTACATCTACAACATCACCGGCCAGTCCTACACCACGACCCATCAGGTGGGCGACGCGAGCGGCAAGGTGACGCTGATCGAGCGCTTCCACGCCGACGGCAGCTATCAATACAAGGTGGCCTATAACTCGGACGGCTCGAAGGTCTCCGACTACTATACGAGCACGGGGCTTCACAGCTCCGAAGTTACCGTCACGTCGACCAGCACCACGACAACGACCTACGACACGGCGACCGGCTACAAGGTCACGGACTACATTGCGTATGCGGACGGCAGTGCGGAGAACAAGACTTACACGGGCGGTGTGCTGACGAAGGACAACGTCCTTCACAAGGACGGCTCGTCAGATGCGTATGTCTACCAAATCACTGGCCAGTCCTATACCTCGACGCATCAGGCCAGCGACGCCAGCGGCAACGCAACGCTTATCGAACGCTTCCACGCCGACGGCAGTTACGACTACAAGGCGGCGTACAATGCGGACGGCTCGAAACTCTATGACTATTACAACAGCGCCGGCAAATTGAGCACGGAGGTCTCGGTCATCTCGACCGGCACCACAACCACGACCTACGACACCTCGGCCGGCTACAAGCTGACCGAATATACGGCCAGCGTCGACGGCAGCGCGGAGAACAAGATTTACACGGGCGGTGTGCTGACAAAGGACAACATCGTTCACAGCGACGGCTCGTCGGATGCCTATCTCTATCAAATCACCGGCCAGTCCTATTCGTCGACCCACCAGGCGTACGACGCCAGCGGCAACGCGACCCTCGTCGAGCGGTTCCACTCCGACGGCAGCTACGATTATCTGGAAAAACACAATACGGACGGCAGCACGGACATCTCCAACTACTCCAGCGCCGGAGCGATCCTCAACCACACGCACATCGGAAACGACGGCTCCCGCGCTGTCGACTATTACAGCCAGGACGGGACCGGCGATATCCGCACCGACACGATTAATGCTAGCGGCAATTTGACGATGCGCGAATATACGCACACGAGCGGAGCCCATGAGGTCTATGCCTATGCCGACAATCTGAAGCTTGCCGGCGGTGCGGGCAACGACACGTTCTACTTCCGCTCCACCAATGGCGGCACGGTCACCTATCAGGGCGGCAATGACACGGTCTACAGCTTCAACACCGACACCTCTGCCGGCACGGACAAGATCGCAGTCAGCTCTTCGCTTGCCACAAGTTTCAGCGATCTTCACATCACTCAGCAGGGATCGGATGCTCTGATCACATTGGATAGTCATGATACAATCTTGATCAAGGGAACCACGGTGGCTAACCTTCACAGCGACTACTTCATGTTTACGTGATGGCGGCTTCGGTGTGCACGGCCACGCCTTGCTCGACGGCTACCGCCCGCACTTCACCGGAGATGGTCATGACCGACGACACGCACACGATCCGTAGCGGCGGGCTTACCGCGACCATCAAGGCGCAAGGCGCCGAGCTGTGCTCGCTGAAGGATGCTGCCGGCGTCGAATTCATCTGGCAGGCAGGGCCGGCCTGGCCGCGCCATGCGCCGCTATTGTTTCCGATCGTCGGGCGTCTCGCCAATGACGAAATGCGGCACCGGGGCAAGACGTACCGGATGACCCAGCACGGCTTTGCGCGCGACAGCCGCTTTGCCTGGGTGGAGCGCGGCGAGAACAGCTGCGCGCTGGTGCTTGAGGACAGCGAGGCGACGCGCGCGCTCTATCCGTTCGCGTTCCGCCTGGTTGTGACCTACACGCTCGACGACGCCGGACTCGACGTGGCGCTGAAGATCGTCAACACCGGCGGGGAAACGCTGCCGGCGTCGGTCGGCGGCCATCCCGCCTTCAACTGGCCGCTTCAGGCTGGAGTGTCGAAAGAGAGCTACGCGCTGACCTTTGCCAACGAGGAGTCATCTCCGGTTCGCCGTGTCGAGGGCGGACTGCTGCTTGCGGCAACGGATCCGAGCCCCGTCCGGGGCGCCGTGCTTCCGCTGTCGGAATCCCTGTTCACCATCGACGCCGTCATCTTCGATCGCATCAACAGCCATGCGGTCCGCTATGCAGCCAAGCAGGACGCCGGGCCTTGGCTCAAGATGTCTTGGCGCGGTTTTCGTGAGCTCGGCGTCTGGTCAAAACCGTCGGGCGCGCCGTTCCTCTGCATCGAGCCCTGGCGCGGTTACGCGAGTCCTGCGGACTTTGACGGTGAATTTAGCGACAAGCCCGGCTTGATGCACATCGCTCCAGGCGCAAAGGAAACGCTCTCGTTCCGGGTTGTGATCGGGCCAGGATCCTGAACCCGGCCTCGACATTGCGCAGCTGCTGTCAAGGACGGTCGTGCTTCCCCTGAACTGCCCCGACTGAGAGCTTTTTGGCCGGCGCGTTGTTCGGGACGCTGCAGGGCGAACTCGTCGCCGTCGGACTGTCCTCACCGAACATTTCTATATAGTGCGCCAAAGGCATGTAACCGGCTTCGACGAGCGCCCTCGCGCTGTCGCGCGTGAGTTTTGCCGTCATTCGAACCTCCTCCCCATGTTAACCCTTCCCTTCGATCGTTTTTTGCCACCAGCTTAGACCACGAACAGTAAAAGGCGCGTTGATCAGATCACTCGGAATGGGGCCGATCGTGCGGTAGTGGGTTAAGATTGGATTGAACGCAGCGATCGGCCAGCAACCGCGAATATAGATGGCTTCCGTAGAGAGGATGGCTCCCGATTACTCTCTTTTACAATCAGGAGATGGTTGGACCGTTACCTCATGACAGGCAATGCTCCACGATTTCTGCAGCTCCACAATAGCCCGTTCGGTGAGTTCGATGATCTTTCGGGGTACTTCGCGCTCGCGACCGAACCGGAGGAACGAGACCCTCTGACCGCCGTCGAGCACGGGCTTGCGCTGCGCGAGAAGGCTTGGCGTTCACAAGCCGTAGGGAGCCCCAAGGGAGTCAGCCTTTAAGGTTGAGCGGTGAGGTCAATCTCACCAACCGATTGTCGGCTGCTACCGTGACCAAAGCTGCTGGAACAGAGGCTCCCGCGCAAGAACAAGCCAATGATTCAACTAAAGAGGTCTGATTTGCGCGTGCGGCCGGTGTCTTATCGCTCGGCAACGCTCCAAGGCATCTAGCTCAGCCCTGGCAGTTCGGTTGGTCCGCGATGCCAAGCAGACGTCAGCCGTACGCGCAAACGCGTCGGCGCTTCAGACCAACCTGTCAACGTGGCGCATAGAGTTCCGCCGCGGACCACATTCCCTGTTTTCGGAGACGGTTTCCCGCTTGTTCAGGTTTGCATTCCCTGTTGCGTTCTCGCCTGTTTGCTACAACGGGCTCACTTGCTTGGAGTTTTTGCTGCGTGATCGCGTCCAGCTGTGTGGTCTTCGCTGCAAACTCGCTGTCACCAGGGAATTGGCTCGATCAATCCTGGCGCGGCTATGCCAGCCCCAAGGACTTCAACGGTGAGTTCAGCGACAAGCCGGGCCTGATGCACATTGCGCCGGCGCGGAAGAAGAGCTGTCGTACCGGATCGAGGTCGGATCGTCCTGAGGCGGGATCGCCTCCGCGCTCATATCCCGCGGAGAGTGAACCGATGGTCCTCAGACCTCGATCCGCGTGAGATCCTCGCCGAGCACGACGGGCCCCGAATAGTCCTGCCTGACATCCGCGAGCAGCGCGTTCAGCATGGAATCGTCGGTGCGCGGCCGGTGATGGGTCAGCGCGAGCTTCTTCACGCCGGCCTTGGCCGCGACCTTGCCGACCGTGTCGCCGCAGGCGATCGTGAATGTCGCAAGCCGGCGGAGGTGCTCGTTGTTGATCTCCGGCGTCGCGAGAAAGCAGCACTGCACCAGCAGGTCGGCTCCCTCCGCCAGTCGCTCCAGACCGGGGCAGGGGACCGTGTCGCCGGAAATCGCAATGACCTTGCCCTCCGCCTCGAAGCGGTAGCCGAGACACATCCAGCGCGCGAGGAAGGCCGGCGGCATGTCGAGGCCATCGCCATGCGAGACGAGCTCGGCGCTGATCTTCCAGCGCCCGGTGTCGAGAACGGGACCCGGCACGATGTCCGTTGCGACGACCGGTTTCCAGCCGCCGAAGGTCGGCTCGCCCCGGTCGCGCCAAGTGATGTCCTTGTCGTAGACCTGCGTGACCAGCGTGTTGACCAGCCGTTCGGTGTCCGGCGGCCCGTAGATGCGCAGCTCGTCCCTGCGCCCGTGCATCCATGAGTTCAGCATCACATCGTAGAGGTCGCCGATGTGGTCGAAGTGGTGATGGGTGAGAAAGACCGTGTTGATGGCGCCGAGCGGCACGCCGGCCTTGCTGAGCTGCACCATGACGCCGCGGCCTGCGTCGAACAGGATGTTCTCTTCGCCGAGCCTGATCAGCGTGGTCGTCGCCATGTGGCGCGGGTCCGGGCGCGGGCCGCCGGTGCCGAGCAGTATGACTTCCATGGCGCCCCACTCCAGCGTCCAGAACTTGAGGACTTACAATAGGTTTGAAGTCCGCGGCGGGGCAAGCCGCATCGGGTTCCGATGCGCGATCGGCGGTCCTGGGCCGGCTCCCGGCGCTCGCGCGAACCATGCCTGCGTGATGATGCGCGGGATGAGAATTGTGGGCCAATTCATACTTAATGCGTCGAGACTGTGACCAATATTGTTCAGGCAGCACAACACGCCTAGTATTCCAGCAGGCAATTCGGGGGCTCGAACCAGTTGTGAATGTACGTTCACATGACAGCGCATTGCGCAACGACTTGAATTTTCAGGCCGGGCCGCAAGCACACAGGATATCCACCATCGTGGCTGATTCCGCACGTCAGGAAGCGCGTCCCGCAGGCCGCGAGCGGCTGATCGTCGTCGAAGACGATCCGGTGACGCGGACCATGCTGGTCGGCTACTTCAGCGACAACAATTTCGACGTGGTCGGCGCCGGCTCCTGCGCGGAGTGCCGCCAGGCGCTGCGCGGGCGCGCCGACCTCGTCTTCCTCGACGTGCAGTTGCCCGACGGAGACGGCTTCGAGCTCGCCAAGGAAATCCAGGCGACCAGCAACGCGGGCATCATCTTCGTGACCCGCCGCGACACCGACGTCGACCGCATCCTCGGCCTCGAGGTCGCCGGCGACCACTACGTCACCAAGCCGATCAATCTGCGCGACCTGCTCGCGCGCGCCCGCAGCGTGCTGCGCCGGCGCTCGATCGACCGCAAGGCGGCGCGCAACCACAACTCGATCGCCTTCGGCGACTGGATCATCGACCTGACGCGGCGCGAGCTGCTCGGCAGCGACGGCAAGCCGGTGTCGCTGACGCGCGCCGAGTTCGACCTGCTGGCGGCGCTCGTCGGCGCCGACGGCAGGCCGCTCAGCCGCGACTATCTGATCGAGGTCGTCAGCAACCGCCAGGCCGAGGTCGATATCCGCACGGTCGATGCGCTGGTGGCGCGGTTGCGCCGCAAGCTCGTCGGCAGCGGCACGCCCGTGATCGCGACCGTGACCGGCGTCGGTTACAAGCTCGCGCTCAGCGAGCGGCTCTAGCCTCATCCGTCGAAAGACCTGATCGCCCTCGCGCCTACCGCGCGCGGGCGCTCTGGTCCGTTATTGTCCCTTGCGCGGCCCCGACCAGCAGCCGGTCATCGACCGCATAGAGCGTGCAGGTGGGCGACCATTTCATGCAGGCGCTCAGCGAATCGCGCTGGGCATCGTCGGCCGTCGCGCGGCCCGAACGCCAGCCGTAACCGCCGTTGGGCGACACTGCAAAAGCCTTGTGAGGGACGGTGCTGGCGAGATAGCGCGCGAACTCGGCGCGTGCGGCCTCGTTGAGCTGGCTCGGCGGCGGCAGCGGATCGGGCGGGCCGAGGACGTCGTGACCGAGCCCGCGCTCGCGCAGGAAGGCGTCCACATACGGCGTCCATTGCGGACGGCCGACCACGGAATAGAGATAATGGCCATCGTCGCCGTAAGGCGCCGCCGCGACGAATTTCACGTTGCCGCCGCCTCCGCGAAACCCGTCATAGAGCCGGCGGGCGAGATCGGGCCCGAAGAAAAGATCGTTGGTCGCGTAAACCCACAGCATCGGCACGCGGGACGTCTTGCCGAAGGTGGCGAAGGCCTGCACCAGCCCACCCTCGTTGCAGACGTCGTCGTCGTCGCGCGAGCCGCGGCCGCCGGCAAAGCTGATCGCGGCGACGAGACCGGGCGGCGCCTGCGCCGTCAGCGCGACCGTGGCGAGCCCGCCGGAGGAATGGCCGGCCGCGATCATGCCCGATGTGGTGACGTCAGCCCGACGCGCCATCGCATCGATCGCCGCGCGCAGGTCCGCGACCGCAACCGCCGCCGCCGGCATGTACGCGGCATTGGCGCAGCCGCCGACGCTATCGACGCGTCCGCCCGGCGAGGTGCCGTAGCCGCGCCGCATCACGATCAACGCGGCAAAGCCGCGCCGGGCGTATTCCAGCGCGATGCCGTAATATTTGTGCGCGGACATGGTGGCGCGGTCGTCGAAACTGCGCGGCGAGCCGTGGCTGAGCAGCGCGAGCGGATAGCGCTTCGTCCCCGCCGGGCGCACCAGGAACGCCTCCAGCCCCTGCGGCCCGGCCTCCGCCATCGGGATGCGCAGATCCTCGGTGTAGAACTCGGCGGCGGTCGCGCGAGCCGCAGCCCCCGCAACGGCGAGCAAGATAAGCACGGGCAGATGCCAGCGCGCGAGGTCCATGCGTGGATGATTCTCCGTGGCCGCGCGGATCATAGCAGAACCGCATGACCGGCGAACGGGCGTTGTTCGGATCGGTCTAGAGTCCGCCCCAGTCGTTCATTTCAACATTTGAAGATAGGCGATGACGTTGGTCCGATCTGCGGGGTTCGGCAGCCCCTTGAAGAACATCTTGACGCCATGGACATCGCCGCGGGGGTCGGCGAGATAGGCGTCCAGCGCTGTTGGCGTCCAGGCCTCTTTGTTGGCCTTCATCGCATCAGAATAGGCAAAGTCCGGGACGGCGGCGGGCTTGCGGCCGACGACATTCCAGAGACTTGGGCCGACCTTGTTCACCCCGATCACTGCCGCGTGGCAGTTCTCACAGGTTCGCTGGAAGACGGCCTTGCCCGCGGCCGGATCGCCTTCCGCGGCGGAAGCAGACGGCGTGGCCAAAGACGATGTGGTCAAGGCCAGCATGAGCACGAAGATCAGACGTCCGGTCATCTTGAGTCTACTCCCCCAAGGAATCAGCCAAGGGATCAGCCGGCCAATCCTGCAAATCCCGGTTCGTTCATCAAACGGAAAGCAGAGTGCCCCACGCGGCGCGGCAGCGTCTTTGTCCTGCATCAAGCGAAATCCGGGACCAAAGTACGAGGGCGCGGTGCGCAATCGCCATGGATCATCCTGTGCGGGAAGGGCGTTGTCGGTTGGTCATCGCCCGGAGCGTGGCATCGGGTCGGTCCCGCAATCGGCTTGGCGACGGGCTGGCCGATGGTATGGTGTTCCAGGCCGTCGTTTGAACGGTACAGAGGAGTTGCAGTGGCAGAAGTTGATCCCGCGGCGGGTAAGCCGGTTGCGCCGAGCGCGCTTGCCAACGTTCCAAGGCTGGTGACGGCCTATTTCGCCAATAAGCCCGACGTGGCTGATTCCGCGCAGCGGGTGGCGTTCGGCACCTCCGGTCATCGCGGGACCTCGTTCAAGACCACCTTCAACGAGGGCCATATCCTCGCGACCACGCAGGCCATTTGTGACTACAGAAAGGAAAAGGGGCTGACCGGCCCGCTCTTCATCGGCATCGACACCCACGCGCTGGCCGAACCTGCTCTCGTCAGCGCCGTCGAGGTGTTCGCGGCCAACGGCGTCGACGTCATGATCGACAAGGACGGCGGCTACACGCCGACGCCTGTGATCTCGCACGCGATCCTCACCTACAACAAGGGCCGCACGTCGGGTCTGGCGGATGGCGTCGTCGTCACGCCCTCGCACAATCCGCCGGAAGACGGCGGCTACAAATACAATCCGCCGCATGGCGGCCCGGCCGACACCGATGTGACCGGCGTCGTCGAGAAGCGCGCCAATGCCTATCTCGCCGACGGGCTCAAGGGCGTCGCGCGCATGGACTATGCCAAGGCGTGCAAGGGTGCGAACGTGCATGCTTACGACTTCATCTCGCCCTACGTCGCCGATCTCGGCAACGTCGTCGATCTCGATCTCGTCAAATCCGCCGGCATCAATATCGGCATCGATCCGCTCGGCGGCGCCGCCGTGCATTACTGGCATCCGATCATCGAGCGCTACGGCCTGAAGGCCACGGTCGTGAACGAGGCCGTCGATCCGACCTTCCGCTTCATGACCGTCGACTGGGACGGCAAGATCCGCATGGACTGCTCCTCGCCTTACGCGATGGCGAGCCTGATCGGCATGCGCGACCGCTTCGACGTTGCCTTCGCCAACGACACCGATGCCGACCGCCACGGCATCGTGACGCGCACCGGCGGCCTGATGAATCCGAACCATTATCTCGCGACCGCGATCTCGTATCTGTTCGCGCACCGCCCGAACTGGGGCAAGGATGCCGCGATCGGCAAGACCGTGGTGTCGAGCTCGATCATCGACCGCGTCGCGAAAAAGCTCGGTCGCAAGCTGGTCGAGACGCCGGTCGGCTTCAAATGGTTCGTCGACGGCCTCCTCAGCGGCGGCTTCGGCTTCGGCGGCGAGGAGAGTGCAGGGGCCTCGTTCCTGCGCCGCGACGGCACGGTGTGGACCACCGACAAGGACGGCATCATCCTCGGCCTGCTCGCCGCGGAGATCATGGCGAAGACCGGCCGCGATCCCAGCCAGCTCTTTGGCGACCTCACCGCCGAGTTCGGCATGCCCCATTACGCGCGCATCGACGTCGCGGCGACCACGCCGCAGAAGAACATCCTGAAGTCCGTCACGCCCGAGCAACTCGGCCTGAAGGATCTTGCCGGCGATCCCGTTCGCGCCACGCTCAGCAAGGCGCCCGGCAACGGCCAGCCGTTCGGCGGCATCAAGGTTGAGACCGATTTCGGCTGGTTCGCGGCGAGGCCGTCGGGGACGGAGGACGTCTACAAGATCTACGCGGAAAGCTTTCGCAGCACCGAGCACCTGAAGCGGATTCAGGAAGAAGCCCGGGCCGGGCTGGCGAAGGTGTTCGGCGCGTAACTGCCGACGCAGCCGCCTTCTTACCCTCCCCCTCCAGGCCCCCTCCATGCCCCCTCCAGGGGAGGGTGTTCCGTATCGCGCGCTGTCATCACCCGCGAAAGCGGGTGATCCAGTACGCCGCGGCGGAACTTGTGTGAACCAATGACCGCCGCGGAGTACTGGATTCCCCGCCTCCGCGGGGAATGACGGCATGGTCAAGCCTGTATACATAATCATGCAAATAGGTAGCAGGATACGCTAATTTCGGCCTTGAATGGCGCTTTCTCCCTTGGTAATGTATACATAACGTATTCATAAACCTTGGGAGTGAGACCGGTGACAAAGCCCTTCCCGATGAACGCCTGGTACGCCGCCGCCTGGGACGCCGAGGTGAAGCCGGCGCTGCTGCCGCGGACGATCTGCGGCAAGCACGTCGTGATGTACCGCAAGGCCGACGGCTCGGTGGCTGCGCTCGAGGATGCCTGCTGGCATCGCCTGGTGCCGCTGTCGAAGGGGCGGCTCGAAGGCGACACCGTCGTCTGCGGCTATCACGGCCTGAAGTACAACGCGCAGGGGCGCTGCACCTTCATGCCCTCGCAGGAGACCATCAACCCGTCGGCTTGCGTGCGCGCCTATCCCGTGGTCGAGCGCCATCGCTACATCTGGCTCTGGATGGGCGATCCCGCGCTGGCCGATCCCGCGCTCGTGCCCGACATGCACTGGAATCACGATCCGGCCTGGGCCGGCGACGGCAAGACCATCCGCGTCAATTGCGACTACCGCCTCGTGCTCGACAATCTCATGGACCTCACGCACGAGACCTTCGTGCACGGCTCCTCGATCGGCAATGACGCGGTCGCCGAAGCGCCGTTCGACGTCACCCATGGCGAGAAGACCGTTACCGTGACGCGCTGGATGCGCGGCATCGAGGCGCCGCCGTTCTGGGCCAAGCAGCTCGGCAAGCCCGGCCTCGTCGATCGCTGGCAGATCATCCGCTTCGAGGCGCCATGCACCATCGCCATCGACGTCGGCGTGGCGCCGACAGGCACCGGCGCGCCGGAAGGCGATCGCTCGCAGGGCGTCAACGGCTTCGTGCTCAACACCATCACGCCGGAGACGGAGAAGACCTGTCACTACTTCTGGGCCTTCGTCCGCAACTATCAGATCGGCGAGCAGCGCATCACCACCGAGATCCGCGAAGGCGTCTCCGGCATCTTCCGCGAGGACGAGCTGATCCTCGAAGCGCAGCAGCGCGCGATGGACGAGAACCCCGATCGCGTCTTCTACAACCTCAACATCGACGCCGGCGCGATGTGGACGCGCAAGCTGATCGACAAGATGGTGGCGAAGGAAAACGCGCCGCAGCACCTTCAGGCCGCGGAGTAGCCATATGGCCGAGCGCGAGGTTGACCGCTCCGTCTCGCAGACCGTGAAGGCGCAGCTCGCGCTGCGTGACCAGATCCTGTCGGGCTCCTTGCGTCCCGGCGAGCGCATCTCCGAGCTTCAGGCGGTGGAGACGACGGGCGCCTCGCGCACGCCGGTGCGCATGGCGCTGGTGCGGCTGGAGGAGGAGGGCCTGTTGGAGGCGATCCCCTCCGGCGGCTTCATGGTGAAGGCGTTCTCCGAGCGCGACATCTCCGACTCCATCGAGCTGCGCGGCACGCTGGAAGGGCTCGCTGCGCGCTTTGCCGCCGAGCGCGGCGTCTCCGCGCGCGAGCTCGAGCCGCTGAAGGAATGTCTCGCCGCGATCGACGAATTGCTGCGCCAGGTGCCGATCTCGGTCGATGCGTTCTCGTCCTATGTCACGCTGAACGCGCGCTTCCACGCGCTGCTCACGGAATTGTCGCGCAGCCCGCCGCTGATCCGGCAGATCGACCGCGCCTCCGCGCTGCCGTTCGCCTCGCCGAGCGGCTTCGTGATGGCACAGTCGGCGCTGCCCGAAGCGCAGCAGATCCTGATCATCGGGCAGGAGCACCACCGCGTCGTCATCGACGCCATCGAAAACCGCGAAGGTACGCGCGCCGAAGCTATCATGCGCGAGCATGCGCGGCTCGCGGTGCGCAACCTGCGGCTCGCGCTGCGCAACCGGACCCATCTCGACCTCTTGCCGGCGCTCGCGCTGATCAAGACCGCAACCGATTAGGGCAGTCACCATGCGCTTCATCGAAACCTGGACCCCGGCGACGCTCGTCTCGACGCGCGACCTTGCCCCCGGCATCCGCGAATTCCTGATCCTGCCGGACCGGTTCGACGGCGCCGCCTATCCGGTCGGCAGCCACATCAATGTCAGTGTGACCATCGACGGCCTGCCCGAGACGCGATCCTATTCGCTGGTCGGCGAGGCCACATCGCGTGGCCTCAAGATCGCGGTGCGCCGCGCCGAGGATTCCCGCGGCGGTTCGCGCTATATGTGGCAATTAGCACCGGGCGCGCGGCTCGACATCACGCAGCCCGCCTCCCTGCTCGCGGTCGACTGGGCGCGCGACAATTATTGCCTGATCGCCGGCGGCATCGGCATCACCCCGATCCTCGGCGCGGCGCAGGCGCTGGCGCGGCGAGGGGCAAACGTCACTCTGCATTATGCCGTGCGCTCGCGTAGCGAGGCCGCCTATCTCGACGATCTCGCCGGGATGCTCGGCGACCGCCTGGTGGTCCATGCGAGCGATGAAGGGAGGCGGCTCGATCTCGACGCGCTGTTCGCGTCATTGCCGCAAAACGCGCTGGCGCTGTTCTGCGGCCCGATGCGGATGCTGGATGCCGCGCGCCACGCCTGGATCGGAGCCGGCCATCCGCTCGCCGATCTTCGCTATGAGACGTTTGGCTCCAGCGGCACGCTGCCGACCGAGACCTTTCGCGTGCGCTTGAAAGACTCCGGTGTCGAACTCGAAATCCCGCGCGAGCGCTCGATGCTGGACGTGCTCAATGCCAGCGGCCACGACGTGATGTACGATTGCAAGCGCGGCGAATGCGGCCTCTGCGCCATCGACGTCGTCGCAGTCGACGGCGAGATCGACCATCGCGACGTCTTCTTCAGCGACCATCAGAAACAGAGCAACCAAAAGATCTGCGCCTGCGTCTCCCGTGCCCGCGGCACCATCACCGTGGACACGCTGCTGCGGGCGGATGCGATCTGAGGCGGGGCTGGAAGGCGTACTCGGAAAACGCGATCAGCCTGAAGGCATGCGCATCCGCTCTACGCTCGGGAGCAGGCGGGTGCGGTTCGTCCTGGCGAGGCAGCCAAGGGCCATTTGCAGCCGGACCAATCCTGTGCGAAGCGGGCTTCGTTTTGCCGCGCCAACGAGGCGGTTAGAGCGCTTCGTGCGGTCCGTCAGTCATGATAAGGTTTGCTCTCGGCAGTCAAAGTGTTCAGCCGGTCTTGGACAACAAGGGTGGAGGTTCTGCCATGAAATCCAATTCGGTCTCGCTGGCAGTCGATGAGTTCGCCACAAGGAGAGCTGACTCGCTGATCTTGATCGGCCGCATTCTGCTCGCGTGGGTATTCGTCGGAAGCGCGTACGGAGCAATATCCAACTTCAGCGGCTCCGTGGGTTATTTCAGGTCCCTGAACCTTCCAGCACCTGAGCTGTTCACCATGGTGAACATCGCACTGGAAATATTGATATCCGTTGGTTTGATATTGGGCGTCGGGACGCGCTACTGCGCAATCCTGACGTTTGTGTTCGTCGTGGCGGCAACGGCTGTTGCGCATCGCTACTGGGAGTATCCCGCGGGTGCGCAGCAGGTTGGTCAATACAACCATTTCTTGAAGAACGTCTCGATCATGGGAGGCGCGATGTTGATCTTCGTCACCGGCGCAGGCCGGTTCAGTTTCGATCGGGCATCGTAGCCGACATCACTTCAAGTTGGGCTTGAAAGCTTCCTCGATCACACGGCGGACGCTCTTGGAGAGCGGTTTCAGGGCCTTGCTCACGAAGGCGAAGAAAAGCATCAGCCATGTCGCAAGCGCGGCACACCACAGCAGGACGTCCAATATCTCAGGCATGATGATGCCCCTCAAAAATAACTACTCTGAAATGAGGCAAGTGTTGCCTAATGGAGCCGACACGGCAAGTCCTCGTTAGAGGTAGCGCGCCGAAACACTAAGCACTCTCAGAACAGCGGGCTACCTTAGGTCAGCGAAGCAGACCGATCCCATGGCTGCGGAGACTTTGCGAGTCTATGCCCTATGCCGCGTAGGTCGCCCGCAGCTTCTTCGTGTCGAGCAGCGCCAGAACCTGCTCAGCCGACACCGGCCGGCTGATCAGATAGCCCTGGATTTCGTCGCAACTGATCTGCCTCAGATACTCGAGTTGATCGGCCGTCTCGACGCCTTCGGCGACCACGCCGATGCGCAGGTCGCGCGCGAGCGAAATCACCGACTTCACGATCGCGGCACAGTCCGGCTGGACCAGCATGTCGCGGATGAAGGACTGGTCGATCTTGATGCGGCTGAACGGCAGCTTGCGCAGGTAAGTCAGCGACGAGAAGCCGGTGCCGAAATCATCTAACGCCACGGTGACGCCGAGTTGCAGCAGCGCGTTCAGGGTCGACACGGCCGATCCGTATTTCGACAGCAGCATCGATTCCGTGATCTCGATCTCGAGCCGGCTGGGAGAGACCTTCGCGTCGGCCAGCGCCTGCACGATGGTCTGGAGGATGCCGGTGTTGTGAAACTGCGCCGCGGAGAAATTCACGGCGACCCTGATTTCCTCGGGCCAGTCCGCCAGCGTCGCGCAGGCACGCCTGATCACCCATTCGCCGATCGCGTGGATCAGCCCGGTCTCCTCGGCGATGGGGATGAATTCGCTCGGCGGCACCAGTCCGCGCGACGGATGCTGCCAGCGCAGCAGCGCCTCGAAGCCGGTGATCCGGTTCTCGCCGAGGTCGAGGAACGGCTGGAAGACGAGAAACAGCTCGTTGCGCGCGATGGCGCCCTCGAGGTCCGATTGCAGCGCCTTGCGATCGCGGGACAGCCTGTCGTCGCTGACCTCGAAGAAGCAGACCGTGCCGGGTCCGGCCTTCTTGGCGCGGTAGAGCGCCGCGTCGGCGTTCTTCATGATGTCGAGGGCCGTGTTGCCGTCGCGCGGTGCCAGCACGATGCCGACGCTGGTCGCGCCCGCGAGCTGGCGGCCCTCGATCGGGAACGGCTCGGTGAAGGCTGCGACGAAGCGCTCGGCGATTTCGAGCGCATCCTCGGGCCGCGCCAGGTTGGCCATCACCAGCGCGAACTCGTCGCCGCCGATGCGCGCGACGTGCTCGGCCGCGCGGGTGCAGCGTTGCAGGCGGCTTGCGACCTGGACCAGGAATTCGTCGCCGGCGGGGTGGCCGAACTTGTCGTTGACCTCCTTGAAGCGATCGAGATCGAGCAGCAGCACCGCGAACTCTTCGCCCGACAGGGCCAGCCGCTTCAAGGCGGCATCGAGCGTCTCGTTGAAGGCGAAGCGGTTGGGCAGGAGAGTCAGCGGATCCTGCCGCACCGTGCGCTCGGCCTCGACCTGCCGTATCACGCGCCGCGCGAACCCGATTGAATTCACGAACACCGCGCGCAGCAGCACTGACCCGTAGACCACCACCAGGATGGCCATCAGCACATAGGCTGGATCGCCGTCACGGCCGAGGCAGATGGCGATGCCGACGAAGATGGGGGTCGTGAAGGCGATGGCCGCAATCGGGATGGTGGCGAAAGCCAGCGCGCCACCGGCCAGCATGCCGGAGCAAAGGCAGGTGATGACAAGCTGGCCGCCGGTTGCGGCGTTTGCGAAGAAGGCGACCGGCACGATGCCCCAGGCGGCCCCGAGGATGAAGGCATTGCGCACCAGCCGATGCATGGCGCGGCGCGAGACGAATTGCGGTTTTGTGATCCGGCGCGAGGCGTGGGACTGCACCCCGAACGCGATCGCGGCAGCGGCGACGACGACGGCCCAGATCAGGGCGAACGTCCGGTCCGGCGAATGCCACAGCGCGATGGCAAGCACGGCGGCGTTGCAGGCATTGGCGAGCATGATGCCGACCGAATAGCCGAGCACCAGCGACATCTGTTCCGCGCGGATATGGCCTGCCATGGCTTCGTCGGTTGCGGGACCGCCGAACGCTGACAGATCGCCGGCGAACAGCCGCGCGAAATAGGTGGTCAGTTGAGTCCGCATTCTAGAGCCTAGCAGGATGGGCCGTTCGTCCGGCTCAATCAGGAGAATTCGCTGCAAACCTTTGACGAACTATGAATTATCCCCGCCTGTCACGGTCGCCGCGACCACTTCTGCGTGTTCCATCGACAGTATCGATAACAAATCGATACAAATGCGGCACCCCGCGTTACCGTTGTAACCGAGGAGCACGTTCGTGACCAACTCCGCTGTCATGCCCCGCCTAGTGCGCAATTGCGCACGGGGGCGGGGCATCCAGTACGCCGCGGACTATCGGATCAATCACAATCGTCTCGGAATACTGGATCGCCCGGTCAAGCCGGGCGATGACACCGGTGTCCGGGAGACGCGATCACCGCCCCAACTGCTTCGGATCGTAATAGAACCGTTCTTCGATCAGCTGGTCGCCTTGCCAGGTCTGCCACGCGATCTCATCCAACGTTCGGATGACGCCTTCCGCGCTGGTGAAACTGAACCGCCAGCGTGTCGCGACAGTGTCGCCCTCGATCAGGCTCGGCCCGATGCGCACGGCCTTGACCTCCTTGGTCGCGGCCAGCACGCCGCGCTCCTTCGCTGCCAATTTTTCCCGGCCGACGGTTGGCGCGGCGTTGTTTTCATAAGTCGCGGCGTCGGGCGCATAGAAATGTTCGATCGCGCCGACGAAGTCCCCATCCTCCAGCCGCTTCGCAAAGGCTTCGACGATCTCACGACTCGGCATGACATACCTCACGATTAAAACCGACTGATGGTCGGTAAATACCGACCGGTAGTCGAAAAGTCAACTGGCCGTATCAGCCGAATTGGATTAGACGACACTCATGGCGAAACAGGCGGAGCGGAGGGCGGCGACATCGGAGGCGATCCTGACGGCGGCGCGCCGCCTGTTCGGGACGCAAGGCTTTGCCGCCACCACCATGGACGAGATCGCGGAGGGGGCCTCCGTCGCCAAGGGTGCGGTCTATCATCACTTCAAGACCAAGGAGGCGGTGTTCGAAGCCGTGTTCGAGCAGGTCTCGCGCGACCTCGTTGCGGAGATCGACAGCACCGCGCGGGCCGAGAAGGACGTGCTCGCCGCGATGGTCGCGGGCACCCAGCATTACTTCGCAGCGACCGCCAAGGGCCCGACCGGCCAGATCATCCTGCGCGACGGCCCGGCCGTGCTCGGCTGGGAGCGCTGGCGCGAGATCGATGCCGAGCATTTCGGCGGCAAGCTGCCGCGCGCGATCGCGGCCGCCATGGAGGCCGGGCTGATCGCGCGGCAGCCGGTCGAGCCGCTGGCGCGGCTGTTGCTCGGCGCGGTCACGGAGGCTGCGGTCGCCTGCGCCGGACGCGCCGATATCGCAAGGGCGGGCGCGGAATATGCCCGTGCGTTCAAGTCGCTGGTCGAGGCGCTGCGTCTGCGCGCATGATCGTGGTAAGCCACGAACGGAAACGCCCACACCAACAAGAACACTGGCAAGACATGACCGCAAACTCCTCTCTCGCACCAATCGATCCCGAATTCGACTACATCATCGTCGGCGCCGGTTCCGCCGGCTGCGTGCTCGCCAACCGCCTGTCGGCGAATGGAAAGCACAGCGTGCTGCTGCTCGAGGCCGGCCCGAAGGATTCCAACATCTGGATCCACGTGCCGCTCGGCTACGGCAAACTGTTCAAGGAGAAGACCGTCAACTGGATGTACCAGACCGAACCGGAGCCCGAGCTGAAGGGGCGCCAGGTGTTCCAGCCGCGCGGCAAGACGCTGGGTGGCTCGAGCTCGATCAACGGCCTGCTCTATGTTCGCGGTCAGCACGAGGACTATGACCGCTGGCGTCAGCTCGGTAACACCGGCTGGGGCTATGACGACGTGCTGCCCTATTTCAAGAAGGCCGAGAACCAGTCGCGCGGCGCCGACCAGTATCACGGCAGCGGCGGGCCGCTGCCGGTCTCCAACATGATCGTGACCGATCCGCTGTCGAAGGCCTTCATCGACGCCGCGGTCGAGGCCGGTCTGCCCTACAACCCTGATTTCAACGGCGCCACGCAGGAAGGCGTCGGACTGTTCCAGACCACGACGCGCAACGGCCGCCGCGCCTCGACGTCGGTCGCCTATCTCGGCCCGGCGAAGACGCGCGGCAATCTCAAGATCGAGACCGAGGCGCTCGGCCAGCGCGTGCTGTTCGAGGGGCGCCGTGCCGTCGGCGTCGAATACCGGCAAGGCGCGCAGCTGCGCCGTGCCCGCGCACGCAAGGAGATCGTGCTGTCGAGCGGCGCCTACAATTCGCCGCAGCTGCTCCAGCTCTCCGGCGTCGGTCCCGCCGATCTGCTGCGCAAGCACGGCATCGATGTCGTGCTGGATGCGCAAGGCGTCGGCCACGATCTCCAGGACCACATGCAGGTCCGCATCGTGATGCGCTGCTCGCAGAAGATCACGCTCAACGACACCGTCAACAACCCGATCCGTCGCACTTTGGCCGGCGCGCGCTACGCGCTGTTCCGCAAAGGTTGGCTGACGATCGCGGCGGGCACGGCCGGCGCGTTCTTCAAGACCAGCCCGCGGCTCGCTTCGCCCGACATCCAGGTCCACTTCCTGCCGTTCTCGACCGACAAGATGGGCGAGAAGCTGCATGACTTTTCCGGCTTCACCGCCTCGGTGTGCCAGCTGCGGCCCGAAAGCCGCGGGTCCTTGCGCATCCGGAGCGCCGATCCGACCGTGCCGCCGGAAATCCGCATCAACTACATGTCGACCGAGACCGATCGTACCACCAACGTCGAGGGCCTGAAGATCCTGCGCAAGATATTGAATGCGCCGGCGCTGAAGCCGTTCGTCGTGGGTGAGGTCGATCCCGGGGCGAAGGTATCCACGGATGCCGAGCTGCTCGATTATTGCCGCGAGCGCGGCAGCACCATCTACCATCCGACCTCCACCTGTCGTATGGGCAACGACGCGCTCGCGGTGGTGGACCAGCGGCTGAAGGTGAGGGGGCTCGAAGGCCTTCGCGTCGTCGACGGCTCGATCATGCCGGACCTCGTGTCGGGGAACACCAACGCGCCGATCATCATGATCGCCGAAAAGGCCTCCGACATGATATTGGAGGATGCGCGGTAGAGCATGATCCGGAAAAGTGGGCACCGGTTTTCCGACAAGATCATGCTCAAATAAGACAACGCGCAGTGAAAGGACCAGGACTTGGCTACTCGACTCAAGATCGGCACACGCAAGAGCGCGATGGCGCTGGCACAGACGGAAGAGATCGCGCGCCGCCTGACCGCCGCCGTGCCCGATCTCGAGGTCGAGATCGTCAAGTTCGACACCACGGGCGATCTCGACCAGACCAGCAAGCTTTTGCCGCATGGCGGCAAGGGCGGCGCCTTCGTGGCGCAGATCCGCGCCGCCGTGCTGTCGGGTGAACTCCAGGCGGCGATGCATTCGCTGAAGGACATGCCGGGCAACGAGGACACGCCCGGCCTCGTCATCGGCGCCACGCTGTCGCGCGATCCGCCCAATGACGCGCTGGTGCTGCGCGACGGCGTGACGCTGGAAGCACTGCGCCAGTCGCACGGCAAGGGGTTCAAGATCGGCACCAACGCGGTGCGTCGCGCGGCCTATGCGCGGCGGCTGTTTCCTGATGTGGAGGTCATCCACTTCCGCGGCGCCGCCGACACGCGCGTGCGAAAGCTCGACAACGGCGAGAAGCAGCGCCTGCCGGATGGCGGCGCGGTGGGGCCGGCCGATGCGCTGATCATGGCGCGCTCCGGCCTCGATCGCGTCGGCCTGGCGGGCCGCATCGCCTACGAGTTTACGCCGGCGGAGATGCTGCCGGCGGCAGGGCAAGGCATCGTCGCGGTCGAATGCGCCGCGCAGGACTGGCAAACGCGAAAAATCCTGTCATCGATCGACGATCCCGCCGCGCATGCCTCTGCCGATGCCGAGCGCGAGGTGCTTTGGGTGCTGAACGGCCACTGCAATTCGCCTGTCGCGGGCTTCTCGACCATCGCAGGCGGTCAGATGTCGCTCACCGCCTCCGTGCTCGACCTCTCCGGCAACACCATCATCGAAGCCTCGCGCACAGGCCCCGCCAACCGGCCCCGTGAGCTCGGCCGTGCGGTGGGTCTCGATCTGCTGACGAGGGGCGCTGCCGAGATCATCGAGCGCAGCCGGCCGCGCTAGCCTGCTGCAAAACGATCGTCGGTGCGATCATGGCATCGTGCGCCTGTCTTGCCCGACGTGTCAAACGCCCCTTGTGAGTCGAACAATGCTCGGCTCAGATTTTTCAATGACTTGTCTACTGTGCATGGGGTTGTTTTCGCGGATTTATAATTTCATGGTTCGAGGCGCGCCGTAAGACGGCGCTCCTCACCATGAGGTCTGGGGTGTCGCCGCAGAACGAGACCTCATCCTGAGGAGCGCGCTCTTGCGCGCGTCTCGAAGGATGGCCGCAACGAGACCGCCCCTTACCCCCGCACCCGCTTCAGCATCTGCTCGACATGGGCGATCGGCGTTTCCGGCTGGATGCCGTGGCCGAGATTGAAGATGAAGCGCCCTTGCGCAAAGTTCGCCAGCACGTTGTCGATCGCGCGGTCGAGCGCGGCGCCACCGGTAATGAGCACCAGCGGATCGAGATTGCCCTGCACCGCGACGCGTGATTGCACGCGCTCGCGGATGAAGGCCGGCTCCGCGGTCCAGTCGATGCTGACACCGTTGACGCCGGTCGCCTCGACGTAACCCGGCAATTGCGCGCCGGCGCCGCGGGGGAAGCCGATGATCTTCGCGTCCGGCAGCTTCGCGCGTACGCCCTCGATGATGCGCCGCGTCGGATCGACCGACCAGCGCGCGAACTCGGCGGGCGGCAGCACGCCGGCCCAGGTGTCGAAGATCTGCAAGGCATCGGCGCCGGCTTCGAGTTGCGCCAGCAGATACTCGATCGAGTTGTCGACCAGCACGTCGATGATCTTCGCAAACGCGTCCGGATGCCGGTAGGCCATCATCCGCGCCGGGGCCTGGTCGGGCGTGCCGTGGCCCGCGACCATGTAGGTCGCCACCGTCCACGGGGCGCCGCAGAAGCCGATCAGCGCGATCTTGGGATCGAGCGCGCCGCGCACGATCTTCAAGGCCTCGAACACCGGCGCGAGCTTGCCGAAGTCGGCGCGCGGGGCGAGCGTTCCGACCTTCGCGGGATCATCCAGCGGCTCGAGCCGCGGACCTTCGCCGACCTCGAAGCGCACGGAGCGGCCGAGCGCGTAGGGGATCACCAGGATGTCCGAGAAGATGATCGCCGCGTCGAAGCCGAATCTCCGGATCGGTTGCAGCGTGACCTCGGCCGCAAGTTCCGGGTTGAAGCAGAGATCGAGGAAGCCGCCGGCCTTGGTCCGCACCTCGCGATATTCCGGCAGGTAGCGGCCGGCCTGGCGCATCATCCACATCGGCGGGATGGCTTGGCGCTGGCCGGAGAGCACGTCGATGAAAGGCTTTGTCGCAGACTGGGGCACGAATGGTCCTGAGCAAGGTTACGGCTCCTGATACACCGCGGCGGCCTTCAGCGGAACAGGGGAACAAGCCCAATTGGGCTGCGTTGACCAACCAATGGAGGAGATCATGGCTGAGTCATTCAATCCCGCGCCGCACGACAAGCACGCCGACGATCTGCATGAGGCGCTGGCCGCCGATCGTCATGCCAAGCTCGATACCGGGCTCAAGGACAGCTTCCCGGCGTCCGATCCCGTGAGTGCCGCCCAGCCGACACCCTCGAAGGCCGATGCGGACGCCGACAATCCCTCGCTCTGGGACAAGGTTAAGGCCATCTTCAGCTAGCGGGAGCGGAGCCGGAATCCGATAGGTTCGCTAATACCCTGTTAGCGATGCGCTGATCCTTGCGTCCGTAGGACTACGGGAAAGCGCAGGTATCGCGGTGTATTTCGGCAGTCATTTCAGAGTTCAATAATAGAAGCGGCAGAGTTTCCGAAACGATCGGAGAATTCTGCCGCATGAGCGCTGCTACCCAAAGAGCCGGATGGAGCCGCCTGCCGCTACGCGCGGCGGCGTTTGTCGTGCTGACCTGCGCGACCATCCTCGGCGTCAGCGCCTGGCGGGAATGGGCCGCGCGCGACGCGGTGCTCAAGGGCGCCGAGACCGAGATGGCGAACGTTGCGCGATCGCTGACGCAGCATGCCGAGGACAGCCTCGATCTGCTCGATTCCGGCGTCGTCGGCGTCGTCAGCCGGCTGGAGATGGACGGCACCGAACCCGCCACGATCGCCAAGCTCAGAAACCTCATGGAGGTGCGCAAGAAGGCGACGGAGCGCGTGCACAGCTTCGCCATCATCGACGACCAGGGTAACTGGCTGACCTCGCCCGGCACGATCGGCTCGACGCTCAGCGACGACGCGTTCTTCCGCCATCACCAGCTCTCCCCGAAACGAGAGGCCCATCTCGGCCGTCCCGTGAAGAGCCTGCTCGATGGCGAATGGGTCCTCACCCTGTCGCGCCGCTTCAACAAGGCGGACGGCAGCTTTGGCGGCGTGGTGCTCGCGACCATCAGCTCCGGATATCTGTCCCACTTCTACGAGCAGTTCGAGATAGGCCGCAACAGCTCCGTCGCGCTGACACATGGCGATGGCCTGATCGTCGCGCGCTACCCGAGCAACGAGAAGTTCGTCGGACGCAGCGTCGCCGACAAGCCGCTGTTTCGCAACCCGAGCCTGCAAGGGCCGAGCGGTGCCTATCACTTCAAGTCGCCGCTGGACGGCGCCGAACGCGTCAGCTTCTTCAAGCGCTCTGGCCGCTATCCGTTCTTCCTGCTCGCCACCGTCGACAAGGACGAACTGCTGGCGCCCTGGCGCGCCGCCGCGATTTCCCGCATGCTCTATGTCCTCGCGCTGGTCATGCTGATTGCGATCATCGGCGCGGTGCTGGTGCGGCAGTTGCAGCGAGGCCAGCGCATGGCCGCGGCCCTGATCGAGAAGGAAGCCCATTTCCGCCTGCTCGCCGAAGGCTCCAGCGACATGGTGACCCGTATCGGGCTCGACGAGCGGCTGCGCTACGTCTCTCCCTCGTCGGTCCGCGTCGTCGGCTGGCGGGCCAACCAGCTGATCGGAACGCCCGCACTCGCGGGCGTTCATGCGGACGACCTGCCGCAGGTCCAGGCCCTCGTCGATGCCATGAAGCGCGGCGAGAAGGATGAAGTGCGCGTCACCTATCGCAACTCGCACCGTCAGAAGGGCGAAGTCTGGCTCGAATCGACCATGCGGGTGACACGCAAGGACAACGGCAACGTCGACGGCGTGGTCGCGATCTCGCGCGACATCACCGAGCAGAAGACGCTGGAAACCAGGCTCGAGACGCTCGCGACCGAGGACAGTCTCACCGGGCTTGCCAACCGCCGCTGCTTCGACGACCGGCTGAACGATGAATGGGCGCGCGCCTATCGCGACCGCTCCAGCCTCGCCTTGCTCATGATCGACGTCGACCATTTCAAGGCCTACAACGACGAATACGGCCATCCCGCGGGCGATGCCTGCCTGCGCGTGGTCGCAAGGATCCTCGCGGCCGAGATGCACCGCGCCGGCGATCTGGCGGCGCGCTACGGCGGCGAGGAATTCGCCATGCTGCTCCCCAATACCGATGCGGCCGGCTGCGCCCGGATCGGC
The DNA here is from genome assembly GCF_000472645.1 of Bradyrhizobium sp. WSM2254. Lineage (NCBI taxonomy): Bacteria > Pseudomonadati > Pseudomonadota > Alphaproteobacteria > Hyphomicrobiales > Nitrobacteraceae > Bradyrhizobium > Bradyrhizobium sp. WSM2254. Next base: position 27,613 of record NZ_KI421447.1, on the reverse strand, counting down.
GAGCGGATCCGCGAGGCCATTCACCAGGCGGGCCTCGTCCACGCCTCGAGCCCGATCTCGGCATCTGTGACCGTCTCGCTTGGCGGCGCGACCTGCCGGCCGGCGTTCGAGCGCACCGCAGGGTTCGCCTCGCTGGTGGAGGCCGCCGATCGCGCGCTCTACGCCGCCAAGGATACGGGCCGTGACCGTCTGATGATGTCGGGCGAGGTCGTGAACCTGCTGCCCAAAGCGTCCGGTCAGTAATGGCCGTCCAGCAGTAATATCGCTCAATAATGCGGCGGGCGCTCGCTGGCGGGTCCCGGCGCATTCGTCTCGGCCTCCTGCAGCCGCTCGTTGAGCTGTGCGATCTGCCGGGTCAGCGCGTCGATCTGCTTCCACTGCGCGGTGATGGTCTGGTTCAGCGTCTCGATCGTATCGTCCTGATAGGCGAGGCGCGTCTCCAGCGTGTCGATGCGTTCGCTCAGCGTCTTGATCTCATTCGTCACGTGTCGCGTCCTTGTCCCGTTCCCGCAGGCCAAGTTCCTGCAAACCATGGCCGAGCGCGACGCGCTCGTCGAACACGAAGCATTCGCCGCGCCAGCGGCTCTGCGCCTCCGGCACTTCCTCCAGATATTTCAGGATGCCGCCCTTGAGGTGATAGACCTCGGCAAAGCCGCGCGCGAGCAGGTGCGCGCTCGCCTTCTCGCAGCGGATGCCTCCGGTGCAGAACATCGCGATCCTGCGGTGTTTTGCCGGATCGAGCTGTTCGGCGGCAAAATCCTTGAACTGCCCAAAGCTCTTGATACCGGGATCGACCGCGCCCTCGAACGTGCCCATCGCCACCTCGAAGGCGTTGCGGGTGTCCAGCACCAGCGTGTCCGGCGCTGCGATCAGCGCGTTCCAGGCGGCGGCATCGACATAGGTGCCGACCTGGCGCGTCGGATCGGCAGCTGCGTCCCCGAGCGTGACGATCTCCCTCTTCAGCCGCACCTTGAGCCGGCCGAACGGCATCGCCTCCGCGTTCGAGAATTTCAGTTCGAGATTGTCCAGCCGGCCGCCGAACAGGGTGCCGTGCGCGAGCTCATGGGCAAGGGCGTCGATCGCCTCCGGCGCTCCCGCAACCGTGCCGTTGATGCCCTCCTGCGCCAGCAGCACGCTACCCTTCAGCGCCAGACCAGCGCAGAACGCGCGCAGCGGCTCGCGCAGCTCGCGGTAATCGGGCAGGGCGGCGAATTGGTAGAAGGCGGCGACCTTGTGGATCATGGCGGCTCGTTTAGCAGGCGGCCGCCGCCCAGAAAACCCGCATGGCCCCGGACGGCAAAAGGTCTCTACGCCCAGCGGATGGCAGCCATTTCGCTGGTATGCCAGCATTGCCCCGGCGGGCCGGAATGTGTCATGTAGGCCCGGTTTTTCCAAGACGGCGCGCCCTCCGCGCCGACGGCCCAAGAGAGCCCTGAGAGAGCAAAACTTCGATGAGAAACTTCCATTTCCCCGGCAGGTCCACGGTCCACGCCACCAACGCGATGGTCGCGACCTCGCATCCGCAGGCCTCGCTGGCCGCGATCGAGGTGCTGCGCGAGGGCGGCACGGCGGTGGACGCGGCGGTGGCCGGCTCGGCCCTGCTCAGCGTGATCGAGCCGCAATCGACCGGCATCGGCGGCGACTGCTTCGCGCTGATCCAGCCGCGCGGCGAGGGCAAGATCATCGCCTATAACGGCTCCGGCCGGGCGCCGAAGGCGGCGAACGCCGACTGGTATCTCGAGCGCAAGATCAATTCCGTGCCGCTGACCTCGGCGCACGCGGTCTCGATTCCCGGCGTGATCGACGCCTTCGCGACCGTGCTGCGCGATCACGGCAAGTTCGGCTTCGACCGCCTGCTCCAGCCCGCGATCAAGGCGGCCGAAGAGGGCTACGTAGTCGCGCCCCGCATCGCGTTCGACTGGAAGAACCAGTTCGAGAAGCTGAAGGGTGGCACCAACACCGTGCGTTACCTGCTGCCGGGCGGCAAGCCGCCGGTGGCCGGCGACGTCATACGCCAGGCCGAGCTCGGCAAGACGCTGCGCGCGATCGCCAAGGACGGCCGCGACGCCTTCTACAAGGGAACGGTCGCGGAAGACATGGTCGAGACCCTGCGCGGCATCGGCGGCCTGCACACGCTCGACGATTTCGCCGCGCACACCACCGAGACGACGACGCCGATCGGCACCAATTACAAGGGCCACGACGTCTGGCAGTGCCCGCCGAACGGCCCGGGCGTCACCGCACTGCTGATGCTCAACATCCTGTCGCGCTTCGACCTGACCAAGTATGCGCCGCTCAGCGTCGAGCGCTTCCATCTCGAAGCCGAATCCGCCCGCATCGCCTACATGAACCGCGAGATGCATGTCGCCTCTCCCGAGCACATGAAGATCAACGTCGCAGAGATGCTCGAAAAGGGCTTTGCCGACGAGTACATCAGCAAGATCCGCATGGACGGCATGCTCGACTTGCCGAACGTCGCGCCGCCGATGAACCCCTCGACCATCTACATCACTGTCGTGGACAAGGACCGCAACGTCTGCTCGTTCATCAATTCGGTCGCGCATTCCTTCGGCTCGGCGATCGTCTCGAACAAGACCGGCGTCTTGTTCCAGAACCGTGCCGGTGGCTTCCGCATCCAGCCGGGCCATCCGAACTGCATCGAGGGCGGCAAGCGCCCGCTGCACACGATCATGCCGGGCCTGCTCACCAAGGGCGGCCGTTCCACGATGTCGTTTGCGGTGATGGGCGGCCAGTACCAGCCGACCGGCCAGACCCATCTCCTGACCAACATCCTCGACTATGGCTGCGACGTGCAGGAGGCGATCGACATGCCGCGCGGCCTGCACTACGAGGGCCAGTACCAGCTCGAGGACAGCGTGCCGGCTGACATCGTCGAAGGCCTGAAGAAGCTCGGGCACAAGACCACGAGCGTGGTCGGGCCGCTCGGCGGCGCCCAGGCGATCTGGATCGACTGGGACAAGGGCACGCTCACCGGCGGTTCCGACCCGCGCAAGGACGGCTGCGCGCTCGGCTACTGAGCGAGGCCCAGAGCTGCAAACGTTACGGCTGGAAACCGCACCCGCGTTGCGCTAGACACCTCCCGCCTCAAACGGAAGGCGTCTCATGCAGCGTGTCCAGCGCGTGCTCCTCGTCATCATGTCGGCACTCGCGATCACCGTGATCGCCAGCGTGTCCGATTTCGTTTCCACCACGGCCTCGGCCCAGACCGCAGGAAAGACCATGACCACAGCTTCAGGCTTGCAAATCATCGACACCGCCGTCGGCACCGGCGCCTCGCCGCAGCCCGGCCAGATCTGCGTGATGCACTATACCGGCTGGCTCTATGAAAACGGCCAGAAGGGCAAGAAATTCGACTCCTCGGTCGATCGCAAGGAGCCGTTCGAGTTTCCGATCGGCAAGGGCCGCGTGATTGCCGGCTGGGACGAGGGCGTCGCCTCGATGAAAGTCGGCGGCAAGCGCACGCTGATCATTCCGCCGCAGCTCGGCTACGGCGCACGCGGCGCCGGCGGCGTGATTCCGCCGAACGCGACGCTGATGTTCGATGTGGAATTGCTCGCGGTGAAATAATCTACACCCGTCATTCCGGGATGGTCCGGAGGACCAGACCGCAGGTGCGCATTGCGCACCGGGGTTTCTCGAGGTTCCGGGTTCGCTTCGCGCCCCGGAATGACGGTGCAAACAAAAAGACCGGCCCTGCGGCCGGTCTTTTCGCTTTCAGTCTGACGCGCGTCACTCTGCCGCGCGCCTTGCCGCAGCCGCGGCGCGATCGATCGCTTCCTTCGCGGCGTCCTTGGCATCGCCCATGGCCTGCTGGCCCTTGCCCTTCACTTCCTGGACCACGCCTTCGCCCTTCAGGCGGTCGGAGCCGGTGGCTTCGCCGATGCCCTGCTTGGCCTTGCCGATCGCCTCGTTGGCGTTGCCTTTGATCTTGTCGGTCGTGCTACCCATGAAACTCTCCTTCCAGTTCTATCGCGGGGACAACACGGGGCGACTGCGAGCGTTCCTTTTTTGGTATGGCTTGATGCCGCGGCTTTGGTTAGTTTGCCGCGCACGGAACCAACAGAAAGCAAGATCATGACGGGCCATGACCACACGCATTCCCACCATGCACACGATCATGACGATCGCTGGAAACATGACGGCGTGCGCGTCATTCCCGGCAACCAGCTCGATACGAACGTGCCGTCGACCGCTGGCATGGATCGCGCGGCCGCCATCAACTTCGCCCGCGTCGGCGCGCAGAAATTGTGGGCGGGCACGGTCAGCATCAAGCCGGACGCCAAGACCGGCGCGCATCACCACGGCCATCTCGAAAGCGTCATCTACGTGGTGAAGGGCAAGGCGCGGATGCGCTGGGGCGAGAGCCTGCAATTCACCGCGGAGGCCGGCCCGGGCGATTTCATCTTCGTTCCGCCTTACGTGCCGCACCAGGAGATCAACGCCAGCCCCGACGAGGTGCTGGAATGCGTGCTGGTGCGCAGCGACGGCGAGGCGGTGGCGATCAATCTCGACATCGAGCCGGTCGAAAAGCCCGAGACGGTGCTGTGGATCGATCCGGTGCACCGGGACCCGAACGAGAAGAAGTAGGCCCGGCGCGGGCCTGCCGGTTCTGCGCGACAGAACCACGGCAGGCGGGCCAGAAAAAAATATCCGGAAGCCGTGTCGGATGGCCGTCTGCCCGTCCGTCCTTGGGCAGAACCCCGCCCAAGGAGCTTCCGATGCCCAAGATGATCTTCGTCAACCTGCCGGTGACCGATCTCAAGCGCGCCACGGCCTTTTATGAGGCGGTCGGCGCGGTCAGGAACCCGCAGTTCTGCGACGATACGGCGAGCTGCATGGTCTTCTCCGAGAGCATTTTCGCCATGCTCCTGACCCACGACAAGTTCCGCCAGTTCACACCCAAGCCGATCGCGGATGCGAGGACCTCGAACCAGGTGCTGCTCTGCCTGTCCGCGGACAGCCGCGACGAAGTCGACGCCATTGTCGGCAAGGCCGAGGTCGCGGGCGGGGTGGCCGATCCCAGCCCGAAGGATGAGTACAGCTTCATGTACGGCCGCAGCTTCGAGGATCCGGACGGCCATATGTGGGGTGTGAACTGGATGGACATGGCAGCCTTCGCCGCGCAGTCCGACATGGCGAACGCCTGATCGAAAATCCGAGAGCATTGAAAACCTGAAGAGGAGCGTTCTCCATGTCCAAGCTCGTGCCCTGCATGTGGTTCAACGGCGATGCCGAGGAAGCCGCGAAGTTCTACGTCTCGCTCGTGCCGAATTCGGAGATCACGCATGTCCAGCGCAACGTTTCGGACAATCCCTCCGGCAAGGAAGGCTCCGTGCTCGTCGTCGAGTTCACGGTGGCCGGGCAGCCCCTGGTCGCGCTCAACGGTGGCATGAAGACGGAGTACACCCACGCGATCTCGCTGATGATCCATTGCGACGATCAGGCCCAGGTCGACAGCGTCTGGAATGCGTTCCTGGCCCATGGCGGCAAGGAAGAGCAGTGCGGCTGGCTCAGGGATCGCTGGGGCGTGGCCTGGCAAGTGGTGCCGAAAGTGATGTTCGAATTCCTGTCGAGCCCGGACCGAGCTGCGGCCGCGCGCGCGATGCAGGCCATGTTGAAGATGGTGAAGCCGGATGTGGATGTCCTGCGACGTGCGTTCGAGGGCAAGTCGGCGGCGTGAAGGCGCATGCCCGCGCCAGCTACTCACTGTCATCGCCCGGCTTGACCGGGCGATCCAGTACTCCGAGACGGCGCGGCTAGAATCGAGAAGCCGCGGCGTACTGGATGCCCCGCATTCGCGGGGCATGACACCGAGTGTGGAACTGCTGACGCACGCGTCCGCTAATAATTGATCCTTAGCCCCACGCCGCCATGGATGGTGTTGCCGACCGGCTGCGGGCCGAGCGTGCCGTTGGCGAAGACGTCCACGATCCAGCCCTTGGACACGCGGAAGCCGAGGCGGCCGCCATATTCGAACCAGCCCTGGTTGCCCATCGTCGGCACCACCAAGCCGTCGCCAGTCACGGTGGCGACGATGCCGCTATGGCTGGCGAACGACTGTACCCAGCCGCCGTTGATATTGGCCTCGATGTTGCTGCCGTAGAGATGGGTCCACTGGCCGCCGATCTTGACCAGGCTGGTGCGATCGGTGCCGGTCGCAATGGTGGCGTCGAACGGATTGAACGCCACCGCGCTGTCCGAATAGCCGGACACGCGCTGCCAGAGCTGCCAGACCTCGATCGAGGCGGCGACCTCGTCGCGCGGCGAGACGCGGCTCATCCAGCCGGCGCGCCCGTAGACGGCGTAGTTCGATGCGTTGGTCGAGCCCGTGACGCTCACCGGGCCGAGGTTGGTGTTGTAGCTGCGCGTGTAGCGCGCCTTCTCCCACGGCGTCAGGATCGTGCCGACGTCGAAGAACGGGCGCGACGAGCCCCAATCGGTGAAATCGTAGCGCAGCGCGAAGGCGCCGATCGGCGCGCTGGTGATGTTGTAGCCGCCCTCGTTGTACTGCGTGTAGGCGATGCCGGCGAGCAGCGACAGATTGTTGGTCAGTTCCTTGCGGCCGTGAATGCCGGCCGAGAACGAGCCGGCCGAGCCGAACGCGCTGATGCAGTCGCTGCAATTGACCTGCTCGTTGACGCCGAGCAGCACCGTGCCGAGCACCCGGTTGGTGATCATCTGGTTGAAGCGCTGGTCGGCGAGGCCTCCGACCGAATTGCCGCTGGAATCGGCGCCGGTCGGGCCGGTGCTCGGTGACGGAAACGGCGATGGTGACGGATATGGCGAGGGTGATGGGGACGGCGACGGCGACGGCGACGGGCTCGACGTCGGCGAGCAATCTGTCTCGCAATTGGTCAGGGTTACGGTCGCGGCCGAGGCCGGCTGCACACCCCATGTCAGTGCCACTATGCCCATGGCCATCAGCGCGGCGGCAGGAAGCAGGTCGCGGACGCGGAGCGTTGCCATCGTCAGCGCCCACACAGCATGCCGTCGTCATTGACGGCGGGCGTGACGGTCGGTGAGGCGTCTGCATATTGGCTGACCGAGCACAGCCCGGCATTCGCGGCGCAGGTCGCGGCAAACGTCCAGGGCGGCGTGTTGGTCTTGCTGATGCTGACCTTGCCGCCGGTCGAGGTGATGATCGCGGTGTCGCCGGGCTGGGTCAGCTGCACGCACTGGAAGCTCAGCGTGCAGACGCTGGCCGCGCCGTCCTGGAGCACGACGACGGAGCGGCCGCGCTGGGAGAGAATGTCGAGCGTGGTGCCGCGCACGCCGATGGTCGCGAGCGGCGTCGTGATCTTGTAGGCGGCCTTCTCGGAATGTCCGGTGACGAAGCGGAATGCGCCGGTGGTCATGCGGATCGCGACGTCGCGATAGCTGTGCTCGTCGTTGAAGACGGTGCGGTCGAGCTTCAGCGTTGCACTCGGTCCGAGCGACAGATTGGTGCTGTCGGCCATGACGAAGCGCGCCGCGCTGTCGGCACCGGTGCGCACGGTCTCGTCGCGCAGCATGCTGTCGCCGACATTGATCGGCGTCGCGGTCGCGGCCACGCGCACGACCTCGTTCTGAATCACGACGGCTTCGCCGACGCGCGTCTGCGCCTGTGCGCCAGACGCCACGCACAATGCGGCCGAGAGCAGTGTTGGGAAAAGCCAGAAACGCAAATTCATTTCGCAACCGATCGATGGGTCCCTGATCGTACCGGATCGCGCGCGCTTGCGATGTGGCGAAATTATCACAAGCGGCGCGGTCGTGCGCTATGCTTAGTGACAGTTGCGGCAGAATGCGTTCAATGAAAAGCGCCATCCATAGTTTTCTCCGCGGTGAAGCAGATTTGCCACGCAAAACATCCCCACAACAGCCGCTCGAAACATCCGCGGTTCCGAAAATGTCGCGGAGCGCAGTGATTGCTGTCGCAATTTTCCTGGTGGCGCATCTGGCGCTGCTGATCGGTCTCACCACGCCGGAGAAATTCGTTTTCGATGAGGTGCACTATGTGCCGGCCGCGCGACAGATGCTGGCACCCGTGATGTCGCAACCGATGCTCAATCCGATGCATCCGCCGCTGGCCAAGGAGCTGATCGCCGCCTCGATCGCGACGTTCGGCGACAACGCGCTCGGCTGGCGCTATCCGGCGACCCTGTTCGGCGCGCTCGCGATCGTCGCGATCTATCTGTGCGGCCTCGCGCTGTTCGCTGCGCAAGGGCCCGCAATCGCCGCGGCGCTGATCGCGGCCTTCAACCAGATGCTCTACGTGCAGGCGCGCATCGCGATGCTCGACATCTTTGCGCTCGGCTTCGGACTGCTCGCGACCGCCGCCTTCATGCATGGCTTTCGCAGGGAGCGGCCGCATGCGCTGTTCGCGGTGGCAGGCTGCCTGTTCGGCTGCGCTGCAGCCTGCAAATGGAGCGGCCTGTTTCCGCTCGGCATCTGCATCGTCATCGTCGCGGTGATCCGCCTGATGCAGGGCTGGCGCACGCTGTTCGCCGACGCGAGGCCGGACGATTGGTATCGGCCCGACCTCTGGCCCGACTTCAGGACGCCGCATGTCGCGCTCTGCTTCGCCGTGCTGCCGGCGATGACATATCTTGCCACTTTCGTTCCGCTCTATGGATTGTCGCTGCCCGATCTGATCGAGGCGCAGCGCCGGATCTTCGCCGACAACACCACCACCGCGATTGCCGGCCACACTTACATGAGCTCGTGGCCATCCTGGCCGCTGCTCGCCCGCCCGGTGTGGTTCCTGTTCGATAAGACGGCGGAGGACAGCGTGTCGGCGATCGTCTTCCTCGGCAACCCGCTGGTGCTGTGGCCGGCGCTGGCTGCGCTCGCGATCGTGCTGCGCGACGTCGTCGTCGCGCGGCGCTGGGATGCGTTCCTGATCGCGGCGTTCTATTTCGGCCCCTGGCTCGCCTGGGCGCTGCTGCCGCGCACGCTGGGTTTCATCTACTACTATCTGCCGGCCGCGACCGTGGCGTCGCTTGCGCTTGTCTATGTGCTGCGCAGGAACGGCCTGCCGCGCTGGCTGCTGTGGGCCTATGTCGGCCTCGCCGCGATCGGCTTTGCGATCATGCTGCCGATCTCCGCGGCCTTCATCGGAACGTCGATGCAGGGCTTCAACCGGCTGATGCTGTTCCAGGGCTGGATATGAAATCGCCGCCTGCACCATCATGGCAGGCGGCGTGTTTCGTGTGGCGATTAACTGAAAATCATTTCGACGCGGTCTTGGTGTCCATATTGACGACCTGGACGCGGCGGTTGATCGGGTCGGCGCCGTTGGCGGTATCCTTCAGCTTGGTCTTGCCGTAGCCGACGGTGACGAGATCGGTGCCGTTGAGGCCGTAGTTCTGCACCAGGTACTTCTTGATGGTGTCGGCCCGGCGTTCGGAGAGCCCTTGATTGTACTCTTCGCCGCCGATCGCGTCGGTGTGTCCGGCGACCACGAAGGTCGAGCCCTTCAGCGCCGGGTCGGAGAGCGCCTTGCCGAGCGCCTGCACCGACGGCACCGACGTCTTGGCGATGTCGGCCGAGTTGTAGTCGAATTGGATCTCCAGATCGATCTTCGGCTTGGTCGCCGCAAGCTCGGCGATCTGCTCGCGCTCGCCGGTCGAGAGCGACCGGGTCGAGCGATTGCGCACGGTGTTCAGGAACGTCGTTTCCTTGGCCTGCACCGTGGGATCGGCCTGCGGACCGGCGGAGAGGCCGCGCGTCACCGGCTTCGGCTTCAACGCATCCAGGATCTGGTTGGCAGAGACGTTGTTGTCGCCGGCGAAAGCCAGGCCCGCCGTCATCGACAGCGCGGCCGTGAGCGTAATCGCCTTCAGTCCAAAAAACTTATCAAGACGGGTCATTGTCGTATCCTCGCTGTTACGCCTGATGGCGATTTGATGCTGCGAGCGTAGGGCAGGTTCAAAAGCCCTGATGTGATCCTCGTCACATTGGAAGCAGCCGCTTCCGTGGTTATCCTGGCGTGTTTTACGGCGATTCCGGTGTGAGATCGGGCAGCCAGTGCTCCGCGCCGAGGACAGGCGCGACGAGGTGAACTGCAATTGTCGCGCCGGCTTCCGTGCGGGTTCGAAGCGCCGGAATCCTGGCGTGATCCAGATCACATTGGTGAGCTGCGGCCGGGCTTGGTCCGGGCTTGGTCCGAACTTGGCGGGCGAAAGTCCAGCCTCGTGCCGAAGCGGGGGCTCCCCGTTCGCTTGCGGAAGCCTGTGCACACCGATGGTCGCAAAGCCGTCTCCGCAGGGCCCGCTCGCGAACAAGTTTTCGGCCAGATGCACGCCTAGCAGAGTTTCGCCACCAACCGCCGACGAAGGGGAGCCGAGTTCCATCCAGTGCCGAGGCCGAGTGATTATCAATCCCACCGCAGTGGCCCGCCGGATCGGACTGTGTCCCTGAGCTCCATGCCCATCTATATCGGCGCGGCGATGATCGCAGTGGCGATCCTGCTGTCGACCCTGATCACGGGGATGACCTCCCGCTATGTCGGCCTCGACGGGCCGAATGACGAGAACATGTGGCTGGTCGACCGCCTCACCGGCAGCGTCTATCGCTGCCAGGCGGAGGGGCGCGGCAAAGCCTCGTGTGAGCCCGATATCGCCACCGGCAGCCTCAGCGATCGGCCCAGAGCGCCGAAAGACGGCCGTTGAGGCCCTTCGTCTTCGCAGCGCAGCAAGAAAATTGTCTTCTCCGCGAAACGTCTGAGCGAGAGAATGCGTAATTGCGAAGGCCGGCATGACGCCGGTTTCGTTTTACGGAGGAGATTTTTTCCAATGAAGATCTTGCTCACCACCGCAGCCTTTGTCGCGTTCACTCTTTCCCTGTCCCCCGCATCGGCCGCGATGATGGCGTGCACCAAGGACAACATGATGAAGTCCGCCGCCATGATGGGCGGCACGGCCGACACACCGGCCAAGATGGCGTCGAACAAGGAAATGGCCATGGCCAACACGGACATGAGCAATGGCAAGATGAAGAGCGCCTGCATGCACTACATGAAGTCGCAGAAGGCCATGACGGCGAAGTAGGCGCCGGCCATGTCAAACAGCCGCGCTGTCAGCAGATGGCAGCGCGGCATTTTCTTTTGTTGTTCCTGGTCCGCTTCTTTCTCCCGGCGCGAATCCCGCTACATTGCGTCCTGCAATGTCACGCGCGCCCAAACCGCTCCCACTCACCACCACACAGGCTCGGCAGATCTGGCTGCACGCCCAGCGGCTGGATGAGCGCACCCCGTTCGGCGAAGGTGCGCAGGCCGTTGCGGACGCGACCGCTCATCTCGGCTACGTGCAGATCGACACCATCAACGTCATCGAGCGCTGTCACCACCACATCCTGTTCAGCCGCATTCCGTCCTACCGCCGCGCCGATCTGCGCCAAGCCCAGAGCGTCGACAGAAGCGTGTTCGAATACTGGACCCATGCGCTGTCCTACATCCCCTCGAACGATTTCCGCTTCTTCCTGCCGGCGATGCGCGAGCACCGGCGCGAAGGGCACCGATGGTTCGCCTCGGTGAAGCCGGCCGATACGCGCAAGGTGATGCGGCTGGTGCGTGCCGGGCCGCTGACGATCCGCGACATCGAGGATGACGTGCTCACCGAGAAGGAGCATCTGTGGCAGAGCCGCAAACCCTCGAAGCGCGCGTTGCAGCTTGCCTTCTACACCGGCTCCGTGACCATCAGCGAGCGCCAGGGCATGCTCAAGACCTACGAGCTGATGACGCGTCATTTCGGCTGGGACAAGCTGCCGAAACCGGCGTCGGCAAAGGACATCACGGCCTATCTGCTCGATCGCGCGCTGCGGTCGCAGGGCGTGGTGAGTCTCGATTCGGTCTGCCATCTCGACGCGCCGAGCAAGAAGGCGGTCGCGCGCCTGATCGCCGCGCGCGTGCGTCGCGGCGAGCTCGTCCCTGTCGCGATCGATGGCGCCAAGCAGGAGCATTGGGCGGCGCCCGCGGTGCTGGAGGCCGGCGGCGAGGGGCCATCGCCCGATCTCGTCCACATCCTTTCGCCGTTCGATCCCCTGATCATCCAGCGCAAGCGCACCAACCTCATCTTCGGCTACAATCATCTGTTCGAGGCCTATGTGCCGAAGGCCAAGCGCAAGCTCGGCTATTTCGCGCTGCCGGTGCTGGTCGGCGACGAGATCGTCGCCGCGCTCGATCTCAAGACCGACCGGCAGGCCAGGAAGCTCTTGATGCAGAAATGGACGTGGGTCGGGGAGGGGAGGAAGACCGCGGGGCGCAAGGAGCTCAAGCGTGTGATCGAGGAAGAGCTCGATCGCTTCGAGCGGTTTCAGCTCGCGGAGTGAGGGGCGCTCGCCGTGGCGCCGGTCTCGTAGCGTGGATTAGCGAAGCGTAATCCACCACTTCTCGTGCCGCGGACGCAAACAGTGGTGGGTTACGCCTTCGGCTAACCCACCCTACGCAGTTGGACGAGCCGATCGATCCACGCGCCAAACGCAATCCCGATGAAGTAAGCCACCAGATTCCGCAGCGAGAAGATCCGCCCCAGCAGCAGCGCGCCGGCGGTGGTCAGCCGGAACGCATCGAGCCATGGCGTGTGTACCAGCCGGGAGAACTCGACGACGATCGCGATCGCCGCGGCAATGACCGCGATCTGCATCCGCGACAGCCTCGGCAGCAAAACCCCGACCAGCAGGAACACCATCGTCGCCCACAACAGCGAGCCCCCGTACTTCACGACGAAGGCGGGAAGGCCAAGCGGAAAGCCGTACCAGCGCAGGGAGAGGCCGCAGGCGATCACGACCAGCACCAGCCCGGCCCGGACCAGGGATGTCCGAAGCAGCGCAGTGGGGTTATCCGGCTGCGCCCCGTGCATTGCTTGCTCCATTGACTCTTTCGCGGCGATGCTCAAAACCCCGGATCAGCCCATAAAAGCAACAACCCTGGGGGGAAGTCATGAGCCAGACCACGACCTTTGCCGGTTCCGCCGGCACAGCCAAGACGGAAGTCGAGACCTCGACCATCCGCGCCATCTCCTGGCGCCTGATTCCGTTCCTGGTGCTGGCCTACTTCTTCTCCTATCTCGACCGCGTCAATCTCGGCTTCGCCGCGTTGACCATGAATGCGGAGCTGAAGTTCACGCCGCTGATCTTCTCCTGGGGCGCCGGCATCTTCTTCATCGGCTATTTCATCTTCGAGGTGCCGAGCAATCTGGCGCTGGAAAAGTTCGGCGCCAGCCGCTGGATCGCCCGCATCATGGTGACGTGGGGCATCATCTCGGCGCTGATGGCGATGGTCAGCGGCGTGACGAGCTTCTACGTCCTGCGCTTCCTGCTCGGCGTCGCCGAAGCCGGCTTCTTCCCCGGCATCATCCTCTATCTCACCTATTGGTATCCGGCCGAATATCGCGCCCGCTTCCTCGCGGCCTTCGCCATTGCCGTCCCGGTCTCGACCGTGATCGGGGCGCCGGTCTCGGGCCTGCTGCTCGGGCTCGATGGCATGATGGGCCTGAAGGGCTGGCAGTGGCTCTTCATCATCGAGGGCATTCCTTCCGTGCTGCTCGGCATCGTCACCTGGTTCTATCTCACCGACAGGCCGGAGAAGGCGGATTGGCTCTCGGCCGAGCAGAAGGCCTGGCTCAAGGCGAAGCTCGATTCCGAAATCGCGGCCAAGCAGGCGGTGAAGCATCTGTCGCTCGGCGAAGCGCTGTCCTCGCCGAAGGTGATCGCGCTCAGCCTGATCTATTTCGGCTTCGTCGGCGCGCTCTACGGCATGCAATTCTGGCTGCCGCAGATCGTGAAGGCGTTCGGTCTCACCAATGCCCAGACCGGCTTCGTCACCGCGATCCCGTATCTGTTCGGCACCATCGCGATGATCCTGTGGGCGCGGCATTCCGATGCCACGCGCGAGCGCGTAATGCATGTCGGCGCGCCACTGCTGCTCACCGCGGTCGCGCTCGGCGTCTCCTCCTATCTCACCGATCCCACCATGACGATGGTGGTGCTGACGGTGGCCGCGATCGGCGTGTTCTGCTGTTTTGGTGTGTTCTGGACCCTGCCGACCGCCTGGCTCTCAGGCACGGCCGCGGCCGGCGGCATCGCCCTGATCAACTCGATCGGCAACCTCGCCGGCTTCGGCGGGCCGTATTTGATCGGCTGGGTCAAGGAAGCGACCGGCCAGACCTCGACCGGCCTGCTGGTGCTCGCGGTGCTGCCCCTGCTCGCCGGCATTTTGGTTTTTGTCGGCGGCCACGACAGCAAGCACGAGTTCGCCGGGCAGGGGCGGTAGCGAGAGCTTTGTAGGGTGGGCAACGGCGCGCCCTTTGCGCGCCGTGCCCACCATCTGTCCCGCCAATAATGACCGGTCTGGTGGGCACGCTTCCGCCTTCGCCCTTCTGGCTTCGGCGGACAAGTCGCTTTGCCCACCCTACGATGGCACCTCTTGGTCGCGCCCGGCGCAATCCTTACCACCCCTTAACGATCACGCTTTCCTGATGACTGACGATTATTGACTTTTATCAGTGATTAGTCGACATTCCTCTCATTGCAGTCGCAGGAGTGTCCTCCGATGTTCGTCCGGTCGGTTTTATCCAGCTATTCCAAGCTCTTGGCGGGTGTGTCGCTGGCCCTGATGGCCGCGGCGCTTGCCGGGTGCAATGACACCGTCGCCGAGAAGGCCGAGCCGCCGCGGCCGGTTCTGATCGCCACCGCGCATTATGATGCCGAGACCCCGGAGCGTAGCTTCGTCGGCACCGTCAGGCCGCGGATCGAGAGTGATCTCGGCTTCCGCGTCGCCGGCAAGGTCGCCAAGCGCCTCGTGGAGGTCGGCCAGACCGTCGAGATCGGCCAGCCGCTCGCCACCCTCGATGAGGTCGATCTGAAGCTCCAGGCCGAGCAGTCCGTGGCCGAGCAGACCGCGGCGACCGGCGTGCTGGCCCAGGCCGCCGCCGCCGAGCAGCGCGCCAAGGATCTGAAGGCCAAGGGCTGGACCACGGACGCGCAGATGGATTCGAGCCGCGCCGCCGCCGATGAGGCCCGCGCACGGTTGAACCGGGCCGAGCGCTCGGTCGAGCTGACCAAGAATTCCCTTTCCTACGCGACGCTCAACGCCGACGCCCGTGGCGTCGTCACCGCGACGCTGATCGAGCCCGGCCAGGTGGTTGCCGCAGGCCAGGCTTCGATCCGTGTCGCCCGCTTTGCCGAGAAGGAAGCGGTCGTCGCGATCCCTGAGACGCTGGTCGGACGTGCCAAATCGGGCGCCGCCAGCGTCACTCTTTGGTCGGAGCCGGGCAAGAAATATACGGCCAAGCTGCGCGAGATCGCGCCCACCGCGGATACCGCGACGCGCACCTATCTCGCAAAGTTCTCGCTGCCCGAGGCCGACGACAAGGTTTCGCTCGGCATGACCGCGACGCTGACGCTGTCGGACGCCGCTACCGAGCGCGTCGCGCGGCTGCCGCTGTCGGCGCTGTTCAACGAAGGCGGCAAGCCCTCCTTCTACGTCGTCGACGACAACGGCGCGGTGACGCTGAAGCCGGTGGTGGTGAAGTCCTACGAGAGCAACGACGTCGTCATCACCAGCGGTGTCGAAGAGGGCGCCAAGATCGTCGCCCTCGGCGTGCAGAAGCTCGATCCGGGCCAGAGGGTGCGGGTCGTCTCGTCACTGTCCTTTTAGTTTCGGTCATTCCGGGGCGGTGCGGAGCACCGAACTATGGTGCGCAATTGCGCACCTGAGAATCTCGAGATTCCGGGTCTGGTCCTTCGGACCATCCCGGAATGACAAGAGAAAGTCGAGTTTCGTCGTGTGAGGTGAGTTTCGGCCCAAGCGCAAATGCTGGGGCTGAAGCGGCGAAGCGATCCAGAATCTGCCCAGCCCCCTGGATTGCTTCGCTGCCTCGCGACGACGGGTTGAACAGAGTGGCTGACGTTTTTGCAATTGGATCGTCTTTTCGGAGAGAGCGATGAAGCGCTTCAATCTTTCGGCCTGGGCCGTCAGCCATCCGACGCTGGTCCTGTTCCTGATGCTCGTGCTCGGCGTCGCCGGCTTCTTTTCCTATCAGAAGCTCGGCCGCGCCGAGGATCCGTTCTTCACGGTGAAGGTGGTCAACGTCTCCGTGATCTGGCCGGGCGCAACCGCCCAGGAGATGCAGACCCAGGTCGCCGATCCCATCGAGAAGAAGATCCAGGAGCTGCCTTACTTCGAGAAGGTGCAGACCTATTCCAAGCCTGCCTTCACCGCGCTCCAGGTCACCTTCCGCGACTCGACGCCGCCGAAGGACGTGCCTTACCTCTTCTATCTGCTGCGCAAGAAGCTGGTCGACGTGCAGGGCCAGCTGCCCTCCGGCATCCTCGGACCCGTCGTCAACGACGAGTTCTCCGACGTCGATTCGATCCTCTACATGATGACCGGCGACGGCGCCGACTATGCCCAGCTCAAGAAGGTGTCCGAAGGCTTCCGCCAGCGCCTCCTGAAGGTGCCGGGCGTGACCAAGGTTGACGTATACGGCAATCAGGACGAGCGTATCTTCGTCGAGTTCAGCCACGCCAAGCTCGCCACCCTCGGCATCACGCCGCAGGCGCTGTTCGACTCGCTCGCCAAGCAGAACAACGTAACCCCGGCCGGCACGGTCGAGACCTCCTCGCAGCGCGTGCCGCTGCGCGTCACCGGCGCGCTCGACGGCGCCAAGGCCGTCGCCGAGACCCCGGTCGAGAGCAACGGCCGCGTGTTCCGTCTCGGCGATATCGCCACCGTCACCCACGGCTATGTCGATCCGCCGAGCTTCGTCGTGCGCCAGGAAGGCAAGGCCGCGATCGGTATCGGCGTCGTCACCGCCAAGGGCGCCAACATCCTCGATCTCGGCAAGGAGGTCGAGAAGGCCACCGCCGAGTTCATGAAGGCGGTGCCGCAGGGCGTCGATGTCAAGCTCATCGCCGACCAGCCCAAGGTGGTCGAGCATGCCGTCGGCGAGTTCGTGCACTCCTTCATGGAAGCGCTCGTCATCGTGCTGTTCGTGTCGTTCCTGGCGCTCGGCTGGCGCACCGGCATCGTGGTCGCGCTGTCCGTGCCGCTGGTGCTCGGCATCGTCTTCATCGTCATGAACACGATGTCGCTCGACCTGCACCGCATCACGCTCGGCGCGCTGATCATCGCGCTCGGCCTTCTGGTGGATGACGCCATCATCGCGGTCGAGATGATGGTGGTGAAGATGGAGCAGGGCTGGGACCGCATGCGCGCGGCGTCCTTCGCCTGGGAATCCACTGCGTTTCCGATGCTCACGGGAACGCTGGTCACGGCCGCTGGCTTCCTCCCCATCGGCTTTGCCAATTCCGCGGTCGGCGAATATGCCGGCAGCATCTTCTGGATCGTGGCGATCGCGCTGGTCGCCTCCTGGTTCGTGGCGGTGATCTTCACGCCCTATATCGGCGTCAAGCTGCTCCCCAACATCAAGGTGCACCACAACCACGATCCGCACGCGGTCTACGAGACCCGCATGTATCGCGGCCTGCGCGCCGTCGTGCAGTGGTGCGTCAATCACCGCATCACGGTGGTGGTCGCGACCGTCGGCGTCTTCGTCGCCTCGGTCGTCGGCTTCGGTCATGTCCAGCAGCAGTTCTTCCCGCTGTCGGAGCGGCCCGAACTGTTCCTCCAGCTGCGCCTGCCCGAGGGCACCGCCTTCAACGTCACCGAGAAGGCGGTGAAGAAGGCCGAGACGCTGCTCAAGGACGACAAGGACATCGAGACCTATACCGCCTATGTCGGCCAGGGTTCGCCGCGCTTCTGGCTCGGCCTCAACCCGCAGCTTCCGAACGAGGCCTTTGCCGAGGTCGTCATCGTCGCCAAGGGCGTCGAGGCGCGCGAGCGCATCAAGGCCAAGATCGAAAATGCGGCCGCCGAGGGCTTTCTGTCCGAGGCGCGTGTCCGAGTCGATCGCTTCAACTTCGGCCCGCCGGTGGGCTTCCCCGTGCAGTTCCGCGTGATCGGCCCCGACGCCAACAAGGTGCGCGAGATCGCCTACGAGGTCCGCGACGTCATGCGGCAGAACAAGAGCGTCAAGGATGTCCAGCTCGACTGGAACGAGCAGTCGCCCTATCTCAAGCTCGTCGTCGACCAGGACCGCGCCCGTGCCATGGGCCTGACCCCGCAGGACGTGTCGCAGGCGCTCGCAATGCTGATCTCGGGCTCGCAGGTCACGACCGTGCGCGACGGCATCGAGAAGGTCGGCGTGGTCGCCCGTGCGATCCCGTCCGAGCGCCTCGACCTCGGCGGCGTCGGCGACCTCACGATCACCTCGCGCAATGGCGTTGCCGTGCCGCTCCAGCAGATCGCCAAGATCGAGTACTCCCACGAGGAGCCGATCATGTGGCGGCGCAACCGCGACATGGCGATCACCGTGCGCTCCGATGTCGTCGACGGCGTGCAGGCGCCCGACGTCACCAGCCAGATCACGCCGAAGCTGAAGGCGATCAAGGATCATCTCGAGCCGGCCTACCGCATCGAGCCGGGCGGTGCGTTCGAGGAATCCGCCAAGGGCAACGCCTCGATCTTCATCCTCTTCCCGGTGATGGTCATGGTGATGCTGACGCTGCTGATGATCCAGCTTCAGAGCTTCTCGCGCCTGATCCTGGTGTTCCTGACCGCGCCGCTCGGCATCGTCGGTGCGTCCCTGGGCCTCAACGTCGCCAACGCCCCGTTCGGCTTCGTGGCGCTGCTCGGCTTGATCGCGCTCGCCGGCATGATCATGCGCAACGCGGTCATCCTGGTCGACCAGATCGAGACCGACGTTTCTCATGGGTTGACTCGCCGAGAGGCGATCGTGGAGGCGACCGTCCGCCGGGCCCGTCCGGTGGTGCTGACGGCGCTGGCCGCCATCCTGGCCATGATCCCGCTGACGCGCTCGGCGTTCTGGGGCCCGATGGCGATCACGATCATGGGCGGCCTGTTCGTGGCGACCTTCCTGACGCTCCTGTACCTGCCGGGCCTCTACGCCCTGTGGTTCAGGAAGAGCCTGGACGAGGCCGGCACCCCCGAGCAGCCTGCCGCGCCGCAGCATGGGAACGATGACCCGCACGCAATTCCGCTTGCTGAAGCGGCTGAATAAGTGAGAAGAAGTGCTGACTGACGAGTCCTGACAGATGACACTGGTTGCGGAACATATCGAAGGCGACACCCGGGATCGTATTCTCGAGGTGGCCGAGCGGCTGTTCCGCCAGATCGGCTACCAGAAGACCACGGTCGGCGACATCGCCAAGGAGCTCAGGATGAGCCCCGCCAACGTGTATCGCTTCTTCGAATCGAAGAAGGCGATTCACCAGGCGGTGGCTCGTTCGCTGATGGGCGAGGTCGAGATCGAAGCGCAGCGGATCGTGGCGAGGCCTGGTCCGGTGCTCCCGCGCTTCCGCGAGCTGCTCACCACCATCCACCGCATGAACACCGAGCGCTATGTCGGCGATAACAAGCTGCATGAGATGGTCGAGATCGCGATGCAGGAGGACTGGGACGTCTGCGTCGCCCATATGGAGTGCATTGCTGGGGTGATCGGCCAGATGATCGCGCAGGGCGCGGCCTCCGGCGAGTTCGAGGCCCCGGACCTGCAACTGGCCGCGCTGTGCTCCTGCACGGCGATGATGCGCTTCTTCCACCCCCAGATGATCGCCCAGTGCGCCACCAAGCCGGGCCCGACCATCGACCAGATGATCGATTTCGTCATCGCGGGTCTGTCGCCGCGTCACTGACGGGCTGGGCCGTTTCCTCCTATAAGCAAGCCGTCCGCCCCGGAATGACGGGCCGGTGGCGGGCAATGACGGACCAACAAACTCCGTCATTGCGAGCGCAGCGAAGCAATCCAGACTGTCTCCGCGGCGGGATTCTGGATTGCTTCGCTGCGCTCGCAATGACGATCAGGGGAAAGCCAGCGTGACCGACAAAGACCTGTACTTCTACGAGCCCTCCAAGGGCCACGGCCTCAAGCACGATCCCTTCAACGCCATCATCGCGCCGCGGCCGATCGGGTGGATCTCCTCCCGCGACACCAGGGGCCACGTCAATCTCGCGCCCTACAGCTTCTTCAACGCCTTTTGCTACGTGCCGCCGATCATCGGCTTCTCCTCCACCAACTGGAAGGACACGGTCTCGAACATGGAGCAGACCGGCGAGTTCGTCTGGAATCTCGCCACGATGGATCTTGCCAGGCAGATGAACGCGACCGCGGCGCATGTCGCGCCTGAGGTCGACGAGTTCGAGGTCGCCGGCCTCACCGCCGTGCCCGGCAAGCTCGTCAACGTGCCGCGCGTGGCTGAGAGCCCGGTCGCCTTCGAGTGCAAGGTGTCCGACATCGTTCGCCTCAAGGGCGCCGACGGCAAGGAGGCCGATGCCTGGCTGACGCTGGGCGAGGTCGTCGCCGTCCATATCGACAAGGCCATGATCAAGGACGGCGTCTACCAGACCGCCGCCGCCCGCCCCATCGTTCGCGCCGGCCGCCGCGGCGACTATTTCGAGATCAAGCCGGAAAACATGTTCGAGATGGTGCGGCCGGATTAGGCCGGCCACCGCTCCCTCCACACGTCATTCCGGGGCGGGCCGACAGGCGCGAACCCGGAATCCATTCATCGACCAACGCTGCCGCACGATGGATTCCGGGTTCACGCTTCGCGTGCCCCGGAATGACGTGGGGTATTCCGCTCGCTTCCCCTCCCGGAACTGCCCCCACACCCTGGCCGTTATGGCCCTTGGGCGGTCGCCCGGCCGCGTCAATTTCGCAGGCGAAGTGTCCACCTCCGCCGGCCACTTTCCGCTAAAATGTCGGTCACCCGCGCTGATCCATGAGGTTTTGCCATGAGCTTCCGCCGCGACACCATCACAAAACCGATCTTCTCCTGGGCGCGCGGCGTGCTGCCGGCGATGTCCGACACCGAGCGCGAGGCGCTGGAGGCCGGGGACGTCTGGTGGGACGCCGATCTGTTCACCGGCAACCCTGATTGGGCGAAGCTGCTGAAGGTCCCGCCGGCAGCCCTGACCGACGAGGAGCAGGCCTTTCTCAACGGCCCGGTCGACGAGCTCTGCGCCATGCTCGACGAGTGGAAGATTTTTTGGGAATGGCGCGATTTGCCGCCGGATGTCTGGCACTTCGTCAAGCGCGAGAAATTCTTCGGCATGATCATCCCGAAGGAGTTTGGCGGCCTCGGCTTCTCGCCCTACGCCCATTCGGAAGTCGTGCGCAAGATCTCGACCCGCTCGATCGCCGCCGCCGTCACGGTGATGGTGCCGAACTCCCTCGGTCCCGGCGAGCTCCTCATGCGCTTCGGCACCAAGGAGCAGCAGGCGCGCTGGCTGCCGCGGCTCGCCGACGGCCGCGACATTCCCTGCTTCGGCCTTACCAGCCCCGAAGCGGGCTCCGACGCGGCCTCGATGGTGGACACCGGCATCATCTGCAAGGGCACCTTCGAAGGCCGCGAGGTCGTAGGCCTCAGGCTCAACTGGCACAAGCGCTACATCACGCTCGGCCCTGTCGCGACGCTGCTGGGCCTCGCCTTCAAGGCCTATGACCCCGACCACCTCGTGGGCCAGCAGGAAGAGCTCGGCATCACCGTGGCGCTAATCCCGACCAATCTGCCGGGCGTCAAGATCGGCCATCGTCATCTGCCGTCGATGCAGGTGTTCCAGAATGGCCCGAATTGGGGCCGCGACGTCTTCATCCCGCTCGACTACGTCATCGGCGGCAAGGAGAGGCTCGGGCAGGGCTGGAAGATGCTGATGACGGCGTTAGCCGCCGGCCGCGGCATCTCGCTGCCGTCGCTGTCGGCGGCCGGCGCCGCCTACGCCGCGCGCACCACCGGCGCCTATGCCCGCATCCGCGAGCAGTTCGGCATCTCGATCTCGAAATTCGAGGGCGTCGAGGAGCCGCTCGCGCGCATTGTCGCCACCGCCTACCAGCTCGACGCGGCGCGCCGGCTGACCTGCGCGGCGCTGAATGCCGGCATCCATCCCGCTGTCATCTCCGGCATCATGAAGCTGCACGCGACCGAACGGATGCGCACCGCCATCGACGACGCCATGGACATTCACGGCGGCAAGGCCGTGATCGACGGTCCGCAAAACTATCTCGGCAATCTGCACCGCGCCGTGCCGGTCGGCATCACGGTCGAGGGCGCCAATATCCTGACCCGCAACCTCATCGTGTTCGGGCAGGGCGCCATCCGCGCGCATCCCTATCTGCTCGACGAGATGAACGCGCTTGCGGACACCGACCGCGAGCGCGGGCTCACCGCGTTCGACAAGGCGTTCTGGAAACATGCCGGCCACAGCTTCCAGACGCTGTTGCGTGCGTTCGGCCGGAGCTGGAGCTTCGGCGCGTTCGCGCCGGCGCCGGATGCGGGTGACGCCACGCCATTCTATCGCCAGCTCTCGCGCTATTCGGCGGCGTTTGCGCTCTGCGCCGACATGGCGCTGCTCACGCTCGGCGGCGCGCTCAAGCGCAAGGAGATGCTCTCGGCGCGCTTCGGCGACATTCTGTCCGAGCTCTACCTGCTCTCGGCCGCGCTGAAGCGCTGGCAGGACGAGGGCCGGCAGACGGAGGACTTTGCCGCGCTGGAATGGTGCATGGCGACCGGCTTCAAGACCATTGAAAATCGGCTCGCGGAAATTCTCGCCAATCTGCCGAACCGCTTCGTCGCCGGTTTCCTCAAGCTCGTGGTCCAGCCTTTCGGCGCCCGTGTGCTCGGCCCGTCCGACCGGGTCGTGCACCGATGCGCAAGCCTCGTGCTGGAGCCGTCGGCGGCACGTGACCGCCTCACGTCCGACCTTGCTTATGTCGACGACGACGGCGGCTTTGCCCGGCTGGAGCGCGCCTTCAAGCTGGTCGCAGGCACCGACGCGATCGCCAAGCGTATCCGCGCCGCGCATATCAGCGAATGGAAGGAGGCGGTGGCCAAGGGCGTGATCACGCAGGCCGAGGGCGAGCAGCTTGCTGCCGCTCATGAAGCCGTCACAAAGGTGATCGAGGTCGACGATTTTGCGCCGGAGGCGCTGTCGCCGATTTACAAGAAAACCGGAGATGTGCATCAGTTCTTCCAGGAACTCGGTGAACAGAGGGCGGCGAGCTGATGGCACGACCAGTATTCATCGTCGACGGCAGCCGGACGCCGTTCTTGAAGGCGCGCTCGGGGCCCGGTCCGTTCACGCCCGTCGATCTCGCCGTGCAATGCGGACGGCCGCTTTTGGCGCGCCAGCCGTTTTCGCCGACAACTTTCGACCAGGTCATCCTCGGCTGCGTCAACGTCATCGCCGACGAGATGAATCCGGCTCGCGTCGCCGCGCTCCGGCTCGGCATGGGCGAGGACATGGTCGCCTTCACCGTGCAGATCAATTGCGGCTCCGGCATGCAGTCGATCGACACCGCCTACCGCTATATCCGCGAGGGCCATGCCGACATGATCCTGGCCGGCGGCACTGAAGCGCTGAGCCACGCGCCGCTGGTCTGGCCGAATTCCGGCGTGCGCTGGTTCGCCGGACTTGCCACCGCCAAGGGCGTCGCCGCGAAATTGGCCGCGGCCTTCAAATTGCGGCCGCGCTATCTCAAGCCGATCATCGGCCTGGAGCGCGGGCTCACCGACCCCATCACGGACTTGAACATGGGGCAGACCGCCGAGGTCGTCGGCCATCTCTTCGGCATCACCCGCGCGCAGTCCGACGCCTACGCCGCCGAGAGCCATCGCCGGCTCGCCCATGCGCAGGCCGAAGGTTTTCTCAAGGGCGAGGTCGAGACCGCGTTCTCCCGCGACGGCAAGTTCTTCGACCACGATGACGGCGTGCGGCCGGACTCCACGGCCGAGACGCTCGCAAAGCTGAGGCCGGTGTTCGAGCGCCCCTGGGGCCAGGTGACAGCCGGCAATTCCTCGCAGATCACCGACGGCGCCTCCTGGGTGATCCTCGCCTCCGACGCGGCAGTCGCAAAACACAAGCTGACGCCGAAGGCCGTCATCGTCGACAGCAACTGGGCCGCGCTCGATCCTGCTATCATGGGGCTCGGCCCCGTGATGTCGGCGACGCCGCTGCTCCAGCGCAACGACCTCACCGTCAAGGACGTCGAGACCTGGGAGCTGAACGAGGCGTTCGCGACGCAGGTGCTCGGTTGCCTCGCCGCCTGGAACGACGACACATTCTGCCGCGAGATACTTGGGCTCGACGGCGCCGCCGGCGAGATCGATCGTGACAAGCTCAATGTCGACGGCGGTGCGATCTCGCTCGGCCATCCCGTCGGCACCTCCGGCAACCGCATCGTGCTGCATCTGGTCAATGCGATGAAGCGCCTCGGCACCCGGCGCGGCGTCGCCACCGAATGCATCGGCGGCGGGCTCGGCGGCGCCATGCTGATCGAGGCGGTGTGACCATGGATTCCAGGATCATGACCGCGCTTGGCGACCGCGTGCTGACGCTCGGGCCCCAGCCGGCGGCCGACGGCCCCTACAAGCATTTCAAGCTGACGCGCGATGCCGACGGCCTCGCCTGGCTGCTGTTCGACCGCGCCGGGACAAGCGCCAACACGCTGTCCTCCGACGTGATGGAGGAGTTCGACGCGGTGCTCGCCGCGATCGAGACCGAGCGCCCCGCAGGCCTCGTGATCCGCTCGGCCAAACCGTCCGGCTTCATCGCCGGTGCCGACGTCAACGAATTCCGCGGTGCCAGCGATCCCGAGATGGTGGAAACGCGCATCCGCGCCGCGCATGCCGTCGTCGATCATCTGGAGGCACTCAAGCTGCCGACGGTCGCGGTCATCCATGGCTTCTGCCTCGGCGGCGGGCTCGAGGTCGCGCTCGCCTGCCAGTCGCGCATCGCCATCGACGGCGCGCGCTTCGGCTTCCCCGAGGTGATGCTGGGCCTGCATCCCGGTCTCGGCGGCACCGCGCGCTTTACCGCACTGGTCAATCCGACCCAGTCGATGGCCTTGATGCTGACCGGCCGCACCATCGATGCACGCCGCGCCAAAGCGCTCGGCCTCGTCGATACCGTGACGCAGGAACGCCACGTCCGTGGCGCGGTGAAGGACGTGCTGTTCGGCCGGCTGAAGCGGGCCGGGCCCAGTCTGCTCACGCGCGCGGCCAACCTCGGACCGGTGCGTGGACTGCTCGCCAAGCGCATGCGCTCGGAGGCTGCGAAGGCGGCACCGCGTGAGCACTATCCGGCGCCTTACGCGCTGATCGATCTCTGGGAGACGCATGGCGGCAGCAAGGCCGCGATGCTGGGGGCCGAGCAGGCGTCATTCGCCAAGCTGATGGTGACGCCGACGGCGCAAAATCTGATCCGCGTCTTCTTCCTGCGCGAGCAGATGAAGAAGGCGGCGGGCTCCGGCAACACGGTGAAGCATGTCCATGTCATCGGCGCCGGCGCCATGGGCGGCGACATCGCGGCGTGGTGTGCGGGGCAGGGGCTGCGGGTTTCGCTCGCGGACATGAAGGCGGAGCCGATCGCGGGCGCGGTGAAGCGCGGGGCCGAGCTTTACGGCAAGATCATCCGCAAACCCACCGAGGTGCGCGACGCTCTCGATCGCCTGATTCCGGACATGGATGGGGAAGGCGTCCGCAACGCCGATCTCGTTATCGAAGCGGTGCCGGAAAAGCTCGAGCTGAAGCAGAAGGTCTATGCCGGCCTCGAGCCGCGGATGAAGCCGGGTGCGATTCTCGCGACCAACACCTCGAGCATTCCGCTTCAGGACCTGCGCACCACGCTGACGCGGCCCGAGCGGCTGGTCGGACTGCACTTCTTCAATCCGGTGTCGCGGCTGCAACTGGTCGAGGTCGTCAGCCATGACGGCAACGATCCGCAAGTGTTGAAAGAGGCGCTCGCCTTCGTCGGCGCGATCGACCGCCTGCCGCTCGCCGTGAAGAGCTCGCCCGGCTTCCTCGTCAACCGCGCGCTGACGCCCTACATGCTGGAGGCGATGGTGATGCTGGACGAGAAGACCGACCAGCGCCTGATCGACGCCGCGGCCGAGCAGTTCGGCATGCCGATGGGACCGATCGAGCTTGCCGACCAGGTCGGGCTCGACATCTGCCTCGATGTCGGCGACATGCTGCGCACCAAGTTCGGCGATCTGTTGCCCCCGACACCGGCCTGGCTGCGCGAGAAGGTCGCCAAGGGCGAGCTCGGCCGCAAGACCGGCAGGGGCTTCTACACCTGGAAGGATGGCAAGGCGGAGAAGGCGCCGCTCCCCGAGACCGGCCCGCGTGTGACCGACCAGATGATCGACCGCCTGGTGCTGCCGATGTCCAACGTCTGCGTCGCGGCGCTTCGCGAAGGCATCGTCGACGATCCCGACGCGGTCGATGGCGCCATGATCTTCGGTACGGGGTATGCACCGTTCCGCGGCGGTCCGCTGAACTATGCGCGCTCCCGCGGCGTGGATAATGTCGTGTCCACCTTGCGTGAGCTCGCCGAACGATTCGGCGGACGTTTCGCGCCCGACGCGGGCTGGGACAATTTCAAGTGAGCAATCTCAAGTGAGAGAGGCATGAACGAACAGGCGAATACCGGGCCGAGCGGCGATCTCTGCATCCGCACGCTGGCGATGCCGGCCGACACCAACGCGAACGGCGACATTTTCGGCGGCTGGCTGCTCAGCCAGATGGACGTCGGCGGCGGCGTGTTCGCCTCGAAGGTCGCGAAGTCGCGCACCGTGACGGTTGCGATCGAGGCGATGAACTTTCGCAAAGCCGTCTATGTCGGCGATCTCGTCTCGGTCTATGCCAATCTCGTGCGTGTCGGGCGCACCTCGTTGACGGTGCATCTGGAGGCGTGGGCGCTGCGCCGCGGAGAGGAGCATCCGTTCCTCGTCACCGATGGCAACTTCACCTACGTCTCGATCGACGAACACGGGCGCCCGCAGGCGGTTCGCCCGTCCGACACGGCGATCGCGACGTAATCGCGCGCGGCGTATGACCGCGCGGCGTTGCCTCCGCGGTCGTCGCGTCTTCGCCAAGAACAAGTCATAAAATGGATGAGGTCCCAGCGTACTCAATTGTACGTCGATTCGGGGTGGAAACGGCCTCAAATGCCCAGGAACCTTTGGGCAGAAGTGTCGTTATTTGCCCGCACTTGAGGAATCCACGGGCCATGCCGGACAGCTACATCATCGAAGTCAATTCGCAGACCGCAGGTATCGTCGTTCGTTCTCAAGGAGGCTACTGCTTTTTCGCCTCGTCCGACCGCTTCTACCGCCTCGAAGGCCAGTTCTTCCGCAACGCCCGCGAAGCCGAGCGCGCCGCGCGCAAGCTGGTCAACGGCGATGTGGAGGAAGCGGCGTAGTTTCGCCTGTCATTCCGGGGCGCGCTTAGCGCGAGCCTGGAATCTTTTGCCGAGTTCACCGCTGCCCTCCCTTCTCCCCTTGTGGGCCTGTTGCGTAATTCGTCAATTGTGATTCCCTAGGGCAAAGCCTTGGAGGGTGGCGATGGCGGTTAAGCAGACGGGACAGCCGAGCTTTGTGGAAGCGCTGATGCCGAAGGGGGCCGGCGCCAATGCGGCGCTGGATCGGCTGGCTGGCCTGGTCAAGTGGTACCGGTTCGAGAAGCTGATCGGCCATTTGCGGGATGAGGGGAGTCCCGGTCGGCCAGGCTATCCGGTGCTGGTGCTGTTTCGTGC